>CATXSD010000057.1 GCA_958402075.1 Mediterranea massiliensis | reverse complement strand
ACACATTATAATATTTCACGCGGGCGCAATGCGCGCGCGTTACAATTACAGTTACGGAAAAGAAAACGGCGACTTACAACCAAGAAAGCAATGCTTTGGAGAGAGGAAAACAACGTGCAAGAACTACAGAGAGAATGTGCACATGAAAAAAGCAGGATGTGCACAAGACGGAAAGAGAATGTGCACGGGGCGGAAAGAGAATGTGCACACCTCAAAAAGGAAAAATAATGGGCGAATCAATGTTCGTCCAGCTCCTTTGCTTCTTCTTGTGGAATACGGATGGAAGTATAAAGCTCGAGAATCGCCGCAATAGTCAGACTGACAATCCACTCATTGCCATGCGTAAAGAGCATAAAGGCCCCTGTGAGCACCAGAATGATTGCCCCAAAAATCTGCTGACGTCGCAACCGCCGGATAGCCATGCTCTGCGCCCGCGCAGGCGTATTGATCTGCGCCACGGCAAACAAGGCCGCCCCAATCGTATAGACATAAGGCGCCAGCGCCCAACCTGTTATGTAGACGGCCGCACCCGTAAGCACCATCACAGCGCCCACTACCATAAAGGCTTGCATCAATTGCTTCATCACTCAATCCCCCACTTTATCGTCAAACACATAAATATCCTCGTTCGGTTTCTTCATTAGATACCTTTCGCGCGCCACCTGCTCGATAGCCCCCGAATCGACCGCCAATTCGCCCAGCCGCTCCGTACTGCGTTCATACTCCTGCCGGTATCTTTCTATCTCGCTGCGCAGCACCTGCTCCTCGTGCGCATACTTCATGCGACGAATGATGCTGTTTTCGTCCAGAAAGACGATGATGAAGCCAAACACTCCGACCGTAATCAGATACTTGTGCCGCCGGATGAAAAGCCAAAGTGAAACCAATCTGCCCATCTCTGTGTCTATTCGTTTATGATTGAACCAAAAAAACTTTGTGGCACAAAGATAAGACGAATAACTGAAAAGAAAAACATGAAAACAAAGTTTTCGTTTTCATACTTCGCTCGGTTTGCACTATCTTTTCAGAAAATAGGCGGCACCTCGGAAGTTAAAGCCGAAAACAGGGTTTTCGCTTTGAACTTCACTCGGTTTGCACTATCTTTGCACATCATGTAACGCAGACAAGAAATGGAGAACTATATTGTATCGGCCCGAAAATACCGCCCGACGACGTTTGAATCGGTCGTCGGCCAACGCGCCCTGACCACTACTCTGAAAAACGCCATCGCCACCGGCAAACTGGCACACGCCTATCTGTTTTGCGGCCCGCGAGGAGTCGGTAAAACGACCTGTGCCCGCATCTTTGCCAAGACCATCAACTGCATGCACCCCACTGCCGACGGTGAGGCCTGCAACGAATGTGAGTCGTGCAAGGCCTTCAACGAACAGCGTTCGTACAACATACACGAGCTGGACGCCGCGTCGAACAACTCGGTGGACGACATCCGCCAGCTGGTCGAGCAGGTCCGCATCCCACCCCAGATAGGGAAATACAAAGTCTACATCATCGACGAGGTACACATGCTCTCCACCTCGGCCTTCAACGCCTTCCTCAAGACGCTCGAAGAGCCGCCCCGCCATGCCATTTTCATCCTGGCCACTACGGAGAAGCACAAAATTCTCCCCACCATCCTGTCGCGTTGCCAAATTTACGATTTCAATCGAATCAGTATAGAAGATACGGTGGCCCATCTGGCCTACGTAGCTTCCAAGGAAGGCGTGACGGCCGAGCCTGAAGCCTTGAACGTCATCGCCATGAAAGCCGACGGCGGCATGCGCGATGCCCTCTCCATCTTCGACCAGGTGGTCAGCTTCACAGGCGGGAACATCACCTATCAGAATGCCATCGAGAATCTGAACGTACTCGACTATGAATATTATTTCCGCCTGACCGACTACTTTCTGGAAAACAAAGTGCCCGACTCCCTGCTGCTGTTCAACGAAGTGCTGAACAAAGGCTTCGATGGCAATCACTTCATCACCGGCCTGTCGTCCCACTTCCGCGACCTGCTTGTCAGCAAGGATGCCTCCACCCTCCCCCTGCTTCAGGTGGGCGCCAGCATCCGCGACCGCTACCAGGCACAGGCGCAAAAGTGCCCTCTGCCCTTCCTCTACCGTGCCATGAAACTATGCAACGATTGCGACCTGAACTACCGCACAAGCAAAAACAAACGCCTGCTGGTAGAACTGACGCTGATACAGCTGGCACAAATCACGTCGGGCGAGGAAGAAGCCATCAGTGGAGGGCGTAGCCCTAAACAAGTCATCAAACCCATATTCAACCAGCAGGCAGCTCCTACCCAGCAGCCTCAACAGGCTCCGACACCCGCACCGCAGGCACAGCCCGCCCCAACTGCCCAACCGACAACGACCGTCCAGCAGCCTCCCCGCCAGCAGACGCCGCCGTCCGTCGCCGCCAGCTTGTTGGCCAAGGAAAAGGAAGAAAAAAAGATTCCCGTCATGAAAATGGGCGGATTGGGAGTGTCCATCAAACAACATCCGCAAACATCAGCCTCCTCCACCGAAAAGGTAGCTGTTACTACGACCGCGCCAACACCCGCTCCCCAGCAACCCGAGGAAGACTACATCTTCAACGAACGTGATGTCAATTACTACTGGCAGGAATATGCCGGACAACTGCCCAACGAACAAGTAGCCATTGCCAAACGCATGCGCCACATGCATCCTACCCTGCTGAACGACACCACTTTTGAAGTGACCGTAGACAACGATCTTATCGCCAAAGACTTCAACGCTCTGGTTCCGTCCATACAGAACTATCTGCGCACGCGTCTGAAAAACAGGAAGGTGACCATGACCGTACGCATCAGCGCTCCCGACGAAAAGCCCCATGCCTACGGACGGGTGGAGAAGTTCCAAATGATGGCACAAAAGAACGAAGCCTTACTGAAGTTGAAAGATGCCTTGGGACTTGAATTGTATTAATATTCAACCCCTTGAAGGTCCCTCTTATTTAGAAAGCAAACAAATTAGAACAAAAAAACTATCCAAAGGCAACAACCAATGTGGAAAAGCATTATTTTTGCCACTTGTAATTAGTACTAATAATAATTTAAAATCTAACGAAAATGGCTTACGTAATTAGTGACGATTGTATTGCTTGCGGCACTTGCATCGATGAGTGTCCGGTAGGCGCTATCTCTGAAGGTGACAAGTATTCTATCGACCCCGAAGCTTGCACAGAGTGCGGTACTTGCGCAGATGTTTGTCCTTCTGAAGCAATTCACCCGGGAGCATAATACAATCCTATTCAGAAAAAATAAAGGGATGTACTTCGGTACATCCCTTTTTATTTTATCATAAGCCTCCACTTACTTCAATCCTTTGGCAGGCTGGTGCATGCCCGCCAGTAGCAGGTGATGTTCACGCACATACTCCAAATAATGTTTGCGGGAACGAACCGCCTTCTGCGGATCCATATCGTAAGAAGCACAGATATCGGGACGCACCAGCTGAAGGGCGGCCCCATGCATCAAGTCGCCTGCGATGAGAAATCCTCCAGCCTGATAGGCCGTATGGCCGGGCGTATGCCCCTCAGCATTCAAAGCTACGACCCGTGCGGGCAACGTATCGCCATATTCAAACAAGTGCAGACGGTCTTTATAGGCTTCCATTGTACGAACCACCTGCGCCTTCTGTTCATCGGGCATCTGCATCCAACCCTCGTACTCCTGACGCGCGGCATATACCTCGGCTTGGGAGAACACCACACTGTCTCCTTTCATCATCCCCCCGATGTGGTCTCCATGAAAGTGAGTCAGATACAGATAATCAATGTCAGATGGTGAAACACCCACTGACGCCAACCCATCCATCAGACGACTGTCTGAAGCTCCATTGCCGGTATCAAACAAAATGTACTTGCCATCGGCCTCCATCAAGAAGCAGCTGATCGATGACGGAATGCCGTCAGCTATACCCAGACTATCAACCAATGCTTTGGGCACATCGCCAAAAAGGCTCAAGGGCATCAGACGTTCCTTGGCATTGTCCTTGATCCACGTCAGTTTGACTCCACCACGTTCCATCGTGGTGCTATCCATGCAGGCAAAAACAACCTGTCCTTCTTCTTCGGCCGATGCCTTCTTCTGCGCAGACCCACAGGCTCCCAGCAGAGAAACGACCAGTACACCGGCCAACAAATACATACCTTTTTTCATAAAAATCCTTGTTAAAGACTTCTCGCCGCAAAGCGACAAATCCAGTTATCAAGAGCAAAGATAACAGAATTTTCTCGATGCGCCAGTCATCTACCTGGCAGAATTCCAGGCAAACATGCAATGCCTGTTTTTACTCTTTTATACAACGAATGGACAGTCCCGCATAGCATTCCTCGCCCTTAGGATGATTGCCGCCCACACTGACTTCATTACTATTTCCCATCAACATGATAGATTCGTCGGTCAATGTACAAGGGGTATTCCCTCCTACCCAATAAGCAGCAGTAGTCTGCCAATTATAGTGCGTCGTTTTGCCTTCTGCATTGAAAATATATAATCCGTTGGGCAAAATCGCCAATCCCGTTTCATCAGTAGCCGGATAGACCGTATCCGAAGCATCAAAGCCTTTCCATGTTCCTCCCTTCAGCCGTGACATATCCTGACCCACATAATCCATAAGCTGGTCCCAATCCTGTCGGATCGGTATTCGCCAGCCATAAGGGGCAATTTCACCAGCCAATAACGCTTCGCCTGTATAGAAATAACAGCCTTTGGATATCAGATAACCTGGCTCACCCAACTGGGAAACCTGTTCCAAAACCTTTTCTGCCCACGTATATTGCCTGGCACGCAAATCTTCTCCCAACCAATATTGCGAACCCACCTTTACTATCGGATATGTTTGCAGTTCTCCTCCACGTATATCTCTCAAGGTGTAACAGCTAATGTTGATATCTGCAACATTTTTCGGTTTCTCCAAACATATATTTCCACTGCTGTCAATATAAAATTCCGTTACCGGTTCCTTTGTTCCAGGAGTATAACCAAACGTGTTTCCGCCTTCGTCCCATCGGATGTTTCCTCCATGCAACGGCTGGTCGGTATTCAGCAATTGCAATACAATGCCTTTTGTCAAGTCCGCCTGTTCGTTGTCTACAGGATAAGCGACCAAAGCCTGCGTATCCAGTCCATATTCCTCCGACAGCAAGTATTCCTTACAGACTTCAGCCACAGCCGTACTATTCAAATACACCCTGTAAACTTTGGAAGGTTTGAACGAAAGTGCCGCTGTCTTTACAGATGAAAGAGCTACCTGCGTGTCGCCCTCCCCCTTTTCAACAGTGCCCCATTCTTTAATACTACTCACCGCTCCACTCAATGTATGGCTGGTCGACTGAAAGGCATTGATACTAATTTCACAAACTACATCACTCTGCATGTCAACATCAGGCATCGGGCAGACATACACTTTCCCATTCCATTCCATCGTAAATAGCTGACTGCCATCCGGCTCACCTTGGGGCACCACGATAAATTCCTTCCCCGTCAGGCAACCATCTTCTTTCTTCCATTCGCCATAAGGTATTATGTCGGCCGGATCAGACAACTGCCCGAAAGTACCAGTCAAAAAATCATATGTAGCTGTTGTATAGAATCCGCTGGCAATGATTCTGGGATCTGCCTCTAACAAATCGTCTATATCCTCATCTTCCGATGGTACCAACATCAACTCTATCTTACAGAATTTATGCTGAAATGTTAACTCTACCGGATCCGGGCTACTTTTCACCTGAGGTGCCTCTGCTACCAGAAAATCTGAAAGAGAAAAATTATTTCCACTACTCTGGTCGGCCTTTACCGAGACAACCATCTGATTTTTACCTGTTTCCACACCTGAAGGTTGATAAGGATAGTAACTGAACATATCCAATGAGCTTTCCCCTTCCGGATAAAAAATTTCCCGTTCGGGTATCAACGCATCGGTCCCGTCGCACACCAGTCTCAGATTATCAATGTAACGCTGCCCTGTTATATCAACCGAACTGAGCATGGCAAAAAGACCGGCTTCGTCACCACTGTCAAAAGCCGTGCCCGTTACCTTGGTACCAGCTTTCTGCACCTGTACAGAAAAGTTGATAGGAACTGTACCTACCTCCACTTCCTCGGCAATCTGATTAACGCAAGAAGTCAATATTGACATAGCCATCCACCAGCCTATCAGTAGACAACTTCCATAATTCAAGAAAGATTTCATAAACTTTTCTATTGTAAAAACTATTTCTTAATACAACGGATAGACAACGCCTTGTAATAGTCCTTCCCCCTCATCATAGCATCAGACATATAAAAACCACTGCTTCCACCCGTAAAAAATATGATTTTCTCAGCAATGCCATCCCCTCCGTTCTCCATACTCCAATAGCCGTTCAGGTTTCCATCGTTGTTATGCTTTCCATCCAACCAAGTCCCGTTGGCATACACACTGAAACCTGTCAAATTGTTACCCGACTGCACTTCTCCCATTTCACCTACGGCAAGCCCCCATTCGCCCGCCTTCAATAATGCGGCATCGTCACCGACATAACCCTTCAACGTATCCCAATCCTGTTCGGTGGGCAACGTCCAGCCCTCAGGACTCAGTTCTCCCGCCAATACTGCCTCACCATTATAAAAGAAATAATCGTAATCGGCCGGTTTAAAGTATCCCGCTCCTACACCCAAATCTTCCAATAAGGCAAGAGGGGTTCCATCACGGTAAGTGGTAGCCCGAAGATCTTCCTTCATCCAATATTGAGTACCAACTTTAACGACAGGATACGTCTGCATGACTTTCTCCCGCACATCACGTATTGTCAGAGCGACAATATTACAAGCTACAGCCCCTTCTGCCGAGACCAAATCCAAAGTCCCGTCAGCTTTTACATAGAACCGTTCTACCGCAGGTTTGTCACTCGGCTCATACGTAAAGCTATTTGCCTCCACATCCCATCGAAGTACACCTCCACACAGTGCATCTTCCGTATCCAACAGTTGAAGCACTATTCCATTGGTCAAATCTGGCACCTCTGTTTCAGCGACCAACGGATAGGCCACTATCGCACGGGAGGTCAATGCATCCGACTTCAGATATTCCCGACAAATATCCGCCACTGGGCGTCCCTCACAATATACACGATACACTTCTGACACCCCAAAGGACAAGGCTGCCGTATGGATAGCGACATTATCTGCCATATTATCTGTCGCTCCTCCTTCCGTTTCAGTCCAGTCCGTTATTGTCCCTGCAATTCCTGTCAGCGTTTCATTTCCACTTTGCGTTACAGTCACAACGATTTCGCATTGCATCCCCGCTTCCATACTCACTGTCGGCATACTGTAGGTATGTATCCTGCCATTCCACTCCAACAAGATGCTCTGCCCTTCAGCCGTCAATTCCTGCGGAAGAATAATAGCCTCTTTCCCTATCAACCTTTCCCCGTCGATACTCCAGGAACCATAAGGCAAAATATCAGCTACAGCCTTCAAACCACCCACACTCTCATCGGCCAGATGATAATCGGCCTGCGTATAAGTGCCTGTCAACACAACCTGAGGATCATTTGCCAGAATTTCTTCCAAGTCTTCGCCCTCACCAGGCACCAAGACTATTTTCAGTTTGGAAAATTTATGCGCAAAGTTCAGATCTACCGCTTCCATGCTACTTTCTACACTATTTCTTTTAGCCAGTAAGAAATCACTCTGCGAAAGATTTTCTTCAGTACGCTGGTCTACCTGTACACTGACAGACAGCATATCGTTTCCCTCCTCCACGCCATTCTCTTGATAAGGATGGTAACACACAAAATCCAACGCTGCATCTCCTTCAGGATAAAATACAGTTTTGGCAGGAATAAAGTTGCTCCCGCTACCAAACGTCAGTTTCAAATTATCAATATATCTTTTGTCTTTGAGCGTTCCCGGCGACAAAGTTGCATACAAACCAACTACATCTCCTGTTTCAAAAGACGTTGCGTTTACTTTGGTTTGCGAAAGGAGCGTTCCCGAAAAAGTAATGGGAATCAAATCAGACTTTTCATTAATCACATTGTTTTCTCCTGAACAAGCTCCACCCAGAAACAGGCAGAAGCCCATAATGAATACCGTCAATATTCTTATCAAGTGTGCATTCATAATAGTTATAATTGTTAATAAAAATTTTAAATTGCACAAATTTATAAAAGATTTATTATTAAAAAAACAAAAACTCACTTTTCTTACAAGAAATATATTTTCCCATAACAATTATACAAAGGTAGAAAGAATGAAAACTTTGTGTTCGGCTTTGCGTTTCCCTTGGTTTACATTATCTTTGACCCAAAATATAAATACGAATAAGCCATGCCACTTAACCTCCCCGACAAACTGCCCGCTATCGAATTGTTGAAGCGGGAAAATATATTCGTCATAGACAACTCACGAGCTACGCGTCAGGATATCCGTCCCCTGAAAATAGTCATTCTCAATCTGATGCCCCTGAAAATAACCACAGAAACAGATTTGATCAGGTTGCTATCCAACACCCCCCTCCAGTTAGAAATAGCTTTCATGAAGATAAAAAGCCATACGTCCAAAAATACACCCATTGAACACATGAAGGCATTTTATACGGACTTCGAACGTATGAAGAGCGAGAAGTATGACGGAATGATTATCACAGGAGCGCCCGTGGAACAAATGGAGTTCGAAGAGGTAACCTACTGGAGCGAAATACAAGAAATATTCGACTGGGCACGGACACACGTGACGTCCACTCTATACATCTGTTGGGCAGCTCAAGCGGGACTTTATCACCATTACGGCATACCCAAATATCCGTTGGAGAAAAAAATGTTCGGCATCTTCGAACACCGTCCCCTGCAACCGCTACACCCCATCTTTCGAGGGTTCGATGATGTGTTCTACGTACCACATAGCCGCCATACGGAGGTGAAGCGGGAAGATATTTTAAAGGTGAAGGAACTGACACTGCTCTCCGAATCAGACGAAGCAGGAGTCTACATGGTCATGGCACGCGGAGGACGAGAATTCTTCGTGACTGGCCACTCAGAATACTCACCTTTGACACTGGACACGGAGTACCGGCGAGACTTAAGCAAAGGACTGCCGATTGACATGCCAAAGAATTACTATAAGGACAACGACCCTCAAAAGGGAGTAGTCGTACGATGGAGAGGACATGCCAACCTGTTCTTCTCCAACTGGCTGAACTACTTTGTCTATCAGGAAACACCATACAACATCAACGAGATTGAATGATGAAGAAGGAACCCAGAAAAATAGAGCTGCTGGCTCCGGCACGCAACCTGGAGTGTGGCATCGAAGCCATAAACCATGGAGCCGATGCGGTGTACATCGGTGCACCCAAATTCGGAGCCAGAGCAGCTGCCACCAACTCGATGGAGGACATCGAACGGCTGACGGACTATGCACACCTCTACGGAGTGCGCATCTACGTGACAGTAAACACCATTCTGAAGGACGAAGAGCTGAAAGAGACAGAGGCTATGATCTGGGAACTGTATCAAAAAGGTGTAGATGCGCTTATTGTACAGGACATGGGCCTGACACGACTGAATCTGCCTCCCATCCCGCTACATGCCAGCACCCAGATGGACAACCGCACGGTTGAAAAGGTGCGCTTTCTGACAGAAGCGGGCTTCCGACAAGTAGTGTTGGCTAGAGAACTTTCTCTGAATGAAATAGCCGCCATCCATAAGGCTTGCCCCGACACGCCGCTCGAAGTGTTTGTACACGGAGCCTTGTGTGTGAGCTATAGCGGCCAATGTTACGCCAGCCAAGCCTGCTTCGGACGCAGTGCCAACCGGGGGGAATGCGCTCAATTTTGCCGCCTTCCGTTCTCGTTGGTAGATGCCGACGGACAAGTGGTAGTCAAAGACAAGCACTTGCTCTCGCTAAAGGACATGAACCGCCTTGACATGCTGGAACAGCTGCTGGACGCAGGAGCCACCTCGCTGAAGATAGAAGGAAGACTGAAGGACGTAACCTATGTAAAAAATGTAACGGCCGCCTATCGCCAGCGCCTCGACACGATTCTGAAGCGAAGGAGTGAATACATCCGTGCCTCATCAGGTACCTGTCGGTTCGACTTCCAGCCTCAGCCCGAAAAAAGTTTCAGCCGTGGATTCACACATTATTTTCTGGAAGGAAGGGGAGAGAACATCGCCTCGTTCGACACTCCCAAGTCGTTGGGCGAAGCCATGGGCACCCTGAAAGAGCAGCGCGGAGGATGGCTGAGCGTAGCAGGAATCAAACCTTTCCACAATGGCGACGGCGTCTGCTACCTTGACGAACAGGGACGCCTGCAAGGATTCCGCATCAATCGCGTAGAGGGCAACAAGCTCTTTCCGGCAGGCAACGTGCCTCGCATCAAACCACGTACACCACTCTTCCGCAACCAGGACCAGGAGTTCGAACGCACCCTGGCACGCAAGTCGGCCGAAAGGAAGATAGGCATCCGCTTGACACTGGAGGAAAACGCTTTCGGCTTTTCGTTGTCAGTGAACGATGAGGATGGCCACGGCGTTACGCTGGCCTTCGACCACACCAAAGAACAAGCCCGTACACCACAGGCCGAAAATCTCCGTACACAGCTGGCCAGACTGGGAAACACTCCCTACGAGCTGACAGAACCTGCCGAAATCAACTTAGCTGGGAACTGGTTCATACCGTCATCAGTCGTGGCAGAATGGCGCAGGCAAGTGGTGGACCGTCTGACTGCCGCACGCCGTATCAATTACCGTCGCGAACTGGCCGTATGGAAACCGACACATCATACCTACCCCGTACAAACACTGACCTATCTGGGCAATGTGATGAACGATCAGGCACGCCGCTTCTATCTGGATCATGGGGTAAAGAGCATCGCACCCGCCTATGAAAAGGAATCGCCCTCAAAAGCGGTGCTGATGTTCTGTCGCCATTGCCTGCGCTATAGCATGGGCTGGTGTCCTGTCCATCAGAAAGGCCGCTCCCCCTATCGGGAACCCTACTACCTGTTAGGAAACGACGGACGCCGTTTCCGGCTGGAATTTGATTGCAAAAACTGCCAAATGAAAGTTTATGGGAACGAATCATAAGGACATATGGAATGCAGGATTAAAAGCTGATTTGTGTGGGGCAATCATCCTCATGCTCATTATCTCCCTCTCCTCTTGCCACTACCCACACCCCAATCTGGAAGATGAAAACTTGGAGCAGCGGGTACGCGACTCGCTGACTTACCTGTACGAACGTCACTACACATGGGACGCCAATCTGGAAGTGCGGACCGATTCCGTACCCCTCCAACTGCTACCCGTAAAGGATGCCTATTACATGCTACACAAGGGCGACCGCGTAGTGGTTGCCGAATTTGCTGTCCATCCCACCGATTCTGTCGATTCCATCTGGGTGAAGCTGGCCCACTCGCAGGATGTACAGGGCTGGCTTCGTGAAGCCGACCTGAAGCATGCCTTCGTACCTACGGACAGTATTTCGCAAGCCATCTACGTGTTCAGCGACACCCATGCCTCGTACTTCATCGTCGTCTTTGCCATCTTCGTAGCCGTCTGGCTGGTACGGGCCTTCCGCCGCAAGCAACTCCAGCTGGTGTACTTCAACGATATCGACAGCCTGTATCCGCTGGCCCTATGCCTGCTGATGGCCTTCTGCGCAACGGTTTATGAATCGATGCAGGTCTTCGTACCCGAGACATGGGAGCATTTCTACTACAACCCCACGCTGTCACCTTTCAAGGTGCCATTCGTTCTTTCCCTATTTTTGACGGGGTTATGGATGTTCGTCATTGTACTGCTGGCCGTGCTCGACGACCTTTTCCGCCAGCTCTCGCCCATGGCAGCCTTATCCTACCTGCTGGGGCTGGCATCAGCATGCATCTTCTGCTACTTCTTTTTCATCTTGACCACCTATCTCTATGTAGGTTATTTCTTTCTGGGCGCTTTCATCTGGATATTCATCCGAAAACTGAAGCATTCGGTCCACACTCCGCGCTACCGTTGTGGGCGTTGCGGCGGCAAGCTGATGCACAAAGGAGTGTGCCCGCATTGCGGAGCCATGAACGAATGACTTCACTAAAACCGGCAGCGCAGGTCGATGCCTACCTGTATGGGGCGTCCCATCTGGGCAAAACCACGACTCATGGTTTCGAACCAGAAGGCTTGGTAGCGTTTGTTCAGTGCATTGTCTACCCATAAAGCAATCTGACCGTTGCCCTTATTGACACTCAACCGCCCGTTCAGTGTGCCATAGAGAGCCTGGCTGGCATTGTTTGCCTCAGTCCAGTAGATGCGACCTGCAGCTTTGTAGTGGGCATCAAGGGTGATGTTGTCTAACCAGGCGCCTGCCTTCATGGCGAAGATGTATTGCCCGCCTACGTTGAAGGTGTGCTTGGGTACAAAAGGTACATACTTTCCGTTATAATTCACTTCGTTGCTCACCACATAATCGGTAAACGTAGCGTACGTATAGCCATAACTGCCGCTCAGGCTCAAGGCGTCAGTCAGTTGGGCACGCAGGGCGGCTTCCGCTCCCAGACTACGGCTCTTTCCGGCGTTGACGGTGATGCGTCCCAGGCCGCTGGCGGCGAAACGAGAAATCTGTTGGTTGCGCGTATCCATGTAGAAAGCGGCCAGGTCAGCTTGCAAACGGCCGTCCAGAAGGGTGAGGTGCGAGCCCACTTCGTAATTCCATGAGTATTCAGGGCGGTAGAGAGTGGCCTCCTGCACATCGGTTTCGGCCTTCTGCGCCATACCGTTCAGCATGCCGATAACCTTCTGTTTAGTCGCTTCGTCAATCATAGCCACGCCCTCGACAACGGGGATAGTAGCTTGAGCAACATCGCCCATATTGGCACTGCGCATGTCGTTCTGCAGCAAGTCACTGAACATCTGTATGTTGTAGCCTCCAGAACGATAGCCTTTGGAAACGGTGACATAGACATTGTTGCGACGGTCGAAGTCATATTGCAGGGAGAATTTGGGCAACAGCTGGATGTAGTCATGTGTCAGGCTACCCCGATAGGAAAGATTCTGTTCAAAAGTCGTTTCCTTCACCATCGGAATGGTCATGCCCATGGGTTTCAGTTCACCGCTCAGCGAATAAGCATGAGTGTAGCTACATCCCGTATTGTAGTCCAGCTTCAGGCGTTCGTAGTCCATACGGAGGCCGACAGTGAACGACAGTCCCTCGGCACCAAAGAGATCATTGAAGGTCGACTGATGGAAAAGGGCCGCATTCAACACCGGCGTCTTGAACATTCCACTAATAGGCAACGTACTTCCACCGATGAGATCACTGAAGACGAACTGCATTGTCATGGGTCCCTGCGAGATGGTGGGCAGGTACTTGTTGGCATTGTCGTTGGTCAGGGCATTGAGCCATGCCAGGCCGTCGTCGTGGAAGGTAACGGGTGCATCGGTATCGAGCCACTGATAGAAAGCACTGGCACCTGTGGTCCACTGCCAGCGGCGGCCGGGCTTGGACTTCAGTACCAGTTCCTCGCTCACCGTCTTGGAATTCTGCTTCTGCATCATGGTATAGATGTTCTGTTCCGTGAAGTCCTGGTCCAGGTCCATGTGGTCGTCCAGAAACTGGAAACCCGTCACACTGCTCAGGATGAAGTCGTCGGCCTGATGCTCCAGGTTGAGTCCGCCGTTCAGCAGGTTACGCCTGTAGCCGCTCTTGTGGTTATAGGCGATGCGGCCAATGTAGTCGGCACGATCTTCCTCACCCTTGGTCACGCCAGTGTATTCATACGGATATCCACCTTGATTGGTATATTCGTAATTCAGGGTGAAGTCCAGCTTCAGGTTCTCCTTGGGCAGGTAGATGGCACGGAAGCGACCGCCGAACTCGTCGTCCTTGTCCACGCGCTCGTTCAAGTAAGAGTTCTTGAAGAAGCCTCCCTTGTGCTCGTAGAAGAAGTTGGTGGAGAAGGCAAACTTCGGGCTGATGCGGTGGTAGTGGCTCACACTGGCCTTGTAGTTGTTGTAGGTGGCGGCGCTCAGCATGAGGTCCGTTCCCTGATAGGTAAAGGGCGACTTGGTGAAGACACGTATCAGGCCACCCATCGTGTTGCGCCCGTAGAGCGTGCCTTGCGGGCCTCGCATCACGTCGATGCGCTCGATGTCGGAATAGTTGAAGTCGAAAGCCGACTTGTCAATGAAAGGGATGTTATCTACATAAAGGCCTACAGCCGGCGTATTGATACGCGATCCGATGCCACGCACATAGACCGAGGTCGTCAGCTTCGAGCCATAGTCGGGAATGAAGAGGTTGGGAACCAGCGACGACAGGCTCTTGACTGAGCGGACGGCATTGCTCCGCATGTCGGCCTGCGAAAGCGACGTGGCCGAGAGGGCCTGTTGGCGCAGGCGGCTGTTTTCCTTGGGAGTAGCGATAACTACCACTTCTTCAATATCTACCACTTTGGTAGTATCCTGGGGCACTTCTTCGCCCCGGACGGTCGCTGTTGCTCCGAATGCCAGCAGCGCGGTGAGGGTCAGGATAGGTCTTTTCATTGCATCTTGTTTATTTCCGGCCGCAAAGTAAGGACAAATCCTGCGGACACACAATCCTCACTTATGAGGAAATTAAGGGGAAAAAGACGGTTCAGATCTGGTCCGCCTCCACATAGCCGCGCATCACGGCATAGATGGTGAGGCCCGAGACAGACTTGATGCCCAGCTTCTCCGTGATTTTCTTGCGGTGGCTAATGACGGTGGTCAGGCTGATGTTCAGCCGGTCGGCTATCTCCTTGTTGATGAATCCCTTGACGACCAGTACCAGCACCTCTATCTCGCGGGCCGTCAGTTCGTGGCCGGCAGGCAGGTTGGCCCGCAGCTCGTTTGGTGCAGGCAGTTTGCCGGGATGTCCGTGCCGATGCCCATGCCCGTGCAGGCGGACGATGCTCCGCACCAGTTCCTCTTCCGGCTGGCAGATGTTCAGTGTCAGTACACCTGCCAGCTGCGGATTGCCCTCCCCCGCCGCCAGCACGATGGTCTTGGGCCTTCGTGGCAGGAAGAACGCCGTATGCTCCAGATACACCTGCGATGAGATGAAGTAGTGGGCATACATGTCGGGCGTGTCGTCCATGAAGGCGGCAAACGAGGGGAACGTGCGGATGACGGCACCGGGGATCAGCTCTTCGAGCAGGCCGCTCAGCCCCAAACTGCTCAAGGTGTTGGGGTCGATGATGGCAATTTCGGGAGTGGATGTCATAAGCTGTCAAAATAAAGTTTGGATATTCATTTACCTCCGCAATACTGTGCTGCAGCTTCGGCACACCGCTCGCCATCTACACCCGCCGAGACGATGCCGCCGGCATAGCCAGCCCCCTCGCCGCAGGGGAAGAGGCCGCGCAGACGGACGTGCTGCAGGGTGTCGCGGTCGCGCACGATGCGGACGGGCGCCGACGTGCGGGTCTCCACGGCTATCATCACGGCGTCATTGGTCAGGAAGCCGCGCGCGTTGCGGCCGAACTGCTGGAAGCCTTTGGCCAGGCGTACGGCGATGAACGGGGGCAGCCAGAAGTGCAGGGGCGAAGCAATCAGGCCGGGGGCGTACGACGTCTCGGGCAGGTCGGCACTGAGGCGGCGGTTCACGAAGTCGGCCATGCGCTGGGCGGGTGCTGTCTGCCGGCGGTTGCCCTGCTGCCAGCAGAGGCGTTCAAGGTGTTCCTGAAAGGAAAGCATGCTTAATGAAGAATGAAGAATGGGAGCTGCGCTTCCAAATGAAGAATGGTCGGAAGACGACAGAAATTCTTCATTCTTCATTCTTAATTCTTCATTTTCCAAGTCTTCCGGCCGTATCTCCACCACCATGCCGCTGTTGCTCCAGCGTGAGCCGCGGTTGCTGGGACTCATGCCGTTCACCACAATCTGTTCGGGACCGCTGGCGGCGGGCACAATGAATCCGCCGGGGCACATGCAGAAGCTATAGACGCCACGGCCTTCGACCTGCGTGACGAAGCTGTATTCGGCGGCGGGCAGATACTTGCCGCGGCCGTTCCTGTTGTGATACTGT
>CATXSD010000056.1 GCA_958402075.1 Mediterranea massiliensis | reverse complement strand
GGACGGAAGCGGACATGGGCCGTTTTGACTGGCGGGAGGAGCAGACGGCGGAGTTCGTCCTGAAGAATACGGGTGATAGTCCCCTGGTGATTCTCGACACCCACACCTCGTGCGGCTGCACGCAGGCGGAGTATGACGGGAAGCCTGTCTTGCCGGGCGACAGCTTGGTGCTGCGGGTGACCTACAAGGCAGACCAACCGGGATACTTCCGCAAGGAAGTGACGGTACGCAGCAATGCGGAACAGGAATTGCTGAAGCTGACGGTGACGGGCGAGGCGGAGGAAAGAAAAGGATGATAATAAGAAAGGAATGAGTGGGAACTGCCTGAGGTTAGGGGTATCGGCATTCCCGCTCATTCCCGTTGACATAAACAAAATGGATAGGTACCATGAAAAAGAATTTTTTAAAAGTTGCTCTTGTAGCAGCCGTTGCCGCAATGGCAGGTTATGGCGTTTATGCCAATCAGACAAAGGAAATGATGTCGGACGTGATGCTGGAGAATGTGGAGGCATTGGCGGATCGCGAGTATGACATTCCTTATCGACTATTTCCGTGTCCTGGTTATGGTGAAGGAAATGAATGTAAGACCTCCACAGAGGATAGACCTGAATGTGGGTATATTACCTATTGTAATTAATGGGAGATGAATCCATTAAAGTGGTGTGTGTCACATTTTGTGGCACACACTATATTTGTATTAAAAAAATAGTATGTATATTGTTTCCACATAATTGTTAAAAGAGAAAGTCGGTTATGAATAAATTGAGCATGTTTATCTATGGGTTTGTCGTTTTCTGTTTTGCATCCTGTTCTCCGAAACAGAATAAAAACACGGGAATCAATCACTCCAATATAGAAGGACTACAAATCGAAACACATGTATTGCCCGAAGCCGGTATCCTGAATTTGAAGTCATATTATTTGTCGGATGATTATCAGGATACGACAGAATGGCTGTATGGCTATAATTTTAAGTTGCATGCTTTGGACCGTTTCGATTTGCGGAATGGGAAAGCTACACAGTTGTCGTTTCATACAGAAGGGCGTTCGGCTGTCATCCGTCCGATCACAGCCTTATCGGTTTGTTCCCCCGACTCTATCTGGGTAGTGGATGCTACTCAAAGCGCTCTATTGCTGAACGGTAAGGGCGAATTGTTGGGAAAGGTAAAACTCTCATCTGATTTGTCTTCCGGCCAGTCTGTGATGGTGGAACGTAATTATGCGATTTCTACGACGGACTTATACTACGACAAGGCCCGTCGTTCTCTACTTTATGGCATAAGGAACGCATCCACACATCCGGTATCCTTCGGAGTGCGTGAAATCTTTCTGGCTGATTCGGTTCCTCCTGTAACCTATGCCCTTCGGCCATCGGTAGATATACCGGACGTGGGGGACGGTGATTATGCCAATATGAACCGCCCGAACATTACGTTTACGTCTGATAAAATTCTGTATAATTATCCGGTAGAATCCCATGTGTATGTGATGGACCGGAAGAGTGGCGAAACGGAAATCCATGAAGCTGACAGCCGCTTTTGTAAAAACAAGGCGGAGAAGTGTGAGTCGAGGAAAGATTATACGAAATGGGAAAAACACGGACTGGTGAATCCTCATTTTTATGAAGTGAGCTATTTGTCCGCACGCGATATGTATGTAAGGTTGCATGTGGGAGAAGAAGAATACAATACGTCAAAAAAACTAAATGATATATTGGCCGGCAGGAAACTTTATCTGACCGTATTGGATAATCAGTTTAATGTTATAGGTGAGAGTGAATTGGCTACGAAACGTTACAGTCTGTTGACCGGTTGGTGCATCACGCCGGATGCGGTTTTATTGTATGTTGACAATCCGTTATCCGGTGAAAGCAAAGAAGAAATTTTTGAATACGACGAGTTGAAATGGTAAACACGAAGGATGATGAAAGAAAATAAGATATTGTGCTGGGCCACGTTATGCTTAGGTGCAGTGTTGTGGGAGGCATGTACCGAAAGCAAACACCCTGCCGGAGTTCTGGACTTATTCCCTGAACCGGTTTCGCTGGACCGGAAGGTGGATGCGTTTGTGCCGGAGGATTCGTTGGCAGTTGTTGAAGGACTGGTTTGTGAAGGGAAAAATCTGGTCGTCTATGATTTTTGTATGGAAACGAGTTATACCTTGTTTGATGCCTGTTCGGGCGAATACATCACCCGTTTTGGCCGGATAGGCCAAGGGCCGGGCGAGATTCTTGCAGGATGTTACGGTAGTTTGGTTGGAGGACATTTTACCGTGTTCAGCAACCAGAGCCATGTTGTGATGGATTATGATTTGGATTCTTTGCGTGTCAGGGGGGAAGCGTATGTGCCTGTTCGTCTGACAAGATACGATTTGGAAGGAGCGCAACTTTCGCGTCTGTCTCATTTGGGGGCAGGGCGTTTCTTGGGAGCAGGGGTGTACCAGCCGGGGTTGCAATATGTATTGTTTGACAAGAACAACCAAGTGCTTGATGCCGCCGTGGATGTGTATAATGCGGCTGATCCGGCCTTTAACCAGTATACGAAATACTTGTCCAACCAGGGCGATTTGGCGACTCATCCGGATGGCTGTCGTCTGGCCTATTCTTTGAATTTTTCATCGAATATCGATTTTCTGGAAGTTAAGGACGGAAGTATCCGTTTGTTGAACTCCCTTCGGTTGGGCAATCCGGCTTATCAGCCGGAGACGAGTTCGGATGGTAGAATGAACAGCGCGAACCTGACTTCACATAGTGTTTGGGGGTATATAAATATATGTGCGACAAGAAACTATGTGTATGCGCTCTACACCGAGAAGGCCATTGGCGAGAGTGGGCGTCGTTCTTCTACGGTGTTGGTGTATGACTGGCAAGGGGAACCGGTGAAACGCTATTCACTGGATGCGGAAGTCTACGCCATTGCTGTGGACAGTGAGGACCGCAGGCTGTTCGCTTCTCTTAAAGATGCGGATGGTGACTGGAATATTGCTTTATATGAATTGTAGAAGAATCAGCTCGATATATCGTATATCAATAATGTGAATTTAGGGAAATGAATTATATGTCAAGATACTCTGGTTTGCGGAAACTGATGGAAAAAAGTAAAAATGATGCTGCGGCTGCGTCGCGGGATGATTTATCCACCATCAAAGAGGATGACAATCCGTTAATCTTCCGATATTCGTTAAAATAACAGGTTGTCTCCTATATTTTCGGATTCTTTATTAATATTGTTTGTTTATGCTAAAACCGATGAAATACTTCTTTCTGCTGCTTTTGTTTTCTGCCCTGTCCGCCTGTTCGCCGGAGGACAGCGGGAAGCGGCTTGCCTATGCTCTGGAGTTTGCCGGAGCGAACCGTGGGGAACTGGAGCGGGTGCTGGCCCACTATGAGGGCGACCCGCTAAAGCGGGAGGCGGCACGCTTCCTGATAGAGAACATGCCCCGCTGGTATGCTTACGGTGGATGGCAGCTGGACACGCTGGAGGCGGTACAGGTGGAGATGCTGCGTACGGATACCTTGGCACGGAAGGACCGCAGGAGGTGGCAGGGGTTCGACTATCATAGCCTGCCGAAGGTGTACGATGCCCAAGTGATACGGGCCGACTATCTGATAGAGAATATCGACCTGGCTTTCAGAGAGTGGAGGGAGAGGCCGTGGAACCGTACGCTGCCGTTCGATGACTTCTGCGAACTGATATTGCCCTATCGCATCGGTGATGAGCCCCTGTCTGACTGGAGGCGGCTGTACCGCTCTTATTACGGAGCTTTGCTCGACTCGGCCTGCCACAGCGGCGACGTGCTGGAGGCGTGCCGGGTGGTGAACGATGAACTGGCCCGGCAAGGTTACAAGTACAACGTGGAGCTGTCGGTGCCCCACCGCAGAGGAACCTTCCTCTTCAGTCACCGCATAGGCTACTGTCGGGAGGTGAGCGACCTGACCCTGTATGCCATGCGCTCGTGCGGCATTCCGGTGGCCACGGACTTCATTGTCTATTCGCCGGACTATCAGCATTCGCACGAGTGGAACGTGGTGCGCGACACGACGGGGCGCTTCATCCCCTTCGGATTTGAATGGAGCCGCCCCGAACGTACGGAACAGCGGGACGACGGACGGAAGAAGGGGAAGGTCTACCGGCATGGTTACGCGTTCCGGCCCGAGCGGCTGGCATGGGCGGAACGGACCGGTGCGTCGGTGGGCGGCATGGACGGATGCTATTGGGAGGATGTCACGTCGGGCTATTTCGGACAGAACAGGGTGGAAGTGCCTCTTGAGGGCGGCACGGAGGGGCCTGTGTGGCTGGCCGTGTTCTCGCCCGGAGGATGGAGGGCGGTCGATACGGGCGTGCTGGAAGACGGATGTGCCGTGTTCTGTAATGTGGAGCCGGATGTGATCTACGTACCTGTCTGCCGGCGAGACGGCACGCTGCATGCGGCCGGGTATGCATTTGTACGGACGGAGGACGGAGTGTGCGAAAGGCTGATTCCCGACACGGGACGGATGGAGCGGGTGACGCTGGGCCGCAAGATGCCGGTGCTGCCGCGCATGAAGGCCTGGGAATACAGTCAGGTGGGGGCGCGGCTGGAGGGTGACAACAGCCTGCGCTTTGTCCGTCCCCGGCTGATGGCCCGTCTGGACGACACGGTGCGCTATACGTATGGCGAGGTGCGTCCGCAGACGTCGGTGCCGTTCCGGTACGTGCGTTACCATGCTCCGCAAGGCAGGCGCATCCAGCTTTCCGAACTGCAGCTGTTTGCCGATACGGCCGGACGCGAACCCATCCGCATGGTGGCGGTAGACAGCCTGCCTCCTTTGCATCGGATGGGGGACATTACGGACGGGAACTGGCTGACGGAATTCTATTCGAGGCAGGACTCGTCGTGCTTCCTGACCTTCCGGCTGGAAACATGCCGGCCGGTCAGGCTGGTCCGGTATACGGCGAAGGCTGACGACAACTATGTGTGGCCGGGTGATGAATACGAACTGCTTTACCACGACGGTGCCGAAGGGTGGAAATCGCTGGGACGGAAGCGGGCGGAGGGAAAGACGGTGGACTTCGAAGCTCCGCACGGCGCATTGTTGTGGCTGAGGGACCGCACCAAGGGGAGGGAAGAGCAGGTATTCTTCTGGCGCGACGGCAGGCAGTGGTTTACGGCGGACTTGTAAATGCGGATATACATGGTAGTGGTACTTTTGCTCGCGGTGTGGGACATCAGGATTGTGGGTAATGTTTTTTCTATTCAGTAATTTAAAAAGAAGGAGGTCTATGTAAAAATACTAAGAAAATGAACAAGGAGTAACACGTTTACTCATCCGTTGAAAGGATAAACACGGAATGTGATAGAATAATAATAAAATAAATATGGAATAATATGAAAAAAAATTGTATAATAATTGGCTTGGGAGTATTGGTTATGTGCTATGTAAACTTTAGCATTGTAAATAGTAAAGGTGAAATGACTCATTTTTCTTTGGATGAAATTGAAGCACTTGCTGATTCAGAATTGAATAACTGGAATGAATGGTTTTCACAAGGACTAACAAAAGATGAAAGAGAATGGATAAGACCTTGTCCAAATCAAGAATACAATTCTGGTTATGTTGAAGGTGGATATGGTGGAGCTAATATTGGTGCTGGTGGTTCTCATGGTCAGGTAAATCCAAGTGGGAGAAATGAAATAACATGTCCTTATGGAAACCAAAATTGTACATCTGTGGATTGTGATTAATTGTAATGTTTCCTGATTGGAATTAAATTAAAGAGACTATAGGGAGTATTGTTCGTATATTTTATTTTATTTATAGAATACATTAGGATTGAACAGAACAATACTCCTTTTGAAATTAACAATGACTCACTTAAATGATTTATATTTGATGTTATGCTTTTTTTATTTGCTATATTGATAGTTTGTTTTTGTGGATGTAAAGAGCGAAACAATAACGATTCTGCGTATACTCAACACGAAATAGAAACTTTGCATCTTGAAAATACCAAGCTGATGCCGATAGTTTCTGATTCGATAGTGACTGTGGATCTAAATCCGTTTTTGGGTAATAAAATGTTTGATTTTGGGGATCTGGTGAAAAATGTGAGTATAGTTCCATTGGAAACAACAGATAAAAGTCTTATAAGTAATATATATAAGATTATTGTGTCGGAAAATCATATTTATGTATTTGATGATTTCAAGGGTGGGGGAGTTGCCATTTTTTCGCGTAGTGGAACATTTGTTAAACGCTTGCCGCATGGAGGAGGGCCGGGGGAAATTACTATGTTGCATGATATTGCTTATGATAGAAACACACGCAGACTGTTGGTTTACCAACATCCTTTTTTGCTTTTTTATACTTCAACGGGTGATTATATTGAACAAGTTAAATTGCCATTTGGCTTTTACAATTTCATCGTTTTGCCGACAGGATATTTGTTTAAGACATTGGACGGATATGGTAATGAACATTTGAGGGATAAAAAGAATTTTACCGTTTTAGTAACAAATAAGGATTTTGCCTTGGAATGTGTGGGACTTCCAACCGTTCACATGGAGGCAAATTATGGTGGATATAGCTATTTGTATGAAAATGAAGGTTGTATTGGGATAACTAATAATAACAATGATACTATTTTTCATTATAATGATTCTTTGCATAGATTGGACGCTATTTATGTTATGGATTATAAGGATAAAAAAGTTCCAATGAATTATTGGAATCTGCAAGGTCGTGACTTTAGTATGAAAGTTTCACAAAATGATTATTACTATTATATCGGAGAATATCTTGAAACGACTTCATGTCAGGCTTTTTTCTTGCGTAATGATTATCGCAGAATGCGGACTGTGGTATATAGGAATAAAAATACAGGAAAACTTGTAGGTGGTTCGGAAGCCCACTTTAATCCTCGTGAAATACCTGCTATAGCATTTCCTACAGGAACTTATAAGGATTATTTTGTATCAGTTCATTACCCGAATCGTTCTGATTCACTCCTTTTAAATAGTTCAAAATTAACCCTCAAGGATAAAAAAATGATGCTGAAGTTAAAAGAAGATGACAATCCTGTTTTAGTCTTGTTTCAAATTGAAATGCCTTAATTGTATGAAAATATTTCTCTTTGTTGTAGTTGTTGTATTGATAATAATGAATGTTGTCTTATCCATCTTTTTTTTACGATACAAAGATTCGCAAGCTTATCTTTACCGAGTTTTGAAGGATGATACTAAGAATTGTATCTCAATCATGGAGAATTGGAATGCAGTCGTTCAAAATGCTGGCATAAGTTTGAAGGCTGTTCAAGATAACGATGAATGTGTTAAGAATTTAAAGAGATTATTCAGACAAAATGGATCTGATAAACTTTTTATTTGTCGTTTTTCAGAATTGAATTGTGAAAAGTGTATTGACTATGCTATTGATGTTTTACAATCATCGTACGAAGTACAGAATGTTGTTTTCTTGGCCGATTATCATGATAAAAGAATACTAAAATGTCAAATACAAAAATATGGAATAGATTCGATACGTGTTATGAATGTAAGGGAGATAAATCTTCCTATAGAGGCGTTGAATAAGCCCTATTTTTTTCTGTTAGATAGTACTTTGAATGTTTGTAATGTTTTTATACCTGATAAGGTGTCGGGTAATATGAAACAAAAGTATTTTGATATGATAAAAGACAAATGTGTTCAATGAAAATAAAAGTATTTGAGATATTTGAAATGGCATTTTTATCGGACCGTTCAGTGGCTGTCTATGCGGATAATGTGAAGAGGGATGATGCGGAAAAAACTGCTTTGCTGGATACGTGTCGGGCGGAGGGAAAGACGGTGGACTTCGAGGCACCGCACGGCGCATTGTTGTGGCTGAGGGACCGCACCAAGGGGAGGGAAGAGCAGGTATTCTTCTGGCGCGACGGCAGGCAGTGGTTTACGGCGGACTTGTAAATGCGGAGGGCTGGATATATGGAAAACCGATGGTCGAAAGGAATACAGAAGGCGGTGGACGTGCTGTTCGCGGGCTGCATGACACTGGTGGGGCTGTTTGTGGCATGGGTGGGGCTGAACGTCACGACACTGGCCTCGTTCAAGGTGCCCAGCGGCTCGATGGAGCCGGCCCTGATGCCGGGCGACAACATTCTGGTGAACAAGTGGGTGATGGGGGCGCGCATCTTCGACGTCCGCGAGGCACTGGAGGGGAAGCAGGTGGACATAAGCAGGCTTCCGGCCCTGGGGAAACTGGAGCGGAACGACGTGGTGGTGTTCAACTATCCCTGCCCGCGGCAATGGAGGCGGATAGAGATGGACGTGAAGCTGTACTACGTGAAGCGTTGCGTGGCCCTGCCGGGCGACACGTTGCGCATCGTGGACGGCCGCTATCGGGTGAGCGGCTGGCCGCACGACCTGGGGAATGTGGAGGCACAAGACCGCCTGAACCGGCTGGTGACGGAAGGCCTGCTGCCCGACAGCAGCGACGTGGTAGCCGCCTATCCCGACCGTGAGACGGGCTGGACGGTGACGGAGTTCGGTCCGCTCTACCTGCCGCGTGCGGGCGACAGCATCGGGCTGGACGACCGTTCCGTGCGGCTCTACCGGAACGTGATAGAATGGGAGCAGGGACGGACGCTGACACGGACGGAGCAGGGCGGTGTCCTGCTGGGCGACAGCCTGGTGCATGCCTACCGCTTCCTGAAGAGTTATTACTTCGTGGCGGGCGACCGTGCCACGGATTCGCGCGACTCCCGCTACTGGGGACTGCTGCCCGAGGAATATATCGTGGGGCAGGCTGTCAGGATATGGAAGTCCACAGATCCGCTGACGGGAAAGACGCGATGGGACAGGGTATGGAAAAAGATAGAATAACCGATATATGGAATAACTGATATGGATAAAGAAGATAGACAGATGGGAATGAAAGTCTTATGCAGAAGTGAAAAATGGGTGCAGGGTATCCTGTATGTGTCGCTCTGTCTGTATTTGGGCGTGGTGTGTGTCACTACGCCGGAGCTGCCTGCCGAGATGACGGCGGGGCAGTGGGCCGCGTGGGCAGACTGGATATATGTCGCACTGGCGGGCATGTGGATAGCTCTGTTGATACACCTTGTGTTTGGCGCTGGTTACGCAGGGCTGGATATGGCATTCGGTGGGTTCAGTGTAGCAGCTTCGTGGGCGCTGATGACGATGGGTGTGGTGCAGGCGGTATGGGGGCTTTGCCAGCTGTATGGCACGGTGGCTTCGGGGCATTCGCACTATGCGATGACGGGAGCTTTCTTCAACCCCGGTCCGTATGGCGGCTACCTGGCAATGGTGTTGCCGCTGTGCCTGAACCGCTACATGCAATGTTGGCACAGCAGTTTTAAGGGCTATGATTATGGCTTTCACAACTGGAAGTGGGCCGGTGCGGCAGGTGTACTGATTCTGCTGGTGTTGCCCGCTACGATGAGCCGTGCGGCCTGGCTGGCGGCGGCAGTAGGCTGTGTGTTGGTGTGGTGGCAGCGCGATGGGTCCTGGCGGTATTACAGGCGGTACCGGGTGCTGGTGTGGCGAAGGTGGCGCGGACGGTGCATTGCTTTGATAGCCGCGGTTGTGTTGGTCGTGGCGGCCGCGGCAACCGGAATGTTCCTGCTGAAGCCCGACTCGGCACTGGGACGCCTGTTTCTGTGGAAGATGACCTGCCGGGCCATTGCGGCCCATCCCTGGACAGGCCATCCCGACAGCTTTGCCGCCGCATACGGCGAGGCGCAGAGCAGCTATTTCGCCGCGGGCGAGTATGCCGAATGGGAGGAACGTGTGGCGGGCAGTCCGGAGTATGCCTTCAATGAGTATCTGGAACTGGCTGCTACGTGGGGGATACCTGCGTTGTTGGTGGTGCTGTGCGTATTGGGCGTGTGCCTGTACACGGCCTGGCGGCGTGGCCGGTATGGCATCATGGGCGCGCTGGTTTCGCTGATGGTCTTTGCCTTCTTCTCCTATCCGATGCATCTGCCCGGCTTCGTGGTGGCGGCCATCGTGCTGCTGGCCGCTTGTTTCTGGGGACCGCTTGTGTGCTTGGTGTTACCCTTTTGTACCGGGCTGTGGGTCATGTTTGCCGACTGTGATTATATAGGCTGGGAGGCTGAGAGCCGGTACGGGCGCCGTTGGGCCGAGGCACGGATACTCTACCGCATGAAGGCGGACAAAGCGGCCTTGCCGGAATATTATGACTTGAGTTCCCGCTGCCTCATGATGAAGAAGGGGGCTTTTCTCTTTGAATACGGTCACATCCAGCACCGGCTGGGAGGTGACTTCGGGTCGAACCTGGCACTGGAAGAAGCCCGTCGGTACACCTGCGACCCGATGGTGCTGAACATCATGGGCAAGAACTATCAGATGATGGAGGAATACGACCGGGCAGAGGAATGCTTCATTCAGGCCATCCACCTGCTGCCGAACCGCATCTATCCCTACTACCTGCTGGCCAAGCTCTACGCCCTGCCCGAATACCGGCATCCCGACAAGCTGGAGGAAATGAAGCGCGTGGTGCTGACGAAGGAGCCGAAGGTGATGTCTACAGCCATCCGGCAGATGAGGGAAGAGGTGAAGCAACTGAAGTGATATTACGAAGATTTAATAGTAAAATATTTGGCAGTGTGGAATGAAATCAATAGTTTTACAAACCATTAAAAATAGCAGTATATTGAGAATCATGAAAAACAGGAAACGGAAACCGGAATATACCCGGTGGTGCATGGGGCTGGCCCTGCTGCTGGCGGCGTGCTCGGGGGGCAGCGGCGAACAGGCTGCCGACAAGGAAGAAGGGGTGGCCACGGTGCTGCCTCAGGAAAACAACACGGTGACGGTGATGACGCTGGAGCGGAAGAACTTCGACCACGAGCTGGTGAGCAACGGGAAGGTGGAGGCACGGCAGCAGGCCGACCTGAGTTTCCGGGTGACATCGGAGCCGGTGGCACACGTCTACGTAAAGAACGGCGACCGCGTCAGGCGCGGGCAGAAGCTGGCGGAGCTGGACCTCTTCACGCTGAAGAACAAGCTGGAGCAGGCCGAGAACAGCCTCCGGCAGGCCGAACTCGAGATGCAGGACGTGCTGATAGGCCAGGGGTACTCCATCGAACGCATGGCGGACATCCCGGAGGAGGTGAAGAAGCTGGCCGAGGTGAAGAGCGGCTACGGACAGAGCAGAAGCAACTACGAACTGGCACGCTACGAGCTGGATCAGGCGGTGCTCACGGCGCCCTTCGACGGCGTGGTGGCCAACCTGACGGGCAAGGCCTTCAACCGCCCCGACGCGTCGGAGCCTTTCTGCCGGGTCATCGGCACGGAGGGCATGGAAGTGTCGTTCACGGTGCTGGAAAGCGAACTGCCGCTGATAGGGCGGGGCGACCGGGTGGACATCACGCCCTATGCTTCGGGGATGGCGGCCGTGACGGGCAGTGTGTCCGAAATCAACCCGCTGGTCGACGAGAACGGCATGGTGAAGGTGAAGGCCGTCTGCCGTGACGGAAGCCGGCTGTACGACGGCATGAACGTGCGCGTCAGCGTGAAGCGTTCGGTGCAGGGGCAGCTGGTGATACCCAAGACGGCGGTGGTGATGCGCTCGGGCAAGCAGGTGGTGTTCACGCTGAAGGACGGAAAGGCGATGTGGAACTACGTGCAGACCGGACTGGAAAACCTGACGGAATATACCGTGACGGGCGACGGCATGGAAGAAGGGGCGCAGGTGATTGTAACCGGAAACGTGAACCTGGCGCACGAGGCACCGGTGACGGTCGAGAGTAATTGATAATTGAGAATTGAAAATTAATTCTTCATGCGAATCAGGAGTTAAAGGAGTTATCGCTTCGCTGGGAGTTAAGAAGTTAAGCCGGATGCTCCGCGAAGATTTGATATATGCTCCTTGCATTCGGATAGCATTCAGTAAGGCATTTGGCTTAACTCCTGAACGGAGCGAAGCGGAGTGCTAACTTCTTTAACTTCTTAACTTCTGATTGGCATTCTTCATTCTTCATTTTTATGGTAAAATTTCTGATAAATAGACCGATTGCGGTACTGATGGCTTTTACGGCTTGCTTCATCATCGGGCTGGTGACGTACTTCTCGCTCCCGATATCGCTGCTGCCGGACATCGACATTCCGCAGATTACGATACAGGTGAGTGCCGAGAACGCCTCGGCACGCGAGCTGGAGAACACGATGGTGGCACCCGTGCGGAGGCAGCTCATGCAGGTGTCGGGCCTGAGCGAACTGAAGAGCGAGACGCGCGACGGGTCGGGCATCATCCGCCTGTCCTTCGAGTTCGGGACGAACACCGACCTGGCCTTCATCGAGGTGAACGAGAAGATAGACGCCGCCATGAACAGCCTGCCCAAGGATGCCGTGCGGCCCAAGGCCATCAAGGCCAGTGCCACGGACATCCCCGTGTTCTACCTGAACCTGACACTGAAGGACGACGTGCCCTATGCGGACACCCACGACCAGGCGTTCCTGAACCTGTGCGAACTGGCGGAGAACGTGGTGAAACGGCGCATCGAACAGCTGCCGCAGGTGGCTATGGCCGACATGACCGGCGTGCCGGGGCGCATGCTGCGCATCGTGCCCGACAGGGACCGCATGGAGAGCATCGACATGGGCATTGCCGACCTGGAAAGCATTCTGGAAGCCAACAACGTGGAGCCGGGGAGCATGCTGGTGCGCGACGGTTACTATGAATACAACATCCGCATCGCCTCGCTGCTGCGCACGCCCGAGGACGTGGAGAACATCTACTTCAACCACGAGGGGCGCGTCATGCAGCTGAAGGATATCTGCAGTGTGGGGCTGGTGACCCGGGGCGAGATGGGGCGTTCGCTGGCCGGAGGCAAGAGGGCCGTGACGCTGGCCATCATCAAGCAGGGCGAGGAGAACATGGACAACCTGAAGCGGGAGCTCAAGGAGACGACCGACTACTTCGCCCGCATCTATCCCGACATTGAGTTCAGCGTCAGCCGCAACCAGACGGAGCTGCTGGACTATACCATCTCGAACCTGCAGCAGAACTTCACGCTGGGCTTCCTGTTCATCTTCGTTGTGGCGGTGTTCTTCATCGGCGACGTGCGCTCGCCGCTGGTGATAGGCATCACGATGATTACGTCGGTGGTCATCACGTTCTTCTTCTTCTATATTTGCCGCATCTCGCTCAACGTCATCTCGCTTTCGGGACTGATACTGGCCGTGGGTATGATGATAGACAACGCCATCATCGTGACCGAGAACGTGTCGCAGTACCGCGAACGGGGCTATTCGCTCCGGCGGGCGGCCGTGGCGGGCACGTCGGAGATGATAACGCCCATGCTCAGTTCCTCGCTCACGACCATCGCGGTGTTTGTGCCGCTGGTGTTCATGAGCGGCATCGCGGGTGCCATCTTTATGGACGAGGCGTTTTCCATCACTTCGGGACTGATGGTGTCCTACTTTACGGGCATCATGCTGCTGCCGGTGCTCTACGTGCTGTTCTACCGGATGGGCATCCGCAAGAAGAACTGGTTTACGGCCAGCTTCAAGAACCTGCTGAAGAACGAGTGGCTGGTGAAGTTCTACGACGCGGGCATCGACTGGGTGTTTGCCCACAAGCGCATCAGCCTGGCGGGCGCGCTGCTGTCGCTGCCCCTGTGTGTGCTGATGTTCTGGGTGATAGACAAGGAACGCATGCCGGAGATTGACCAGAACGAGCTGGTGGTGGATGTGGAGTGGAACGAGAACATCCACGTGGACGAGAACAACCGCCGTGTGAACGGCCTGCTGCGGAAAGCGGACAGCCTGGTGGTGGAGCATACGGCCTACGTGGGCATGCAGGACTATGTGCTGGGCACGGACAAGGAACTGTCGGCCGCCGAAGCCGAGCTATACTTCAAGACGGAGAAGCCCGAGGGCATCGCGCCGCTGAAGGC
Source organism: Mediterranea massiliensis (assembly GCA_958402075.1). Classification (GTDB taxonomy): domain Bacteria; phylum Bacteroidota; class Bacteroidia; order Bacteroidales; family Bacteroidaceae; genus Bacteroides; species Bacteroides massiliensis_D. Next base: position 2,177 of record CATXSD010000056.1, on the reverse strand, counting down.
GATGGTCGAGGAGGAGATGCGCACCCGCTATCCCGGGGCGACGGTGACCTTCTCGCCGCCCATGACCATCTTCGAGAAACTGTTTGTGACGGGCGAGGCCGACGTGGTGGCGCAGCTGCAGGCCGCCGACAAGAGCGTGACGCCGCGTCCCGGCGAGCTGAAGGCCCTGGAGGCCGACATCGCCCGGGCCACGGGGTATGCTCCCGAGGGAACGGCCTTCAGAAGCCAGATGAACCTGGTGGTGGACCGCGACCGCCTGCTGCTCTACAACGTGGACTACAACGAAGTGGCCCGCGTGCTGCGCACGGCCTTCCAGGACAACCAGGTGTCTACGCTGCGTTCCTACCAGCAGTACCTGCCGATAGGCATTGCAGGCCGCGAGATGACGGTGAACCGCGTGCTGGCCGAGACGCTGGTGGAGACCCGGGCCGACGCGAAGACGGGCGCGAAACACTACATCCCCCTGCGCGAACTGGTGAAGGTGGTGCCCGACGAAGACCTGAAGCAGATTACGGCGGGACGGAACGGCGAGTACATCCCCATCAGCTTCTACGGCGTGAAGGACGCCCCCCGGCTGGTGGAGGAGGTGAGGGACGTGGTGAACGGGGAAGACAACTGGGACGTGAGCTTCTCGGGCAGTTTCTTCTCCAACCGGAAGATGATGGGCGAGCTGACCGTCATCCTCTTCATCTCCATCCTGCTGATGTACTTCATCCTCTGCGCGCAGTTCGAGAGTTTCCTCCAGCCGCTGATCGTGCTGGCCGAAATCCCCATTGACACCGCTTTCGGACTGGTGCTGCTCTGGGCCTTGGGCCACAGCCTGAACCTGATGTCGGCCATCGGCATCATCGTGTCCTGCGGTATCGTGGTGAACGACTCCATCCTGAAGCTGGACAGCATCAACGAACTGCGGCGCGAGGGCATGCCGCTGCTGGAGGCCATCCATACGGCGGGCCACCGGCGCCTGAGGGCCATCATCATGACCACCCTCACGACGGTATTCGCCATGGTGCCGCTGCTGTTTACCTCCGACATGGGTTCGGAGCTGCAGCGTCCGCTGTCCATCGCCATGATAGGCACCATGATGGTGGGCCTGGTGGTCAGCCTGTTTGTCATTCCTTTGATTTATTGGTTTATATATAGAAAGCATGATGTTTCGAAAGATTAGTATATGTCTCCTGCTGGCCCTTTGTGCGGCAGGTGTACAGGCGCAGCGGTCGCTGCGCCTCAGCCTCCAGCGTACCATTGCCATGGCCAACGACAGCTCGCTGTCGGCCTTCCGTTACCAGAACATGTATCTGTCCGGCTACTGGGAATACCGTTCCTACAAGGCGGCGCGCCTGCCGAGCCTGACGCTGAACCTGACGCCCTCGCAGTATTACCGCTACATCACCCAGCGATACGACTCGGAGGAGAATGTGGACGTGTACCGCGAACAGCAGATGTTCAGTGCCAATGCGGGCCTGAGCGTGTCGCAGAACTTCGACCTGCTGGGCGGTACGTTCTACCTGAATACCGAGCTGGACTATATGCGCAACTTCGGCGACAGCAAGTCCACGCAGTTCTCCACGGTGCCCATCCGCATCGGTTACCAGCAGGACCTGCTGGGCTACAATGCCTTCAAGTGGGACCGCAAGATAGAGCCGCTGAAGTTCGAGAAGGTCAAGAAGCAGTTCATCTACAACACCGAGAGCGTGTCCGAAGAGGCGGTGAACTACTTCTTCAGCCTGGCCATGGCGCAGGCCGACTACAAACTGGCCGAGGACAACGTGGCCACCACCGACACGCTGTATGCCATCGGGCAGCAGCGGCAGAAGATTGCCGCCATCTCGCAGGCCGACCTGCTGACGCTGAAGCTGGACAAGGTGAACGCACGCAACACGCTGCGCAATGCCGAGATTTCGCTGAAGCGGGCCATGTCGGCCCTGGCCACCTACCTGAATCTGGACAAGAATACCCACATCGAACTGGACCTGCCGTCGCGGCCGAAGTTCATGGAGGTGTCGGCCGACCGTGCGCTGGCGCTGGCCAAGGAGAACAATCCCACCTATCTGGAGCAGCGGCAGAACGTGCTGGAGGCGGAGCAGCAGGTGGACCGCACGCGCAAGGAGTCGATGTTCAACGCCAGCTTCAACGCCAGTGTGGGCTTCAACCAGGTGGCCGACAACCTGGGGGCC
>CATXSD010000055.1 GCA_958402075.1 Mediterranea massiliensis | reverse complement strand
GCTATGTTCCTAATTTTCAATGAAATATTTATTCTCTTATATCGAACTGACGTTAAGGTACATGTCTTTGTTAGCCAGGTATTTCTCCAGTCCTTCGTGACGCAGCTTGCAGGCGGGACAATGGCCGCACCCGTCGCCGGGGATGCCGTTGTAGCAGGTCAGCGTGTCGTGGCGCACCAAGTCGAGCACGCCCAGCTCGTCGGCCAGCGCCCACGTCTCGGCCTTGTCAATCCACATCAGCGGGGTGTGGATGACGAATTGCTCGTCCATAGCCAGGTTAAGCGTCACGTTGAGCGACTTGATGAAGGCGTCGCGGCAGTCGGGATAACCGCTGAAGTCGGTCTGCGACACGCCCGTCACCAGGTGGTTGATGCCCCGCTCGCGGGCATAGACAGCGGCAATGCTCAGGAAGAACAGGTTGCGGCCCGGCACAAAGGTATTTGGGAAAGAGTCGGCCGGCTTCACCTGGTCCATCACCATCGTCGTGTCGGTCAGTGAATTGTGGCCCAGCTTCCCGATGAACGACACATCCATGACATCGAAACCGACGTCGGCCTTTGCGGCAATCTGACGCGCCAGCTCCACTTCCTTCTGATGTTTCTGCCCGTAGAGAAAGCTCAGGGCAACTACTTTCTTGAATTCACGTTTGGCCCAGAAGAGGCAGGTGGTTGAGTCCTGCCCTCCGCTGAACACAACCAAAGCAGTATCACGGTTCATATACAATATAATTATTTTAGAATATATTCTTAAAGAAAAACAGTCACGATCACGCAGATTTACCCAGATAGGGACACTCAGAGTTCCTTCACCTTCCACACCTTGTAGGAGATACCCTCGTCGTAGACATCGCTGCCGTCGATGCGCTTCACAGCCTTCACCACGCGGATGGTGACGGGCAGGATGACCACCTCGTAGGCCGACTTCAGCAAAATCTGCAAGCCCATCATCACCACCAGCTCACGCCAGGCGATGACACCTCCGAAAGCCACAGGGAAGAAGATGAGCGAATCGGCCGTCTCGCCCACGACGGTAGACCAGATGGCACGCACGGAGAAGTTCCGCCCACGGCTGGCTATCTTCATGCGGCTCATCACATACGCATTCAGAAAGGAACCGACCAGGAAAGCCATCAGACTGGCCGCCACGATGCGCGGCGCCATGCCGAAGACGAAGTTGAAGTGCTCCTCGCCCTCCCAAAACGGAGCGGCAGGCAGCGACACGGCTATCAGTCCTAGTGTGACGACGAAGAAGTTCATCACAAAGCCGCTCCAGATGATGAGCCTCGCCTTGCGGAAGCCCCAGACTTCGGCAATGCAGTCGTTGATGATGTAGGATATGGGAAAGACCAGCAATCCGGCAGTAACGGTGAGGCTGCCCAGCTGGATGACCTTGGTCTCAAGAAGATTGGCTGCGATGAGGCATACGTTGAACACAATGCCCATCAGCATAAAAGATACGGATACTTTTTGCTTCATACTCCTGTTTTTTACGTGGTTGTCCTAGAATACACGGCCGCTATCCACGGCATCTCATTTCAAAATCGGGTGCAAAGATAGACTTTTCCAAGCAAACAGACAACAGGCGGAAGCATAAAAAAGACTGCCGACAAGCGTCGGCAGCCTCTCTGAGTAAATACAAAAAAGGGAAAGAATGTCAGAACTTATAGTCGATGCCCACGCCGAAGACCTTGTTCGTGCGGGTGAACACGTCGGTACCGGCCAGCTTGGGCAGCTGGGAGGCCACAGACTCGGGCAGGCCGATGTTCTGCAGCTTCTGCGCCATGTTGTTGTAGTCGCTGCTGTTGCGGGTATAGTCTTCGTAGTTGGTCCAGAAGTAGGCGATGTTGAGGTTCAAGTTCTTGGCCAGCTTGATGCCCGCGCCGAAGCCGAACGACCAGGAGCTGGTGACGAAGCTGATGTCTTCCATGTAGTCGTCCGTCAGGCCATACTTGGTACGCTGCATGCCACCGCTGATCTGTATGCGCTTGTGTACGTCCCACTCGATGCCGGCCAGGTATTCGTTTGTGCCGGAGGAGAGCAGCTTCTGCTTGTCGTTGGCCATGTCGGCCTGCTTGTCGAAGAAGTGGTGGTAGCCCACAGAGGCACGGAGCGTGGGCAGCAGGTCGTAGGACACGCCGACGGTCAGCAGGCCGGGGATGTCGTTCGGCGTGTTGATGCCGTGGTCGTAGGCAGGGAAGCCGGTGGTGTTGATGCGCGTGTCGTTCTCCACATTCAGGTTGGTGTTGAACTCATACTTCACGCCGACGTTCAGTTTGTTGTAATTGAAGTCGAGGCCGATGATGGGCGTCAGTCCCCAGCCCTTCTGGTCGCAGTCCAGCTCCTTGTCGGCGGTCGCGTCGGCCAGCTTGGCGAGCAAAGCCTTCTTCTGGAGCAGTTCGGCCGGAGCATTGTCGGGGATTTGCGCCGCCAGTCCCTTGAAGGCATCCGAGGCCGGCACCATATTCTCCGTACCCGGCATATTGATCCGGATGTCGCGCAGGTAGCCTGTATAGTTGTTGCTCACGTAGTTCATGCGTCCGCCCACGAAAGCCGAGAAGTGCTCGTTGATCTTGTAGGTGACGCCCAGCTGCACGCCGTAGAAGAACTGGCTGCCCTCCATGTAGCTGTCCACGTTGTAGCGGTTGATGCCCAGGCTCTGACCGAAGACGGGGAGCATGGAGATGATGGACTCGAACGAGGCCAGACCGCTGTTGAACGTCGCCTTACCGCCACCGCCCGTCACGGCAAAGCTGCCCGAGAATACCCAGTCGCCGTTCTTGTAGGCCGCCTGGAAGCTGGGGATGACGGGAGCCGAAGCTTCTCCCTTGAACAGCTTGGTGGCATTGCCGCCATTCTGCACGCCGTAGGCAAAGGGCGCGAAGGTGGACGTTATCTGACGCGTCTGATAGGCGCTCTGGATGTTCAGTGACAGATGCAGACCGTCGCCGCCCTCGATGAAGGCCAGTCCGGCGGGATTGGAGTAGACGGCATCGATGCGGGTCGAAGCGTCGCGCGCCAGCATGCGCAGAAACAAAACATTCTGATTGGTGTTAGTCAGGAAACCTCCTGCGAAAGTTGGGATAGAAACCATCAGCAGCGCTGTGCCGATGAACAAGTTTTTTCTCATCTTTTCGTTTTTTTATTGATTTCGGGCGCAAAGGTACAATAAAATTGCACATCGGCAATAGCTTTGTGCAGATTTCCGGCGAAAACGCCTCCCGATAATTGAAAAACAAAACTGTTTCCAATGAAACAAACGGAAAGACGGGAGCGTTCGTTTCCCCCTCTGAAACCACTTACAGGCAGCCTTGACATTCTGTCAAGAAGTGACACTTTGCTTTTCCTGTCGCCTGAGAATCGCTTCTTTCGGCCCAAAGGACGAGCCGGTCCGAAAGAACGAAGCAGGAAGCACGTTAGCATCTGATGCACAATCGGATAGCGAAATCCTTACATTTGAAATAGAAGAGGAAAGAGTGAAAAAACGAGGTAGCGAAGCGGAAGCGACAGCTTTTCCAGCCCAAACCGGCCTTTTTCCCACACAAAACATACGACTTAACGAGAGAAAACAGTGCTTTTCCCCGCAGGAAACATACGATTTGACGAGGAAAAAGCGGCAGTTTGCCCTGCCCAAAGCGGCTTTCCGACGGGTTTTGAGCGGCGGTTTGCCCCGTTTTCCGCTCTATCCGGCCGTTTTCGTCCGAAGCCGCTGTCAGCAAAAACGGCCGATTGCTATCTTTTTGTCATTCATTTGTGTCCTATCGTTCTTCTGCAAACATTTTCGGCACAGGGTTTGTTATAGATAACAAGAAACATAATATCGACCCAACTAAAACTCAATGAACCATGGCAACAACCATCGCATTCTTCGGTTCGAAGCCCTATGACGAGGCTTCCTTCAACGAAAAGAATCAGGACTTCGGCTTCGAACTCCGCTTCTACAAGGGACACTTGAACAAAAACAACGTCATACTGACGCAAGGCGTGGACGTGGTGTGCATCTTCGTGAACGACACGGCCAACGCCGAAGTCCTCCACCTCATGGCCCGGAACGGCGTCAAGCTGCTGGCCCTGCGCTGCGCGGGCTACAACAACGTCGACCTCAAGGCCGCCGCCGAGTGTGGCATCACCGTGGTGCGCGTACCCGCCTACTCGCCCTACGCCGTGGCCGAATATACCGTGGCCCTGATGCTCTCGCTCAACCGCAAGATACACCGCGCCGCATGGCGCACGCGCGAGGGAAACTTCTCCCTGCACGGCCTGCTGGGCTTCGACATGCACGGCAAGACGGCCGGCATCATCGGCACGGGCAAGATTGCCAAGAAGCTCATCAGCATCCTCCGCGGCTTCGGCATGAACATCCTGGCCTACGACCTCTATCCCGACTACAACTTCGCCCGCGAGAACCAGGTGGTCTACACCACGCTCGACGAGCTCTACCACAGCTCGGACATCATCTCCCTGCACTGCCCGCTGACGGAGCAGACGAAGTACCTCATCAATGACTACTCCATCAGCAAGATGAAGGACGGCGTGATGATCATCAACACCGGCCGCGGACAGCTGATCCACACCAACGCCCTCATCGAAGGACTGAAGAACAAGAAGATAGGCTCGGCCGGACTGGACGTCTATGAGGAGGAGAGCCAGTACTTCTACGAAGACCGCTCGGACAAGATCATCGACGACGACACGCTGGCCCGCCTGCTGTCGTTCAACAACGTCATCGTCACCTCCCACCAGGCCTACTTCACGCAGGAGGCGCTGAGCAACATCGCCACCACCACCCTGCAGAACGTCAGGGACTTCACGCAGGGCAAGGCGCTGGAAAACGAGGTGAAGCTCTGAGGCGTACGGCAGTGAAGCTGTCCCCAAACAAAAGAATTTGAAAATAATATAGCTTTGCCTCTTCCCATGCTTTCAAAAAAATCAATAAAATATACGACCCGCAGCGGAGTTTCGCCCACTTTTTCGTAATATTGCAATCGCAACGAAGAAGAAAGCATGAAACTGGACTACATATACCACAGCGGCTTCGCCATCGAAGCGGATGAAGTGACCGTCCTCATCGACTATTGGAAAGACTCGTCGGACGAACCGGGACAAGGCTTGGTCCGCGACCACCTGTTGGGACGGCCGGGCGCACTCTACGTCCTCTCCTCCCATTTCCACCCCGACCACTTCAACCCCGAAGTGCTCCGCTGGCGCGACCAGCGGCCTGACATCCGTTACATCTTCTCCAAAGACATCCTGAAGCACCGTCGCGCCTCGGCCGACGATGCCTTCTATATAAATAAAGGTGGTGTCTACGAAGACGACCGCCTCCGCATCCAGGCCTTCGGCTCTACCGACGTGGGAGTGTCCTTCCTCCTCGACCTGCAGGGCATCCGCCTCTTCCATGCCGGCGACCTCAACAACTGGCACTGGAGCGAAGAGTCTACCCCGCAGGAAATCCGCAAGGCCGAAGGCGACTTCCTGGCCGAAGTCCGCGACCTGCAACAGGCCGCCCCGGCCGTCGATGTCGCCCTCTTCCCCGTAGACCGCCGGATGGGGCGTGACTACATGCGCGGCCCCCTGCAGTTCGTTGAACGGATCAAGACCCGCATCTTTGTCCCCATGCACTTCAGCGAAGACTACGAAGGCGGCAATGCCTTCCGTGCCCAGGCCGAAGCCCACGGCTGCCGCTTCCTCGCCATCGACCGGCGGGGCCAACGTTTTGACATCTAACTAAAAATATATGTACACAATGAAAAGAATGACACAAATCCTGTTCGTACTCTTCTGCCTGTGCCTGCCCGCCGTGCTCCAGGCCCAGAAGCGCGACGACAGCAAGTATCTGGCCGGAGCCGTTCCCGAAGAAGACGGCAAAGTGGTCTTCAGCAAGGAATTCAGCATCCCCGGCATGTCGCAGGACGAAATCTTCGAACGCATGAAGAAGTGGATGGAGCTCCGCCTGAAAAAGAATCAGAACGAAACCAGCCGCGTAGTCTATACCAACAAGGAAAAGGGTCAGATAGTCGGCATGGGCGAAGAGTGGATCGTATTCGCCTCCAGCGCCCTCTCGCTGGACCGTACCCGCATCACCTACCAGCTCAGCGCCTTCTGCCAGCCCGAGAAGTGCGAGTTCCGCATCGAAAAGATACGCTACACCTACCGCGAAGGCCGCGACCAGGAGAAATATGTAGCCGAGGAATGGATTACCGACAAATATGCCCTGAACAAAAGCCAGACCAAACTGGTACTGGGCCTGGCCAAATGGCGCAGAAAGACGGTAGACTTTGCCGATGCCCTCTGCACGGAAGTGACCGAAGCCCTGAGCGCCGCCAGCATCGACCAGATTACGGTGAAGAGCGACAACGAGGATGACGACAAGGACGAAGAAAAGGCAGAAAGCAAAGCCATCGTCAACGCCGGCCCGACGGTCATCGAAGCCAAGAAGCAGGTCGTAGAAGTTCCGGCCGAAGCTCCTGCCACTGCGGCCGAAGTACAGCAGCAGCCTGCCGCCCCTGCTCCCCAGCAGACGGCCTACAAGGAAGTGGCTCCCGACCAGGTGCCCGCCGACGCCATCCAGATCGGAGCCGGCAAACTGGTGATCGTCATCGGTACCGATGCCTTCAACCAGACCATGATGACTGCCAACGCCGGAGGCTCGCTGGGCAAGATGTCGGGCAAGGCCGTCATCTACACCTTCCTCTCGCCCGACCAGGCTCACGAACTGCTCGACCGGGCCGAGACCTATGCCGTCCGCTTCTACCCCAACGGGCAGCAGGAACCCACCGTCGTACTGGAATGCAAGAAACTGCCCTCGCAGGAACCGCTGGAAGGCCAACCGCGCATGTACATCGGCGAAATCGTGAAGGCACAGATGAAATAAACCCAAAGGAGATATGAAACGCCACAGATTACACAGATTCCCACAGATGATAAATCAATGAACAAGTAAAAACAATCTGTGAAAATCCGTGTAATCTGTGGTTCCATGTACCTGACAAACCCTTATTCAGAACCAATTATGGAAATCAAAAGCAAATTCGACCATTTCAACATCAACGTCACCAACCTCGAACGCAGCATCGCGTTCTACGAAAAAGCCCTGGGGCTGAAGGAAGACCACCGCAAGGAAGCTGCCGACGGCTCGTTCACCCTCGTCTACCTAACCGACGGATGCAGCCCCTTCCTGCTGGAGCTCACCTGTCTGAAAGACCATACCCAGCCCTACGAACTGGGCGAGAACGAAAGTCACCTGTGCTTCCTCGTCAGCGGCGACTACGACGCCATCCGCCAATACCACAAGGAGAACGGCTGGGTGTGCTTCGAGAACACCGCCATGGGCCTCTACTTCATCAACGACCCGGACGACTACTGGATAGAAATCCTCCCCGCCCGATAACTTTATTTTTCACCTCCAAACACCAGACCAATGAGCATAGAAGACGCCATGATGGGCGGCATCGTTTTCAAAGGCAAGAAAGAAAAGCCGAAAGGCGAAGCCAAAGTGAAGACCAAAGCCAAGAAGAAAACCTACATCACCGGCCTCCACAACTCGGGAGCCGCCAAGATGAAAGCTGAAATCCGCCGTAAGCGGGCCAACCGACATAAGAAATGATACAGACCGACCTGCTGACAGCCGACAAAGACCCCATGGGGGCCGCCATCCTCGACTACCTGGAACACGGGAAAGCCGGCAAGCTGCGTGTGTTCTCCTCCCAATTCGACGAGGACGAAATACCCGTCCGCACCCTGTTCCGCACCGAGAAGCAGATGTCTCCGCTGGAACGCACCGCCCTGCAACTGGCCTCCGGCCGCATCCTCGACGTGGGAGCCGGAAGCGGTTGCCACAGCCTGTCCCTGCAGGCGGCAGGCAAGGAGGTGGAAGCCATCGACATCTCCCCGCTCTCGGTGGAAGCCATGCGCCGGCGGGGAGTGGGGCAAGCCGTGCAGGCCAACCTCTTCAGCGACAGCTTCTGCGGAGCCTACGACACCCTCCTCATGCTGATGAACGGTTCCGGCATCATCGGCCGCCTGGAGAACCTGCCCGCCTTCTTCCGCAAGGCCAAACAGCTGCTCCGCCCGGGCGGCAGCATCCTGATGGACTCCAGCGACCTGCGCTACCTGTACGAAGACGAGGACGGCAGTTTCGTCATCGACATCGCAGGTGACTATTACGGCGAAGTGGACTTCCGGATGCAATACAAGCAGGTGGAAGGCGACCCGTTCGACTGGCTCTACATCGACTTCCAGACCCTCTCCCTCTATGCCGCGCAGAACGGCTTCACGGCCGAACTCGTCATGGAGGGCAAGCACTACGACTATCTGGCCCGGCTACACCCGAAAGCATGACCGTCAGTCCACGGCCAGCATCGCGTCAATCTTCCCGACCAGCCGCTGGAATTCCTCGGGATTGTAGAGGCGGGTCAGCATGACGATTTTCCCGTCACGGTCTATCAGCACATTGCGGGTGATGCCCGCCTCGCGCTGGGCATAGAGGGCAAAGATGTCCGCACCCGGATCCATGCCGAGCGGATAGGTCACCTTCGTTGCTTTCCCGAACGCGATGACCTTCTCCAAAGGCTCGTCGCGGTCGATGCCCACCAGATAAAAATCCTTGTTGTCCTTATGCTTCTGCCAGATGTCCTTCTCGATGAACGGCATCTCCTTGCGGCACACGCCGCACCAGCTGGCCGTAAACTGAAGCATGACCACCCGGCCGCGCAGGCTGGACAACTTCACGCTTTGCCCGTCCGTGAGTTTCACCGTGAAGTCGGGAGCCTGATCGCCGACTTTGACAATATAACCGTTGGCATCGCCCTGCTTCTCCTGGGCATGACCCGCCAAGCTCATCAGCGCCAGCAGGCAGAAAAAGAATACATTCAGTCGTTTCATGTTGCGTAAAGAATTGATGGTTGGTCGCAAAAATATGGTTTAAAACTGGAATGTACAAATCCCGTCCCATGATTTTCCCTTCCTATTCAAAAAGTTCCCCTTTCATCAGGGCATCAGAAACCTTGTTCAACTGGCACATTTCCTCCCACGTCGCCCCATTGCGTTCCAAGGAATAAAAGGCCGACTCCGGCAAAAGGATGTATTCCCACTCCCGTTCCATCCGGTCGGCAGCACTCAGCGTATTGATCTTTCTGCACCATTCCACCGCCGCCTTCTGTTTTTGCCTGACATTGGCATCGGCTATGCGGTCGTCGCTTTTCGTTTCTACGATATAAATATGTGCAGCCGTGCAAACCATAAAGTCGGGATGGTAAGAAGCCAACAAACCATCCTGGCGCAGGTAAAACAGCGAAGCAAAGGGATGCTGACTTTCATTGATTTTCAGAAAACATTCCACCCCTCCGTCCTTGTCCAGAAACTCAGAAAAAGCTCTTTCAAAGCCACCCCGGTTACTCGGATAGCCCACGCGCTCGTAAATCACCTTCTGCAACGGCAGGCTGTAATGCTCGCGGATGCGCAGGACAGGAACCGACGAGAACCATATCTTCTCGACCACCGCTTCACTGACCATCACGCTCTGCTGCATCCGGTGAATGGCCACACTCATCTCGCGGATGATGTGCGAAGTGACTGCCCCGTTCTTCGCCAACAGGATTTTCCAGTCATTACCATTGAAAGGATCAAACGGTTGGCCGAACAGCCGCGTACGAATATAACAGTCCAGAATGCGCATAATGGCTGGCTGGTTGATCTGCAAGGTGGGAAACGGACGGAGTGAACGCACTCCCACCCTGTCCATACGCGTCGTCACGATGCGCAACAGCTTCTGCAAATATTCATTGTAACTGGCAGCCGTAAACAGGTCGGCCTTCACTTCATACCTGCCGAAACGCGTTTCAGCCATCACCGATTCCGAAACAAACGTTTCTCCCTCCGTAGCCAGAAAGCCGCGCAGATATTCCAGGGTAAAGTCGGTATATGGATAGAGGGAAGCGGCATCGATCTGAGCCGGAGTAATCTCTTCCTCGGCATCACGCATCACCACCGGCCAAAAGAGGTCGTAGTCTTCATAGTCTTCCTTCAGCCCCACTTTGACAAGATCGCCCACGGCACTCCCGGATGCCACTTCGCCCTCATCCGTACCGGCCAGTCCTTCGTCCATCAGTTCCCGGTAGAAGGCACTGAAAGCCGGATGCTCGATTACGGAAAGCATGTCAAGGTAGGATGTCGGCTGCAACCGCTTCACCAATACCCTCCGACGGTCTTCTTCCTTCTTTTCCCGATAGGCAGCCTCCCGCCACATCAGCCGGAGTCCGCGCCCCACAGTCTGCTCCAACAAGATGGGAGCCTGCGACGAACGGAGCGGCACAATGACACAGATGTTGTTCACATCGAAGCCTTCACGCAGCATCAGTACCGACACGATAACTTTGGGCGAGGCATAGCGGTCTACGTTGAACAGCCGTTCCTTCACGCGCAGCCACTCACGTTCCTTCATCTCTCCCTTCTGATTGCTGTCGATGCGCAACACGTCTTCCTCGCACAACCCTTCTTCCATCAAGAATTGCCCGACAAAAGGCGTCACCGACGTGTCTTCGCACACCACCAGCATCTTGGGATGCTTGTCGGCGTCCAGCTTCACAAAATCATTTTCCAGAATACGGAGCTTGGCCAGTCCGGCACGCAGCATCAGCCGCTGCCCTCCGCTCAGGGCGACCACTTTATTCCGTTCGTCACGCACCGCCTTGTAGTCAAGGCTTTCCAGTTCGGTCAGTTCCTGCCTCCTGTCCAGCAACAGGGTCTTCACCAATCCCTGCTTCATGGCCTCGGCCAAAGGAAAATCTGTCACGATATGCGGGAAGTAATGCTTCACCCTCCTGCTGCCGCTTCCGCTGGTGTCGTAGGGAGTAGCCGAGAAATCTATCTGGAAGAAGGTCCCCTGCTTGCCGCGAGCCATATAATCCAGCCCTTTCTGCCATTCCACTTCCTGCACCTCGCCGGCCACTCTGTTCTCGTGGATGTGGTGCGCTTCGTCATTGACCACCATCAGTCCGGGCAGAGAAGCCAGATAGTCCATCTCTTCGCCCCGCAAGAATTTTCGGTCGAGCACGTCGAGCGAGTTGCCTGCACTGATACCCGGACGCAAGGGCAGCAAGTCCTCCACAATCACCTCCGGCGAAGTCTCGTCGTACACTTCGGCATCCGCATCCTGCGAAAGGAACAGATGCCAATTGGTCAATGCCACCAGACCGTCGGCCGTGGTCTTGCGACCGATGCCCTCTTCCTTGCTCACCACATTGTTGCGCAAGAAGCCGAACACTTCATCCCGATAGACCGAAGGCAGAAACAAGTCACTGTTGCGACATAGATCGCTGGTATCAAAATCACGCTCGTTGGTTTCCGGATCCAGACGCCCCATGTAGGCGTCGAGCAGACGGTCGTACACGACCAGGCCGGGAGCCACTATCAGGAAATTGCGGGTATATCGTCCGGAAGGCTCGCTTTCGTGCCGGGCATTGAGCAACTGCCAAAGCAGGAGGGCGTGCATCACCCACGTCTTGCCCGTACCAGTGGCCATCTTGACGGCATACTTGGGCAAGCTGTATTTTTCAGCCGCCAGCAGGTTCAGGTCGGACTGGGCCAGCAGGTCGGGAGCCACCTCCCGATAGATGTCGGCCACCGAAGCGATGCACACTACTTCGTGCAAATAGATGATATTCAGAATAGCCTGCTGCTGCCCTGAATGGAAATTGCAGGCACGTTCACTGACGTAGGGTTCCGTAAACCAGTATTTCAACAAATCTGCCGTAACGGGCGATACCGCCTGCAGCATCTCACCGCTTTCGAAGGCACGGTTCACCCGTTCCGACAGGCGGGCCGCCAGTTCAAGGGAAATATCTGTTTTCATGTTGATTCTCATTGACAGGTTTATAAAGTTTCAGTAACCATACTCTCGAAGCCGAATACATCGACGGCCTTCACACAGACCGTCCGCCTTCCCGCTTTACGCGGCACGCGAAGGATGGCCCGATAGACACAATGCAAGGGGTCGCCGTCGTTGGCCGTATTTTCACGATAGTCCTGCCAAAGGCTTCGGAAGGTGATGCCGTCGTAATCGGGGTCGATGCTCCAGTACTCAATCAGGGCCAAAGGGTCGAGACGGATTACCTGCCTCAACTTTTCCTTATCCTTGTCGTCCAGCGGGATGTTGTCGGGCGAAAGCAGGACATAGTTGTCAAGAACAACCTGCAATTCGTCCACCTCCTGCGAGAAAGGACGGATCTGCATGGGCCTGCAAACCAGATACTGCAACGTACTGAAGCGTACGGATCCTTCGCGCACCAGCTTGTCGTAACCTTTCTTCGAGAGCTTGTCGAGCAAGTCGGGCGGAATGACAAGCACATCCACCTCGTCCTTGTACTGCATGATGGCACGGCTGACGTCGAAAGCAAAGTTCCAACCCAGCACTACCGCCTTGCGCCAACCGCCACCCAGCAGGGTATTGCGCGCTTCGCAGGCCCGGCGGACGGTGGCCATGCCGGTCAGCTTGTTGGGGCTGTCTACCAGCACCAGGGCACGTTCGGCCTTCACATGTCCCCAATTCCGGTCGTTCAGTTGCTCTTCGGTAAAGGGAATGGCACCATAGAGCTGCATGACGATGCGGCTCAAGTCGCCGATGCGTCTGTACAGCTTACTGGAGCCGAAGACTTCTTTCTGATAATCCCCAATGGACTGATAAAGGAACGGCTTTACCTTTTGGTCAATGAACCGCTTGCGCATGACGAGTGTAGCGGGTTTACCGATATCGGTCGTTATCCAGCGGCGTCCCAAGCGTTCGGCCACCGCAGCCGCAGTACCGCTACCGCCAAAGAAATCACAAACGAGGTCACCTTCGTTGGAAGATGCTTTAATGATACGTTCAAGGAGGGCTTCGGGCTTTTGAGTTGCGTACAATCGTCCTTTTGACGTTGCTATCATTCCAATATCAGTCCACCAATCCTTTACATTTACCAATGTATAAGGCCCTTTGCCATCACCATCATCATATAAAACTACATTCTTATTCCCTGTACTATATCCAATTCCCATATAGGATTTTTCTTTAGTTACATTAAATTGTACCAAAGCCGACTTTGAATAGAACAAAAGAATATCATGCTTCTTCGCATATCCCCCACCGCCAGCTCCTCCAGATTTATAACACCAAATAATTTCATTCAAGAAATTCTCCTTTCCGAATATATCATCCATCAACACCTTCACATAATGCCCTACGTGCCAATCAATATGCACATAAATGCTCCCTTTATCAGAAAGCAATTCGCGCATCAAGACCAATCGGGGATAAAGCATTTTCAAGTAAGACACCGTCCCGTCTTTCCAGGTGTCTGCATAGGCAAACTGCTCGATTGTAGTAGGCTTCTGTTCAATATCCGCACCCGGCAGATTGATTCTGGTCCGATAATCGGCCTTGCTGTCAAACGGCGGATCTATGTAGATCAAATCCACTTTGCCGCGCATCGGCGGAAGTCCCGTGGCCTCATCGCCGGCAATAAGCGCCTGCATGGCCAGCAGGTTGTCACCATAAATCAAGCGGTTGATCCACTCTTTACCGAAATTCAGTTGTGCCGCCTGCCCCTTCCACAGACCGCTGACGTCTTTGGAAGGCAGCACCAGTTCGTTGGTCTGCAGCCCTATGTGTGTGCTGCTACCAATCCGCTCCAATATCCGTTGTGCCTCTCTCCGGCCTTCCTCAACGATTTTGGGCAATTCAAAGATCAAGGACTTTGGCATACGCTCTCCTCTGTTTTATGCGTTGTGCCATCGCCCTAATCCCTACGAACACACTGCGTGGGCTAATCCTTGCCTCTAAAGTGCGGTCGTAGGAAACCGATGCAAACAGACAAGAACGCCCACGCATATACGCGAGCATTCGCACATCTGTTCCCGGTTTGCATTATGAAATTTCCTACGTTTCACTTTAACTAAGAACAAACAGCAAACGCTGATTCATAAATTCATAAACTGTCGGGAAACCGCCACCACCGTGGCCCGCTTCCCTACTTGCAAAGATAAGAGTATTTTGCCAATCCACGGCAAGCAAAGGAAAATAAAAATTCGTCTCAATCCGAATATGCAGTTCCCATACCTTCCCTCTCAATAGGAATTTCCATAAGTTACAATCAAAACATTCAACAAACAATCCGTCGTTCCCTTCCTTCCCGATGCCGTCTGTATTTTCAGGTTTAAACCCCAAGGCCCTTATGTTTCAAACATAGGGGGTGAATGTTTCAAACATAAGGCCTTCATGTTTGAAACATTCCCACGATGGCCCAAAACCGCCCGAAAACAAACATGGTTACTTTCTATAAACAGGAAATCGGAATTGTTTACAAACTACAAACAAAAAAAAGAAAGTCAGAGCAACACTCTGAATAGAGTGAGGCCGCTCCAACTTCTTAAGACATGCGCTACTGTTAATGCATAACGGTCTGCAATCGAGTATTTTTTGCGTCGGACTACAGGCGGTCTACGGGCGCACAATAAAATTATAAAATCAGGAAGTAGTTAAATGATTGAAAGCCAATATACAACAAAAGCCCCGCCTTTTTGAAAGGCAGGGCTTTTGATGATTTCGAGGTACCTGGCGGATTCGAACCGCCGTGCACGGTTTTGCAGACCGCTGACTAAGCCACTCATCCAAGGTACCAAAATCGCTTCGCAAGGGCTTTATTTCCGATTGCGGATGCAAAGGTAGTACATTTTTTGTAATTACCAACTATCCGCAGCATTTTTTCTTCATTTCTTTTTTCACCCCTGCCGAGGGACATCCGCCCGAACAACCGCAGCACCCACTACAGGGATGCTCCCCGCTCTTCGAACGACGGAAAAAGGAACGGATGCTCTTCGCTATACGCCACACACAATAGGCAAGGAGCAGCGCAACAACCCAACTCTGCCAGCCTGTCATACGAACAGCCCTCCCAACTGATGGACGGCAAAGGACATGATCCATGCCAACACGGTGGTATACGTGGCGGCAAAGGCCGCCCATTTCCAACTGCCCGCCTCCTGCCTGATGGCAGCCAGGGTGGCGATACACGGGAAGTATAGCAGTACGAAGACCATATAGCAGTAGGCCACGAGCGGCGTGATGGGCAGGCGCTCGGCCAGCGTAGTCTGGTCGGCCTCGGCATCGTCGGCATAAAGCACACCGAGCGAGCTGACCACCAGCTCCTTGGCACCTACACCCGACAGGATGCCGATGCTCAGCTTCCAGTCGAAGCCCAGGGGCTCCATGACAGGTTCGATGGCCTTGCCTATCCGGCCGATGTAGGAATTCTCCTGCTGCTGGGCCAGGTCGGCCGAAGCGTCGGGACGGGGATAGTAACCCAATGCCCAGATGACGATGGAAGCCACCATGATGATGCCACCCATCTTGCGCAGGTATTGCGCGCCCTTCTCCCATGTGTGGCGGAAGATGGCTTTCGAGGTAGGCATGCGGTAGGGCGGCAGCTCCATGACGAACGGCGTGTCGTCACCCTTCACCAGGAAGCGGCTGAAGAGGCGCGCCATGATGACGGCCAGGATGATGCCCAAGCTGTAGATGCTCAGCAGCACCAGGCTGGCATGCCGGGGAAAGAAGACGCCCACCAGCAAGAGATAGATAGGCAGACGGGCACTGCACGACATCAAGGGATTGATGAGGATGGTCACCAGCCGGCTCTTGCGGTTCTCGATGGTGCGCGAAGCCATGACGGCCGGCACGTTGCATCCGAATCCCATGATGAGAGGGATGAACGACTTGCCGTGGAGGCCCATCTTGTGCATGATCTTGTCCATGATGAAGGCGGCGCGGGCCATGTAGCCCGAATCCTCCATCAGCGAAATGAAGAGGTAGAGTATCAGGATATTGGGCAGGAAGACGATGACACCTCCCACACCGCCGATGATGCCGTCGATGAGCAGATCCTTCAGCGGCCCTTCGGACATGTTGTTGCTGATGAAATCGCCGATGACAGCCACCAGGCTCTCAATCCATCCCTGCGGATAGGCTCCCAGCACGAAGGTGATTTCGAACATCAGGAACATGAAGAGGAAGAAGACGGGGAATCCCCAGATGCGGTGCGTCACGATGGAGTCGATGACCCGAGTCATGTGCTCCTTGTCCTGATGGTTGTCCACGAACGTCTCGCGCAGGGCACCGGAGATGAATCCGTATTTGGCATCGGTGATGGCCTGCTCGCTGTCCTCGTTCAGCACCTCGCGGATGCGCTGCTTTTCGCGGTCGCGCACTTCCAGTATCTTGTCGCCGTTGGGCAGGCCCTTCACCATGCCCTCCAGGTCCTTGTCGTTCTCCAGCAGCTTGATGGCCAGGAAACGGGTGGAGTATTTGTG
>CATXSD010000054.1 GCA_958402075.1 Mediterranea massiliensis | reverse complement strand
TGCTTCCTGCCCCCCTGACGAAGCACTGCATGACACCCTGACGAAGCACTTCGTCGGACCCTCATGAAGCACTTCGTCAGGAAGGCACAAAGCGGTGCGGGGATGTACCCCGCCGTCTCTCTGCACAGCCTGCGGAAAATTGGGGTTCCATCAGAACAAAAGCGAGGGGCGCATCCCGTCAGGATGCGCCCCTCGCTTCGTTGTGTGCGGGTGATAGGACTCGAACCTACACGCCTTACGGCACCAGATCCTAAGTCTGGCGCGGCTGCCAATTACGCCACACCCGCAACGGTGTCTGCCTCTTCGGCGGGGACAAAGGTAAAAAATATTTTTTGTTCTGCCAACAGATTTCTACAGATTGTAACGGCTTACTCCGGTTTCACCTGCAACAGCTGGCGGGCCGCTTCGATGAGAGTGTCGAGGCCGCGGGCCTTGTCTTCTTCGGTCATGTCGACTTTCACGTCGGGGTCGATGCCGAACTCTATCTGCTGCTTGTCGGCGTCGAGGTGGGGGCTGGCCGAGAAGCGGACGGTCCATCCGTTGGGCAGTTCCGACGTGAAGGGCAGACCCGAACCGCCTCCACTCTTGTCGCCCAGCAGGGTCACCTGGGGTATGTAGCGCATGGCGTTGATGAAGTCGTTGGTGGCGCTGTAGGAGTGGCGGTTGGTCAGCACCACGGCCTTCTTCTGCCAGCGCACGCCGTCCGACGGGTCGACGTAGATGGGCTCCGGTTCGGAGAAATCGCTGTGGCCGGGGCCGGTCTTGTGCAGGATGTAGCCCGTCAGCACGCGTTCGTTGGTGAAGCGGGCAGCCAGGCGGGTGGAGTAGGTGAGGTTGCCGCCGCCGTTGTTGCGCACGTCGATGATGAGGCCGTTGCAGGCGGCCAGGTAAGAGAGGGCTTCGTCCAAGTTGCCTTCGCCGATGCCGTCGGAGAAGGACGTATAGGAGATGTAACCGATGTTGTCTTCCAGAATGGTGTATTTCAGTCCGGAGGCAATGCGGTAGTCGCGTCCCAGGTATTGCTCGACGAGGGCTTCGTCGTAGTTGCGCGGATAGTCCAGGTACCAGTCCCAGTAGCGGGCGGTGTTCGAGGCCGAGTAGAGGTTCACGTGGCCGTCCTTCAGCTCGGCCAGCATGTTGCCCAATACTTCGAACAGGCCGTC
This sequence comes from Mediterranea massiliensis, assembly GCA_958402075.1. Taxonomy (GTDB): domain Bacteria; phylum Bacteroidota; class Bacteroidia; order Bacteroidales; family Bacteroidaceae; genus Bacteroides; species Bacteroides massiliensis_D. Next base: position 15,194 of record CATXSD010000054.1, on the reverse strand, counting down.
GCTGCTCATGTCAGAGGTGATGAGAGGCTGGTATTGGTCATGGATGGCGTCCCAGTCTATCTGCTTGTAGTCCAGGAAGCAGTATTGCTCGTCGATAATCTTCCACAGGGCTTCGAAGTTGCCTTGCGGCGTGTTGTCGAATTCTTCTTCGCGGATGCATCCTGCGAACAGAGGAAGCAGCAGGAGTGGGATGAATATGAGTTTCCAGATGGATGCGGAGTGTTTCATAAGGTTTGCTTTTTCTTGTTGGGTAAGAGGTAGAACTCCTTGACGAAGCCTACCATGAAGACATGCGAGTAGGCGTGTGTACGCAGGTGGTTGATGCTGGACTGCTGGGCGTCCCACACGTAGGCCAGTCGCATTTTCATCCGGCCCACGGGCAGGTCGGCGGTGAGCATCTGGCGCAGGGAGGGCTGGTTGTGGAGCGAGGTGAAGCGCACCACGCCGTCGGCGTTGCCCAGCGAAAAGATTTCGTAGTACGACTGCCCGTAGTGGGGCGAGAACATCACGCCCATGACGGGCAGGTTCAGTTGGTAGCGCAGGGTGACGGGGTAGCGTTTGATGTGCAGGTCCCAGACGGCCATGACGGAAGCGTCGAGGTTGACGTAGGCGCGGGCCGAGGCGGGATTGTTACCGTTGCGCAGGTTGTAGACGAAGCCGCCGTTCAGGTCGGCCACGCCTCCGGCCAACAGGCGGAAGCGGTCGGTCAGGCGGAAGTGGTAGTGCAGGCCGTAGTTCCAGTTGACCAGCGCGGCAAGGGTATTGTTGTTGTCCACATGGTTGTGCGTGTAGTTCACGTAGCCCTGGAAGAAGCTCTGGCGCGAGAGGTTGCCGTCGGCCCAGCGCGTCATGCGCATGCTTTCGCGGGAGAGGCGGAACTCGATGCCCCGGTATTCCTGCGGCGACAGGTAGGTGTCATACATGTTGGCCGCACCTACGCCGTAGAGGGTGGCGCGGGTGACGTAACGGGTGGGGTCGTTCATCACGGTGGAATCTGCGGGCGTCTGTGCCGTCAGGCTGCCGGCGGTCAGGAGCAGGCCTACTGCGATTCCTGTCAGTTTGTGTATCATCATCATGCGGTTCAGTCAAATATCATTTTACACGTCAGAACAGTTTCATCTGCCCCGTCAGTTCATCCAGGATGTCGCCTTCGCTCTTGTCCTGGTCGGGGTCCAGATTCTCGGGCTCCTCTTCCGGCACGTCGGCGGCGGGCTGCGGTTCGGGTTGGCGGGTCGGCTCCAGTTCGTTGATGGTGTCGATGGCGTAGGTGGTCAGTCGCTTGCCCTTGGCTTTGAAGCCCTTGACGGCGATGAACTCGTCGGCCTCGATGACCATCGGATCGCGGAAGCTGTCGTGCTCGCCGAACACCACTTCCAGGCGAGGATAGCATTCATCGGTCAGCAGGATGAGCTTGCTGTTGCGGTTGTCGCCCAGGTAGTTCTGCTTGCGGTTGCCGGCCTCGAAGCAGAAACGCTTGATGTAGGGGTAGTTCTGCTGGTCGGCATCGTAGAGCACGGCCGTCCACACCTTGTTCGGGTCGAACTTCTCCATGATGCGGATGCCGTCTTCGTAGTGGTTGTTCACGTCGAAGTTGGTGGTGTAGAAGTCACCGTTGTTCAGCACCACGAGGATGAGCTCGCCGCTCTGGTATTCGCCCAGGTATTCGCCGCGTCCGTCGTAGTTGAGGCGCAGCACGTCGCGGTCGAACCACACCTTGCGTCCGCCCAGCGTGGAGCCGCCGCGCTGCTTCAGCGTAATCTTGTGCACCGGGTTGCGCGTCAGGATGTTGCCGATGGCCTGGCGTCCCTTGATGCCTATCTGGCTGAAGTCTTCCTCGAAGATGATTTTGCGGATGCGCGGGTTGGGCTTCAGGGTCACCTTGATGATTTCGGCCTCGCCGTTGGGGTTGGCGCTGAAGTAGGTGATCTTGGAGTCGGGCGTGCCCTGGGTGACGTCGTATTCGCGGTCGCGGATGATGGACGTCACGGCAAAGCGCTTGATGTAGGTCGTTCCGTTCTTGCCGTCGCGGTAGCACACGTTGTAGATGGTGCGCTTGTCGTTCTTCTTGAAGACGTTGGCATAGAGGATGTTCTTGCCCACGAATTTTTTGTCGGCCACGGGCGTGATGAGGTAGCGTCCGTCGCGGAAGAAGAGGATGACGTCGTCCAGGTTCGAACAGTTGGCCAGGAACTCGTCCTTCTTCAGGCTGGTGCCGATGAAGCCCTCCTCGCGGTTGATGTAGAGCTTCTCGTTGGCTTCGATGACCTTGGTGGAGTCGATGGTGTCGAAGTTGCGCAGCTCCGTGCGGCGGGGGAAGTTCTTGCCGTACTTCTCCTTGAGCATGCGGAACCAGTCGACGGTGTATTCCACCAGGTTGGCCAGGTGGCGTTCGGTCTCTTCGATGTCGGCCTTCATGCGGGCTATCTGCTCCTCGGCCTTGTCGGAGTTGAACTTCAGGATGCGGGCCATCTTGATTTCCATCAGGCGGAGGATGTCGTCCTTCGTCACCTCGCGGATGAACTGCGGGTAGTAGGGCGTCAGGCGCAGGTCGATGTGCTCGCAGGCGGCGTCCATGGTCGGAGCCTGTTCGAACTCCTTGTCCTTGTAGATGCGTTCTTCGATGAATATCTTTTCGAGCGAGGCGAAGTGCAGGCTTTCGCGCACCTCGTCGCGGTGTATCTCCAGTTCGCGGCGCAGCAGGTCGCGTGTGTTGTCTACGGACTTGCGCAGCACGTCGCTCACGGTGAGGAAGTGGGGTTTGCGGTCGTCGATGACGCAGCAGTTGGGCGAGATGCTTACCTCGCAGTCGGTGAAGGCATAGAGGGCGTCGATGGTCTTGTCCGACGACGTGCCGGGCGTCAGGTGCACCAGTATCTCGACGTTGCCCGATGTCAGGTCTTCCACCTTGCGTATCTTGATTTTGCCCTTCTCGCTGGCCTTCACGATGGAGTCGCACACGCTGGCCACGGTCTTGCCGTAGGGTATCTCGCGGACGGCCAGCGTCTTGTTGTCCACCTTCTCGATGCGCGAGCGGACGCGCACCGAACCGCCACGCTCGCCGTCGTTGTACTTCGACACGTCGATGCTGCCCCCCGTCTGGAAGTCGGGGTAGAGGCGGAAGTCCTCACCGTGCAGGTAGCTGACGGCAGCGTCGCACAGCTCGTTGAAGTTGTGCGGCAGGATCTTGGACGACAGGCCGACGGCAATGCCTTCCACGCCCTGCACCAGCAGCAGGGGGAACTTGACGGGCAGGGTGACCGGCTCGCGGTTGCGGCCGTCGTAGGACAGCTTCCACTCGGTGGTCTTGGGGTTGAACACCACGTCGAGGGCAAACTTTGAGAGGCGGGCTTCGATGTAACGGGGAGCGGCGGCGCTGTCGCCCGTCAGGATGTTTCCCCAGTTACCCTGGCAGTCGATGAGCAGGTCTTTCTGCCCCAGCTGCACCAGCGCGTCGCCGATAGAGGCGTCGCCGTGGGGGTGGAACTGCATGGTGTGGCCCACGATGTTGGCCACCTTGTTGTAGCGTCCGTCCTCCATGCGCCGCATGGAGTGCAGGATGCGCCGTTGCACGGGCTTCAGTCCGTCCATGATGTGGGGCACGGCGCGTTCCAGTATCACGTACGAGGCATAGTCCAGAAACCAGTTCTGGTACATGCCGCTCAGTTGGTGCTTCACGTTCTCGTCCTTCGTGTCGGCGGGTTTGTAGTCCGAATGTTCCTCCCGTCCTTGGGGCAGGTTGTCTTGTTCTTCCAGGTTCTTGTCAAAGTCTTCGCTCATATTGAATTTGGGTCCGTATGCGGTCGTCGATAATTTCGTTGCAGGCAAAAATAGCAAAAGACGGGCGCATAGGCAAGTGAAAAGCCCCGTTTTTTCGTCGGACGGTGGCAGGTGGCCCTCTATTTTATCAAAATACATGAAAAAGCACGGGAAATACCGGTCCCCGTGCCGATTTTGTGTATTTGCCGGAGTCGGCGGGAGGGTTTTGCAGGGCTGCGTCGGCTTGCGGACAATCGTTCTCCGCCCGAAGCCGGGGCGGCTTGTGCATTTTTAATATTTCCCGAGACCCGATGTATCGGATAAATCTCTATCTTTGTGGCGTTTTTAGTGGAAATCAGAAATAAAATTAATCTATATTTGAAGAAAATGGCACAAGAAGACGTTTTTAAGAAAATCGTTTCGCATTGCAAGGAGTATGGTTTCGTATTCCCCAGCAGCGAAATCTATGACGGACTGGGAGCTGTGTACGACTACGGTCAGAACGGCGTGGAACTGAAGAACAACATCAAGCAATACTGGTGGCAGAGCATGGTGCTGCTCCACGAGAACATCGTGGGCATCGATTCGGCCATCTTCATGCACCCCACCATCTGGAAGGCCAGCGGACACGTGGATGCCTTCAACGACCCCCTCATCGACAACCGCGACTCGAAGAAGCGCTACCGCGCCGACGTGCTCATCGAGGACCAGATAGCCAAGTACGACGAGAAAATCAACAAGGAAGTGGCCAAGGCTGCCAAGAAGTATGGCGACGCCTTCGATGAAGCCGAGTTCCGCTCGACCAACGCCCGCGTGCTGGAGCATCAGGCCAAGCGCGACGCCCTGCACGAACGCTATACCAAGGCCATGAATGCCGGTCCGGACCTGAACGAGCTGCGCCAGATCATCCTCGACGAGGAAATCGTCTGCCCCATCAGCGGCACGAAGAACTGGACCGAAGTGCGCCAGTTCAACCTGATGTTCTCCACCGAGATGGGTTCCACGGCTGAAGGTTCCATGAAGGTGTACCTCCGCCCCGAGACGGCGCAGGGTATCTTCGTCAACTACCTGAACGTGCAGAAGACGGGCCGTATGAAGATCCCCTTCGGTATCGCACAGATCGGTAAGGCCTTCCGCAACGAAATCGTGGCCCGCCAATTCATCTTCCGCATGCGTGAGTTCGAGCAGATGGAGATGCAGTTCTTCGTGAAGCCCGGCACCGAGCTGGAGTGGTTCAAGACCTGGAAGGAAACCCGCTTGAAATGGCACAAGGCCCTGGGCTTCGGCGACGACCACTATCGCTTCCACGACCACGAGAAGCTGGCCCACTATGCCAACGCCGCTACCGACATCGAGTTCCTGATGCCCTTCGGCTTCAAGGAAGTGGAAGGTATCCACAGCCGCACCAACTTCGACCTCTCGCAGCACGAGAAGTTCTCCGGCAAGAACATCAAGTACTTCGACCCCGAAACGAATGAAAGCTATACACCGTATGTCATCGAAACCTCCATCGGCGTGGACCGCATGTTTCTCAGCGTGATGTGTGCTTCCTACCAGGAAGAGAAGCTCGAGAACGGTGAAACCCGCGTGGTGCTGAAGCTGCCTGCCGCCCTGGCTCCCGTGAAGCTGGCCGTGATGCCGCTCGTCAAGAAGGACGGCCTGCCCGAGAAGGCCCGCGAAATCATCGACGCGCTGAAGTTCCACTTCAATTGCCAGTACGACGAGAAGGATTCCATCGGCAAGCGCTACCGCCGTCAGGACGCCATCGGCACGCCGTTCTGCGTCACCGTTGACCACCAGACACTGGAAGACGGATGCGTCACCCTGCGCGACCGCGACACCATGAAGCAGGAGCGTGTGGCCATCGCCGACCTCGACCGTCTGATTGCCGACCGCGTGAGCATCACTTCGCTGCTGAAGACGCTCTGACAATGGAGAATGGATAAATGATGAATAATGAATAATCAGTTTTCAATGAAGAGACTATTCAAGACAATCTGTTTCGTACTTCCCCTGGCTGCCCTCCTCTTTGCTTCGTGCGAGGAGGTGCAGGAAGCCAGCAAGTATGACAACTGGCAGGCCCGCAACGAAGCCTACATCGATTCCATCGCCGGCGAGACGGGCAAAGTCTTTGTCGCCACCCTGGAGGATGCCGATCGGATGGAGCCGGGGAGCCTGTTTGCCATCGCCACCACTTCGGGCACTACGGCCGGCGAGCAGTATGTCTATTGCAAGAAGATAACGGCCAATCCCGAGGGACGCCGCCCGCTGTATACCGAAACCGTTTCGGCCTATTATTATGGTACGCTGATTACGGGCGACAAGTTCGACGGCAACTTTACCGGCTATTCGGCCGTTGACCGCCAGGAACTGAATGCCGAGGACAAGAAGCCGACCGAGTTCGATGCTCCGGCTGAGTTTGCGGTCAGCGGAATGATTACAGGCTGGACTGCCGCGCTGCAGCTGATGCGGACCGGTGAGCGCTGGATGCTGTACATCCCCTATCAGTCGGCCTACGGCACCAGTGGGAGCGGAAGCATCCCCGGTTATTCCGCACTGGCATTCGACCTCATCCTGGATGATATTGTGGCAGACGACGAGGAATGACCTGACTCTTTTCCTTTAAAGAAACATAAGAAAGGCTTGCCGGCGATGATGCTGCGGCAAGCCTTTTCTTTTTGCTCCATCGTGCCTGCCTTCTTATGGATTCCATGTCAAAATAGATAACCGTGAAAGAAAGCTCTGTATTTTCAGGTGTTTTTCAGGTGCTACCTGAATAGTCTTCAGGTTAGACCTGAAAGCCTTTCAGTCCCTACCTGAAGACCTTTCAGGTCCGGACTGAAAACCTTTCAGGTTTTTCCGGAATGCCACCTGAAAAAATGAATACTGATTATCAGTGCGTTGCTTGATTTTGGTGAAGAGGAGGCTATAAAAGACGAAGCGGCACAAGTTTGTCTGTGCCGCTTCGCTGTGTGTTCGTCTTTTTTACTTTCTTTTGGAATGCTTACCTGTACTTTTTCAGCGCTTTCACCCATATCCGGTAGCCATCCTCGTTGAGGTGCAGGCCGTCGGTAGTCAGCTCCTTGCGCAGGACGTTCGTCCCTTTCTCGGTGAAGAGCGGGAAGAGGTCGATGAAGTCGATCTGCTGCTCGCGGGCCAGCTCCCGGAGGAGGGCATTGATCTGGGGAACCGTTTCGGTCTTGCCCGTCAGCAGGCGGTAGCGTCCGAAGCTCTCGTTGATGGGCAGCAGGCTCTGCAGGTAGAGGTGCGTTTGCGGCGACTCGCGGCGGATGCGCTCCACGGTGAGGCGGATGAGGCCGGCGATGCTGTCGGCCGTCAGCCCGTGGGACACGTCGTTGATGCCTATCAGCAGGAACAGTTTTTGGGGATGCCCGGGCAGAATCTGGTGCAGGCGGTCGTACACGCCCATCACCTCGTCGCCGATGATGCCGCGGTTCACCACGTGCTTCCAGCCGAGCCGTTGGCCCCAGTCGCCTCCGTTCTCGGTCAGGCTGTTGCCCAGCATCACGATGTCCTGCGGGGTGACGGGCGGTTCGTCCATGAACTGGAGGAAGCACCGGTAGTAATGGTCGGTATAGGTGCGCGGGGTGGGCTGGATGGAGGCGGCCACGGCATTGGCTACCAGCGAGCGCAGGCGCACCACGCTGTGCTCGTCCTTGGGATGGACGGCGTTGATGAGCAGGATGACGCTGGTGTCCGTATCGGGGTCGATGACGATGCTGGTGCCGGTGTAGCCCGTGTGGCTGTAGGTATGGGGGCCGAAGAGGTCGCCGTTGTTCGAGGCATAGGCCGTGAAGCAGTCCCATCCCAGCGTGCGTCCTATCGACGCCACGGCACGGGGCACGGTGCGCATGGCCTGCACGCCCTGCGGGCTGAGGATGCGCCGTCCGTTCCACTCGCCGCCGTTCTGCAGGGCGGCGCAGAGCAGAGCGATGTCATCGGCACACGAGAAGACGCCTGCGTTGCCGCTGATGCCACCGTTCATGATGCGGGCCAAGGGGTCGTGTACCTGTCCGCGGAGCACTTGCCCGTCGGGCTGCTGTTCGGTGGGGGCGATGAGGCTCGCACCGTCCTGTGCCCATTGGGGCACGTCGTCGGTGTTCACCCAGTGGCCGTCCTTGTCCTGCCGGCAGGGCAGGTAGTCGGTGTGCTCCATGCCCAGCACGTCGAAGATGTGCTCTTTGGCAAACTGGCGCAGCGACTGGCCGCTGACGGTCTCCACGATGTGCTGCAGGGTGATGAAGTTGAGGCAGCTGTACTGGAAGTCGGTCTGCGGGCGGAAGTCGCGCGGGCAGGTGGCGATGTATTCCATCAGTCCGTCCGGATTGGGCTGGCCGTACTGTCGGGCGACTTGGGCTACCGGCGCATAGGACGGCAGTCCCGAGGTGTGGGTCATCAGGTCCTGTATGCGGATGGTCTGCTTTTCCTTTCCGTCGGCGCTCTGCCAGTCCTTGAAGTGGGGGATGTAGCGGCTGACGGGGTCGAGCATGCGCAGCTTGCCCTGTTCGGCCAGTATCATGACGGAGATGGCGGTAGACATGGCCTTGCTGCACGAAGCCATGTCGAACACGGTGTTGGTGGTCATCGGTTCCACTTCGGGCAGCAGGCTCCGGTGTCCGTAAGCCTTGAGGTAGGCCATCTTGCCGTGGCGGACGACGGCAAGCACGGCTCCCGGAATGCCGTCTTCGGCAATGGCCTGTTCGATGGCCCGGTCGGCATACGTCAGGTGGCGGCTGCTCATGCCCACCTGTTCGGGGGCTACCCGCTGCAAGGGTTGGGCCGCAGCTGCCTGGATACCCATGAGCAGGATGAATAACAAACGGATGGTTTTCATGTCTTGTCTTGTTGGGTCGGCCGATTTATTTTCCTTCGCGATAGGCGTCCACGGCTTTCTTGACCGAGCCGTGCATCAGCAGCAGGGCTTTGGCTTTGCCGTAGTCCAGGCCCAGCTCCTCGACCAGCATGCGGGTGCCGCGGTCTATCAGCTTCTTGTTGCTCAGCTGCATGTTCACCATCTTGTTGCCCTTGACGCGGCCCAGCTGGATCATGACCGAGGTGCTGATCATGTTCAGGATCATCTTCTGCCCGGTGCCCGACTTCATGCGCGAACTGCCGGTGACGTATTCCGGTCCTACAATCATCTCGATGGGTACGTCGGCTTCGGCGGCCATGGGCGAGTCGGGATTGCTGGTGATGCAGCCGGTCAGGATGCCGTGCTCGCGGGCCTCGTGCAGGGCGCCGATGACGTAGGGCGTGGTGCCCGACGCGGCGATGCCGATGACGGTGTCTTTGGTGGTGATGTTGCGTTCCACCAGTTCTTCCCAGCCGCGGTGGACGTCGTCTTCAGCGTTCTCCACGGGGTTGCGCAGGGCGGTGTCGCCTCCGGCAATGAGTCCGATGACCAGCGTGTTGGGCATGCCGAAGGTGGGCGGAATCTCCGAAGCGTCGAGTACGCCCAGTCGGCCGCTGGTGCCGGCTCCCATGTAGAAGATGCGGCCTCCCTGCTTCATGCGGGGCACTATCAGGTTGACCAGTTTCTCTATCTGGGGAATCGCTTTCTGTACAGCCAGGGCCACTTTCTGGTCTTCGGTGTTGATGTCCTCCAATATTTCGCGGACCGACTTCTTTTCCAAGTCGTTGTAGAGCGAAGGTTGCTCTGAAATCTTGATGAATGCCATATTCTTTTAATTGGTTAGTGGTTAGCGGTGAGGTGATTAGCTGTGGTAGGCGATGAGGCCTTCCATGGGGCTTTTGAGGATGGTGCCCAGCCGGATGCCCGTCGCTTCGGCGGCCTGTGCCAGCACGTCCTTGTAGTAGTAGGCTACGGAGCCGATGAAGTGGACTTCGTGCCCCTGATAGTCGTACTGCATGACGTTCCGTCTGAGGAACGACTCGAAGCTGTCCAGCACCAGGCGGTGCAGGCAAGGCTCGTTCAGGTTCTGTGCCAGAAACGGAGAGAGGCTGGCCAGAAAACGGTTGGGGAACGGCTTGCGGTAGACGCGGTCGATGATGTCGGCCGGCGTCAGGCTGAACTGCCGGAGGAATTTTTCCTTCAGTTCGGGTGTTGTCTGGTTCTTCAGGATGTCGCCCACCAGCAGCTTGCCCAGACAGGCTCCGCTGCCTTCGTCGCCCAGGATGAATCCCAGGGGCGATACGTTCTGAACAATCTTCTCCCCGTCGTAGTAGCACGAGTTGGAGCCGGTGCCCATGATGCAGGCGATGCCCGGACGGTGTCCGCACAGGCTGCGGGCGGCGGCCAGCATGTCGGTGCTTACTTCCACTTCGCCTTTCACCTTCAGATGGCGCAGGAGGACACGGCGTACGGTGGCTATCTTGTCGGGGAAGGCACAGCCGGCGCCGTAGAAGTAGACGGCATCCACTTCCTGGCTCTTCAGTTGGGGCAGAAGATTGGTGACTATCTCGTTGCCGATTTCTTCCTCACTTTGAAAAAAGGGGTTGGTACCTTTGGTAAAAATCTGCTGGAGTACTTCTCCATGCTCTACCAAACACCAGTCGGTTTTGGTAGAGCCGCTGTCTGCTATCAGTATCATAGTTGTAAAATTTATATCTTGATGTATATTTTCCGTTTATATAATTGGTATCCGATGCACCAGTTGATGGCTACAAATATCAGGGCATAGGCCAGGGAGCCGCCTGTGTCGCCGAACAGGGGTTTCAGCATCTGGTCATAGAGCAGTCCGTGGATAGAGATGCTGCCGTCGCCCCAAGGCAGACGGATGCTTCCGAACAGGATGCCCAGCACGCCGCCCAGCACGTACATGAACAGCGGATTGACGCCGAACGACTCGAAGAACAGGCTCCAGCGTTTGTATCCCTTCACATCGATTATCCAGATGAGCAGGGCCAGCAGGCTGGAGGCCAGTCCGCAGGTGGTGAGCACGTAGGTGGGCGACCATATCTTCTTGTTGATGGGGCATCCGTAGCTCAGCAGCAGGCCGCTGAAAGTAAGGATGGTGCCTACCAGGAACAGCAGGATGAGGTGCGAGCGGAGTGTCTCTTCGCGGCTTTGCCCGGCACGGCTCTTGTCGCCCAGCATCATGCGGCCCACACAGAATCCCAGCAGTACGTGGGCAATGGAGGGAATGGTGCTCAGCAGCCCTTCGGGGTCGATGCCGTTGTCCTTGTACATGTGGGCGGGGGTGAGGATGGCGCGGTCTACTACAGACAGGATGTTTGTCTCGTTATAGGCAAATCCGTTGCCGCCCATCAGCAGGGCGAAGTATCCCACGAGCAGGGTGACGATGATCCAGGGAATGTAGCGGTGCTTCACGGTGAGGGCAACGATGGACGCGGCGCAATAGCACAGGGCCAGGCGCTGCATCACGCCCAGGATGCGCATGCGGTCGAAGGTCCATACTGCGTTCCACAAGTTCTGGCCGAAGCTCAGGTCATCGGGAGCTGAGGCCCAGTAGTAACAGAAGCGTGAGAACCATCCGATGGCCATGCCGATGACGAAGATGACGACTGTGCGCCGCAGAATCTTCCGCAGGGCGGCATGGCTGTAGGCGAAGTCGTACTTCTTCAGTGAGATATAGGTCGATATGCCCATGATGAACATGAAGAAGGGAAATACCAGGTCGGTGGGCGTGAAACCGTTCCACTCGGCATGGCGCAGGGGGGTATAGATGTGTCCCCATGACCCCGGATTGTTCACCAGTATCATGCCGGCAATGGTGATGCCTCGCAGGATGTCGAGGGCCAGGATGCGTTTGCTGTGGTTTGCTTGTTTTTCCATGTCGTTTTTAATTGTTGGTAAGAGGAGTTGTGCATTCGTCTACCAGGTAGGCTATCGACACATACGGAATGCCCGAGTTGGTCGTCAGGCCGATTTCGCAGGTGCGGCTGTTGCTGTAGCCGATCTGGATGTTCCGTTCCTCTATCTGAGGGCGGAGTTTGCGCAGGGCGTATGCGTTCAGTTCGGGATGTGTGAATCCGCGGTCGCCTGCAAAGCCGCAACAACCTACTTCTTCGGGTACGAAGACCTGTGTAGAGCAGAGGCGTGCCAGGGCGACAAGCGTGTCGGCCAGTCCCATCTTTCGCATGGAGCACGTGATGTGCAGGGCTACGGGGCGGTCTATGGGCTTGAACACCAGGCGGGGGCGCAGGAAGGTATAGATGAACTCGGCCGGTTCGTAGAGTTTCATGCGGTGGATGGTTTCCCGCATGCGGTGCAGGCAGGGACTTTGGTCGCACAGCACGGGGTAGCGTCCTTGCCGGCTGGCCTCCCACAGGGCTCCTTCGAGTTCGTGTGTCTTGCGGTCGGCGATATCCATCATGCCTTTGCTCTCCCAAATGGTGCCGCAGCAGAGCTTTTCCATGTTTTGGGGGAAGATGACTTCGTAACCGGCTTTGTGAAGCAGGGCCACCATCTTGTTTACCAATGCCTGTTCGACGGGCGACTTGCGGGCCAGGCCCATGGTCTGGTTGATGCAGCTGGGGAAATAGACCACTTTGAGTGAAGCTTCGTTTTCTCCTGCCTTTTGGCTATTCTCCATTTTCCGCTCTTCGTGCTTCATCTTATAGGCTTTGGGCATGGCCGGAGTCCACTGCGGGATGCCCAGCAGGTTGTGCATGCCGCGGGTAAGCTTGCTCATGGCGGCAGTTCCCAGTACGGCATGGGCTGTGTCGGCCAGCGTCAGTACGGGACGGAGTGTATTCTTGATGCCTGCAAAGTGACGGGCGGCATAGTTGCCCAGCTTATATCCCTGGCTGTCGGGCGGCAGCAGGTGTTGGCGGACCAGATGAGTCAGGTCGCCTGTATTGATTCCCATCGGGCACGACATGGAGCAGAGTCCATCGCCCGCACAGGTCTGGTTGCCTAAGTAGCGGTATTGTTTTTCGAGCAAGGCCAGTCGTTCGGGGTTGTCGCCTTCCTCACGCAGGCGGGCCAGTTCGCGCTGGATGACGATGCGCTGGCGTGACGACAGCGTGAAGCCGCACGACAGGCAGTTCACTTCGCAGAAACCGCACTCGATGCAACGGTCTACTTTGGAGATGAGAGACAAGCTACGGGCCGCCTGTTCATCACTTGCAGCCTGCTGACTGTAGCTTGTAGCCATCATGGGCAGCGGCTTGAAGTGCTTCAGGTGGCACTTGGGGTCGTCGTTGAAGATGACGCCGGGGTTGAGCAGCCCTTTGGGATCGAAGAGGTGTTTTACAGCCTTCATCACTTCGAAGGCTTCGTCACCCCATTCGTAGCGTACGTAGGGGGCCATGTTGCGGCCCGTACCGTGTTCGGCCTTCAGAGAACCGTCGTACTTGTCAACGACAAGGGTCTTGACGTCTTCCATCAGCGCGGCATAGCGGTCCACTTCAGCCTGGGTGGCAAAACTCTGGTTGACAATAAAGTGGTAGTTGCCTTCCAGGGCATGGCCATAGATGCAGGCATCGTCGTAGCCGTGGCGGGCAATGAGTTGCTGGAGGTCGGCCGTGGCTTCGGGCAGGTCCTCGATGTGGAAGGCCACGTCTTCGATGAGGCAGGTCGTGCCAGGTTGGCGTGTTCCGCCTACGCTGGGGAAGATGCCCGACCGGATGGCCCAGAACTGGCCGTACTCTGCCGGATTGTCGGTGAAGTGTACGGGTATGTAGGTACGGAAGGCCGAGAGCGTCTGTTCGATGGTGGCGATGTTGGTCTTCAATTCTTCAGGCGTACGGGCCTTGGTCTCCGTTAATACGGCGGTGAGACCCGAGGGATCGGCCGCTTCTCCTTTATATTTGAGATAGACAGGGTCGTTTACAGACGACAGACTCTTGTAGTCCAGCAGTTCGGCTCCCTTGACAATCCATTCGTCTTCTGTCCCTTTCAGCTTCTTCATGGCCACTACGGCCCGGCAGGCTTCGCGGATGTCTGTGAAGTAGACCATGGAGCTGGCCTTGCAGGGATAGTCGTATTCGGTGCGCATGGTTACCTGCGAGAGGAAGGCCAGGGTACCTTCGCTGCCCACCATCAGATGGGCGATGATGTCGAACGGGTCGTCGAAGGTAATCAGGGGCAGCAGGTTGAGGCCCGTGACGTTCTTGATGGCGTATTTGTATCGGATGCGTTCACGCAGATGTTCATTGGCATGGATGCTGTCGCGCAGGTGGCAGATGGTGCGGATGAAGTCGCGATGAGTTACCTCAAAGGATGCGCGGCTGACGGGGTCGCCCGTATCAAGCACAGTACCGTCGGCCAGAACGATGCGCGCCGAGAGCATTACCCGGTCGCTGTTGGCGTGCGTGCCGCAGTTCATGCCCGAGGCATTGTTCATCACGATGCCGCCTACCATGGCACTTTTTACCGAGGCGGGGTCGGGAGCGAACTTTCGTCCGTAGGGAGCCAGCAGTTGGTTGACACGCTGTCCCACGATACCCGGTTGTAGGGTGATCTGGCTGCCGTCGGGGCTGATGGAGTATTGCTCCCAATGCTTGCCGGCCACGATGAGGATGGAGTCACTGATGGCTTGTCCGGACAAACTGGTACCGGCAGCACGGAATGTAACTGGTAAATTGAGCTTGTCGGCCAGGCGGAGCAGTTCGGCCACCTCGTTCTCGTTGTCCGAGCGGATGATGATTTGGGGTATCAGTCGGTAAAAGCCCGCGTCTGTTCCCCAGGCCAGGCGTCGGAGCTCGTCAGTATAAATCCTGTCCTGTGGAATGAAGCGTGAGGCTTCGTGCAGGAAGGATAAGTAAGGTTCTTTCATATCTTTTGTTTCAAGTTTCATATCATTGTTTCTTTAATGCCTTTGTGTGTTGCCCTGCTCGGGAAAGTTGTGGGGGAGAATATGTGCTCCTCGTACAACTGCCAACTTTTGCCAAGCCTGTGGCAGTGGTTGTGACGTCGTAGTGGCAGCGCTTGTGACACAGGCTTGTCACAACTATTGCCATAGGCTTGTCACACTCACTGCCATACTTGTGTCAAGAAGGCCATCCCCCAGTGAAGGCAACCGAACACTGTCTATCGGTACAGATAGTACTTCTTGGACAGTTGGCGGAAACTCTCCACGTCCTTTTCCCAGTAGGGGCGTATGTCTTCCCAGCGGTTGTTCCGGGCGAAGCGTTCGCGTATCTGGCGGGAACCACACACCTTGTCGAACATGTTGAAGCGTCCTTTGTCAGCATGGTCGAAGACGGCGCGGTCGGGCCACAGACGTGCCACTTCCTGCATCACGAGGAACTGGATGGGACTGAGCGGTGCTTTGGCATAGTCGGTGATGTGCACCTGTACGCCTTGCAGCTGTTCGCCCTTGCCTACACTGTAGAACGGTTGCAGGTAGATGGGACGGAAGATGACGCCGGGTACATGGAGCTCGTTCAGGGCATCGGCCAGCTTGTCGGCCTCGGCCCACGAAGCTGCAAACATCTGGAAGGGAATGGTATAGCCCACACCGATAGACATGTAGCCCAGTTCGCCCAGG
>CATXSD010000053.1 GCA_958402075.1 Mediterranea massiliensis | reverse complement strand
CTGTGGGGTCGAGCTTGCGGGCACCTTCGGCTGTCAGGCGTCCGGCATCTTCGCCGGCCATCAGGACGCGGGGCAGGATGTCTTTCAGCTTCCAGCCGTAGCCCGGAGCTATCAGCTGCTCAAACTTCTCCACCATCGGAGCAGAATAGTTTTTCGTTTCGGGGTCGATGGGCAGCATGCCCGAGGCATCGCCGATGCCCAGCACGCGCTCGCCCGTCAGCTGCCAGTGCACGTACCCGGCCAGTGTCGTCAGGTAGTCGATGGAGGGCACATGCTCTTCACCGTTCAGGATAGCCTGGTAGAGGTGCGAGATGCTCCAGCGAAGGGGAATGTTGTAGACAAAGAGTTCGGAAAGCTTGGCTGCAGCAGGGCCGGTATTGGTATTGCGCCACGTGCGGAAGGGTACGAGGATATTTTGCTGCTTGTCGAAAGCCATGTAACCGTGCATCATGGCGCTGACGCCGATGGCAGCCAGGGTTTCGAGCTGGACACCGTATTGTTTCTGCACATCGGCACACAGGTCGGCATAACAATCCTGCAGGCCGCTCCAGATGGCATCCAAACTATATGTCCAAAGGCCGTCGACAAGCTGGTTTTCCCAGGTATGGCTGCCCTGCGCAATGGGCTTGTTCTCCCCGTCGATGAGGACTGCCTTGATGCGGGTGGAGCCGAACTCAATGCCCAGCACGGCACGACCGGCTTCTATGGTTGATTTGGGATCAGATTTCATAGGAATGGTATTGTGATAAGGTGAAACAAAAAGAAGAAGGAAGGTACATCCCTGTGTGCCTTTCCTTCTTCTATTACAGATTTAGCAAAGTGCCTTGTTCAGCATGTAGTACACCTCGTTCATGCGGAGTTCTTTCTTGAACTCGCTGATGGTGGTGTCCTTGTTGATGTGAACCATTTCGATACCGGCAATCTCGGCATAGTCTTCCCAGTATTCGGCCGTCAGGTCATAGGAGAAGCAGGAGTGGTGCGTACCGCCGGCCAGAATCCAGGCACCGGCACCTACCTCGAAGTTTGGCATCGGCTTCCAGAGGGCAGAAGCAACAGGCAGCTTGGGCAGCGGTTTCGGCTCGATGCACTCCACGTCGTTTACAATCAGACGGAAGCGGTTACCCAGGTCAACAACCGTAGCGGTACAACCCATACCTACCTTCGACGTGAACACGAGGCGCGCCGTCTGGCTCTTGCGGATACCGATACCCAGGAAGTGAACCTCCAGACGGGGCTTCTTGGCGGCGATGAGCGGACAAACTTCCAACATGTGGGCCTGCAGGATGGCACTGTTCTGTCCGTCGAAATTCAAGGTATAGTCCTCGAGGAACGAGCAGCCGTTGGGCAATCCCTGATTCATCACCCAAACCATGCGGTAGAGAGCAGCCGACTTCCAGTCACCCTCGGCACCGAAACCATAACCTTCAGCCATCAGGCGTTGCGATGCCAGACCGGGAATTTGGTCAAAGTGACTGCCGTCTGTCTGACCCAGGTCATCAAAATTGGTTGTAAAGCCTTTGGCACCTTTGTCTTTCAAGATGGCACGCAAAGCCAGTTCAGCCTTCGCAGAATTCCAAACCTTCTGATAAGCTTCGGTAGACTTGTCTTCCAGAGAGGCATCGTGGTCGTATTCAGCAAAGTAAGTCTTGACGAGAGCATCCACATCGGCATCCTTCACCTGTGCGTGATATTCCATCAGCTCGCTCACGGGGCAATAGTCCACGTGGTAGCCCATGCGCTGTTCGGCCTCGACCTTGTCGCCGTCGGTTACGGCCACGTTGTTCATCTGGTCGCCGAAGCGGATGATGAGCATATCCTGAGCATCGGCCCAAGCAGCGCAGACACGCATCCATACGGCAATCTTCTTCTGGGTTTCCTCTTCCTTCCAGTAGCCAACCACCACTTTGCGGCGGATACGCATACGGGTGCAGATGTGGCCGAACTCACGGTCGCCGTGGGCGCTCTGGTTGAGGTTCATGAAGTCCATGTCCATTGTATCCCAAGGAATTTCCTTGTTATACTGCGTATGCAGGTGGAGCAAAGGCTTCTTCAGTTGCTGTAAACCATGAATCCACATCTTGGCAGGCGAGAAGGTGTGCATCCAAGTGATGACACCGATACATTTTTCCTCGTTGTTGGCCGCCTTGAACACGGCTTCCACTTCCTTGGAAGAGTTGGCAGTACCTTTATATACAACTTTTACTGGCAGCTTGCCCGATTCATTCAAACCCTTTACCATTTCGTTGCTGTGTGCATCAACGGCAATCACGGCATCACCACCGTACAGGAGCTGTGCACCTGTAACGAACCATACTTCATATTGATCAAATGCGTTCATAATACTATAATATTATTAAGTTGTTGTTATTGGGGTTATGGGCGACAAGCGACGAGTCCTCACATGCTTGCGGTCCTCAGCTTGTCACCCGGTAATTTTTCACTTTTGTCCGTAATAGGCATTCGGCCCGTGCTTGCGGCTGAAATGCTTCTCGATAAGCAATGGGTTCATCGTCAGGTTGGGATTGACCGCATAGGCTATGGAAGCCATCTTGGCCACCTGTTCCATAACGACAGCGTTGTGGACCGCATCATGCGCATCCTTTCCCCAGGCAAAGGGACCATGATTCTTGACCAGTACGCCCGGTGTATGTACAGGATTCAATCCTTCGAAGCGTTTTACAATTACGTTACCCGTTTCGCGTTCATATTCGCCTTTCACCTCGGCTTCGGTCATGTCGGCCGTACAGGGAATGGCATCATGGAAATAATCGGCATGCGTCGTACCGATATTGGGGATGTCGCATCCGGCCTGAGCCCAAGCCGTAGCATACGTGGAGTGTGTATGTACCACTCCACCAATCTCAGGGAAAGCCTTATAGAGTACCACATGGGTAGGTGTGTCAGACGATGGTCTCAACTTGCCTTCCACCACGTTGCCGTCGAGGTCGACCACAACCATGTCTTCAGCCTTCATTGTGTCATAGCTTACACCACTGGGCTTGATGACTACCAACCCGCTTGCACGGTCAATGGCCGACACGTTTCCCCAAGTGAAGATGACCAGTCCGTGTTTCACCAGTTCAAGGTTGGCACGGAATACTTTTTCTTTCAATTCTTCCAGCATATAAATAATATATTGAAGTGTTTGTATTACAATTTAAAATTCGGAGTTTTCCGATAAGCATTCTCGTTGAATTGATACAAGGCAGCTCCCCGTTTGGAACCAGTCTTGTCAATCTTGTCCGTTTTTTCAATGCAATTCATCTCGGCAATGCGTTTTCGGAAATTACGTTTGTCAAGTGGAGCACCATAAATGGCTTCATATAGACTCTGTAACTGTGACAGCGTAAAAAGCTTGGGCAACAAATTGAATCCGATAGGTTCGGTCGACGCCTTCTGCTGCATCAGCGTCCGAGCTTTCTCCACCATCTCCGAATGGTCAAAGATAAGCGGCGGCACTTCATTGATGTTAATCCAGAAAGCATTGTGCTGATGTACCAGGTCGCGGTCGTATTCGTTGACATTGACCAATGCATAATAGGCAATGGAGATGACACGACCACCCGGATCACGGTGAATGTCACCGAACGAACCGACCTGTTCCATATAGACCTGATTCAACCCGGTCAGCTCGGCCAAGACTCGCTTGGCAGCATCGTCCACACTCTCGTTTTCCTGCACAAAGCCTCCCATCAGCGACCATTCGCCCTTGGCCGGTTCAAAATTTCGCTTCAACAGAAGGAGACTCAACTCTCCTCCGCTGAAACCGAATATGATGCAGTCTACCGAAATGTAGAACTTTGGATTTACACTATAATATTTAGTCATTCAATAAAAAAATTAAATAAAGAAATTACCAAAAATAGGCATAGAACAGGGCGCAAAGTAATACAACGCCCAACGAAGCAATCACATCCCACTTGTTCCAGCTCTTTCTGATAAGTTCCTTGTAACTACCTGTAAACGTAATGGCTTCTATCTGCTGAGCAGAAGGTTTCGGAGTAAAGCATGACACTACTACCATCAGGACAATCAGGAAGACGAGCAACCAGATTTCAAAAATCAACCAGTTGGTCTGCCAGAACCAGGAAGTTGCTTCCCAGAAAGGACCTTCCATAACAGCATTGCCGCTCTTGGTGATGACATTGGTCACCAGACGAAGCATACCGATAAGGAAACCTCCGATAAGTCCCCATTCTCCAGCCTTGGGAGTAATTTTCTTCGAAAAAATACCAAGAGTAAATACGGCAACCATCGCAGGAGCCAGCAAGGACTGGATATCTTGCAGATAGCTATACAGATTGTCCATGTTCATCATGATGGGCAGCCAAGCCAAACCCAGAAGTACGACAACGACAGTGGCCACACGGCCTACAAACACATAGTGAGCCTCACTCTTGCCCTGACGCATCGGCTTGTAAAAGTCTTCCGTAAACAGAGTGGCACAACTGTTGAAGAATGCAGCCAGCGACGTGACAAGCGCACAGATAAAACCGATCGTAACCAATCCCTTCACACCGGCCGGAAGAATATTCTTCACCATCATGGCAAAAGCGCCATCCGTATCATGCTGATTGGTGAGGTCCATCACAATGCCACTGTCCGGATTCTGTGCAAGGGCAACTGCCACCATACCCGGAATAAGAAACATAAATACCGGAAGAATTTTGAAGTAACCGGCTGCGATGCTACCGCGACGGGCACGCTTCATCACCACATCGTCAGATTCCCCCTTTTGCTGACCAAGTACACGCTGAACGATGTGCTGGTCCGTACACCAATACCAGAAACCGATGATGGAGGCACCGATGAACACTGCAAAACCGGGGAACTTGGAATACATGGGATCCCCCTCTTCCCAGTGGAACATGTGGTTGATACCATATCCGTCATGAGCAGAACGGGCATAATCCATCATGTTAGTCCAACCGTCTACAATGCTGCCTTGTCCCAAAGCCGACAAGCCGAGAAAAAGCACCAGGAAGGAACCGACAATCAGAATCGGCGTCTGGATGGCCGACATCGTCATTACTCCCTTCATACCGCCAACTACAGTAAAGATGGCCGTAATGGCAATCAAGCCAAGAGCTCCCCACCAGAACGGCAACCCAAACAAGTATTCAAAAAAGATACCGCCTGTAAAGGCTGTCACACTGACCTTGGTCAGGATATAGGCAATCAAAGTTATGATGCTCAGCCAAGAACCGGTCTTTTTGGTATAGCGATATTTCAAGAAATCAGGCATTGTGATAATCTTGCCCATCTTGTTGTTCAACAGCTGATAGAAAGGAACGAAAAGCCATCCAAGGATAAGTATCATCCATCCCTGCATTTCCCAATGGGCCATTCCTACTCCATCTTTAGCTCCCGTACCGGCCAAGCCAACCAAATGCTCCGAACCGATATTGGCGGCAAAAATTGCAGCGCCAATTACATACCAGGGTTCTCCCTTTCCAAACAGATAGTCCTGACTGTCTGCACCTTTCATGGCCAGCTTGTCCTTACGTACAGAACGATAGACCATCCATGCTACCATAATGATTCCCACGGCCAGAACTGCCCAGTCCAGCCAAACAAATTCATGCGAATTCCAATTCATATCATTTTATGTTTTTGTTAGTACTCTACTTAAGGCTAATTATTCTTCAACAGAAAACTTGAAGATACATTCACTGTTATAAGTTTGTCCCGGTTCCAGAACTACAGACGGCCAATCCGGTTTGTTGGGGCTGTCGGGATAATGCTGTGTTTCCAAACAAACAGAAGCACGTTGGTTATACACGACACCTTTCTTACCCTTCACTGTCCCGTCAAGGAAATTACCGGTATAAACCTGAATACCTGGCTCATTGGTATACACATCCAACGTGATACCTGTTTCTGGTGAAGTCAGGCGGGCAGCTACTTGTGTCATGTCCCCTTGTGTATTCAGCACCCAGTTGTGATCATATCCGTTACCGTTTTTCAGTTGAACGAAATCATAGTTGTCGATATCCTGACCTATCACTTTCGGGATAGTAAAATCCATCGGGGTATCTTTTACCGGAAGAATTTCACCCGTCGTCATAAACGTGCTGTCTACCGGTGTATAATAGTCAGCATTAATATATAAGATGTGGTCAGTAGCTGCTTGGGCCGGATTACCCGACAAATTAAAATATGAATGGTTCGTCATATTAATGACTGTCTTCTTGTCGGTCGTGGCAGTATATTTAATGTTAAGGGCATTGTCATCCGTCAATTTATAAATGACCTTGGCCGTTACATTACCGGGGAAATTCTCATCCCCATCCGGAGAGAAACGCGTAAGTTCGAGCGTAGTTCCATCAATCTGCTTAGCGTCATATACTTGATACTGCCATCCCTTCGGCCCTCCGTGCAGACAATGGCCGAAATTGTTTTGAGGAAGTTGGATGGTATCACCGTCAAGCACCAAACGGCCGTGGTCGATACGGTTAGCATAGCGACCGATAGCAGCCCCGAAATCACTGGGAATATGGATATAGTCGGCAATACTGTCAAAGCCCAGCACGACATCTTTCATCTCCCCATTCTTGTCAGGGACCATAATGGAAACAATACGTCCTCCGAAATTTGTGATACAGACTTCCATTCCTTGTTGGTTCTTCAGCACATACAAATCGGTTTGTGCATCTCCGACTTTCGTCTGGAAATTCTCCGGATTCAAACCGGATTGTGTCGTTTCCACTTGCGACACACAAGAGGCTGACAGCATCATCAACAGTGCTCCAGCATACAGAAAATGCTTTTTCATGATAATGAAGTTTGAGTTTCTTTTATTTTGAGTGTAAAAGTAACACTCTATTTCCATTTACAAACCATCCGATAATATGTTTGATAACATGATTAGTAAAAAAGTACGTTCAACGAATGTTAATGTACCTTGCCTGAGTTAAAACATACTGTTCCAAAAGTACGTTTTAACAATCAAAATAGTATAATCAAATTAAAAAAAGTGCTGAAAAACACATTTCATGCCGAAATGTTTTTAATTTTGCATGGCAAGCAGAGAGAGAGACAGCCCGTATGTACAAGTTTTTCCCAACCCTTGCACAAATAAAAGCGGAAATTTACTAATTAGAAGAAAATAATAAGCTTATGTCACAAATTGTCGGACATATTTCCCAGGTCATCGGACCTGTGGTTGACGTTTATTTCGAAGGTACGGAAGCCGAAACCGTTCTTCCAGCCATCCACGACGCCCTCGAGATAAGAAGACACAACGGCAAGCGCCTGATTGTGGAAGTGCAGCAGCACATCGGTGAAAACACCGTCCGTACAGTAGCCATGGACAGTACCGACGGCCTGCAAAGAGGAATGAAAGTATACCCCTTGGGCGGGCCTATCACGATGCCTGTAGGCGACCAGATCAAAGGCCGTCTGATGAACGTAGTAGGCGACTCCATTGACGGTATGCGCGAGTTGGACCGTACCGGTGCCTATCCCATTCACCGCGAGCCCCCCAAATTTGAGGATTTGACCACCACACAAGAAGTGCTCTACACAGGCATCAAAGTGATTGATTTGCTGGAGCCTTATAGCAAAGGTGGTAAAATCGGTCTGTTCGGCGGTGCCGGTGTAGGCAAGACGGTACTTATCCAGGAACTCATCAACAACATTGCCAAGAAGCAGCACGGTTTTTCCGTTTTTGCCGGTGTAGGTGAACGAACCCGTGAAGGCAACGACTTGCTGAGAGAGATGATTGAATCGGGCGTCATCCGTTATGGCGAAGAATTCAAGAAAAGCATGGAGGAAGGTCACTGGGATCTCTCGAAAGTAGATTACAACGAAGTGGCCAAATCCCAAGTATCCTTGATATTCGGACAGATGAACGAACCCCCTGGAGCACGTCAGTCGGTTGCCCTGTCGGGTCTGACGGTGGCAGAATCGTTCCGCGACATGGGTTCGGAAACAGACGGGCCGCGTGATATTCTGTTCTTCATCGACAACATCTTCCGTTTCACCCAAGCCGGTTCAGAGGTATCGGCCCTGTTGGGACGTATGCCTTCGGCTGTAGGTTACCAACCGACACTGGCAACAGAAATGGGTGCCATGCAGGAACGAATCACATCTACCCGCAACGGCTCCATTACTTCCGTACAGGCTGTATACGTGCCGGCCGACGACTTGACCGACCCTGCACCGGCCACGACCTTCACCCACCTGGACGCCACAACCGTGCTGAGCCGTAAGATTACCGAGCTGGGTATCTATCCGGCTGTCGACCCGCTGGAATCCACTTCCCGTATTTTGGACCCCCATATTGTCGGTGAAGAGCATTATCAGACAGCCCAGCGTGTCAAACAGATTCTGCAACGCAACAAGGAACTGCAGGATATCATATCCATTCTGGGTATGGAGGAACTGTCGGACGAAGACCGTACGTTGGTAAACCGCGCACGCCGTGTCCAGCGTTTCCTGTCACAGCCGTTTGCGGTCGCCGAACAGTTTACCGGCGTACCGGGCACGATGGTGAATATCGAAGATACCATCAAAGGATTCCGCATGATTTTGGACGGCGAAGTGGACTATCTGCCCGAACCGGCCTTCCTGAATGTGGGAACCATCGAGGAAGCCATCGAAAAAGGCAAAAAGCTGCTGGAGCAAGCCAAACAATAACACATTGTCCGACAGAAGTCGCTTACTTCTGCCGGCAATGAACCAAATATCAAATGAGAAGTGCAATGAAGAATTTACAGTTGACTATCGTATCGCCGGAAAAGAAACTCTTCGAAGGTGAAGTGAAACAAGTCACTTTGCCGGGAGTCATGGGTTCCTTTACCATTCTGCCGCAACATGCTCCCATTGTTTCCTCCCTGACAAGAGGCAAACTCTCGTACGTCACGACCGAAGGTGCAGCGCAGGAGCAAGAGATAAAAGGCGGATTCATTGAAATGAATGACAACAATGTGTCTGTCTGCATCAACTGATAAAGCAGCATTACATTATTATAAGGAACATTAAAAAACGAATAATGACGTGAGCAAGACCAAGCGCAACTACCTGATACAAACAGCGATACTGACCATTTTGCTGGGAGTTGTAGGAGGATGGATCTATTTCAAGACCAATCCACACCACTATTTCGAGGGTTATCCGCTGATACCGTCCTTCTTCTTTCTGTTCGGTTGGCTGATGATCAACATTGTAGAATGGAGCCGGAGGAAAATGCCGGGAAAGCTGTTGCAGACGTACTTGCTGCTCCGTGTCATGCGAATGCTCGCTTCTTTTATTCTGATGATACTTTATTGCGTGATTGTCCGCGACGAGGCCCAATCCTTCCTGCTGACATTCATTGCCAATTATCTGATATATCTAACGTATGACTCCTGGTTCTTCTTCACTTTTGAAGTGAACAAGAAGTCACAAAAAGAGAAACAAAAATGAAACGATTACGTAAAATATGGACCGGATGGTACGTCATGGCAGTGTTTCTGCTCCTATGTCCCCTTTCCGCTTCGTCGGCCGAAGAACCATCGACCGGACAGCCCGCCGAAGAGAAAGTCGACATCAAGGAAATCGTATTCGGACACATTGGTGACTCATACGAATGGCACATCACTTCATGGGGCGACACACCCATCACCATTCCCCTGCCGATTATCGTATACAGCCATACAACAGGGTGGCATGTATTCTCGTCTGCACGTCTGGAAGAGAACGGCGGCAGCTACGAAGGACTTTCCATCGCTCCTGCCGGCAGTCCCTACGAAGGCAAACTGGTAGAGCATGACGCCGCAGGCAATGAAATCCGTCCGTTCGACATTTCAATCACCAAAGTCACTCTGGCTCTGCTGATGAACAGTGTCCTGCTGACGGTCATTATCCTGTGTGTGGCCCGGTGGTACAAAAGACATCCGAAAGACAGCACGGCACCCGGAGGCTTTGTCGGACTGATGGAAATGCTCATCATGATGGTCAATGACGATATTATCAAAAGCTGCGTAGGCCCCAAATACAAAAAGTTTGCTCCCTACTTGCTGACAGCTTTCTTCTTTATCTTCATCAACAACCTGATGGGCCTGGTGCCCTTCTTCCCCGGCGGTGCCAACGTTACGGGAAACATTGCCATCACCATGGTACTGGCTGTCTGCACATTTCTGGCAGTCAACCTGTTCGGCACCAAGACGTATTGGAAAGACATCTTCTGGCCCGACGTTCCCTGGTGGCTGAAAGTCCCGGTACCAATGATGCCGTTCATCGAGTTCTTCGGCATCTTCACCAAGCCGTTTGCCCTGATGATCCGTCTGTTTGCCAACATGCTGGCCGGACACGTTGCCATGCTCGTACTGACAGGATTGATTTTCATCTCCGCCAGCATGGGACCTGCCCTGAACGGCACACTGACTTTCGCATCGGTTGTGTTCAACCTGTTCATGAATGCCCTCGAACTGCTGGTAGCCTTTATCCAGGCCTACGTATTTACCATGTTGTCGGCCGTATTCATCGGACTGGCACAGGAAGAGCATACACACAAAGAAGAAACGAACATAGAAGAAAAACAATTAATAAAATAACCCTTTAAAATTTTAGAAAGTTATGTTACTATCTGTATTATTACAAGCTGCTGCGGCAGGTATTGGAGTTACAAAACTGGGAGCTGCACTGGGTGCCGGTCTCGCTGTGATTGGTGCTGGTTTAGGTATCGGTAAAATCGGTAGTTCGGCTATGGAGGCCATTGCCCGCCAGCCGGAAGCATCCGGAGATATCCGTATGAACATGATTATCGCTGCAGCCTTGATCGAGGGTGTCGCCCTGCTGGCAGTCGTTGTATGTCTGCTGGTATTCCTCATCTAATAGATTGTACAACCTTCAAACGGCAAGTTATGGCCGAGTTCCATTGCAACGGAAAACGGCCTGTACTTGCAGTTTGACAAAAACATTGAATGTATGTCATTGTTATTACCCGACAGTGGTCTGCTGTTCTGGATGGTCCTGTCCTTCGGCATTGTCTTCGTCATTCTGGCCAAATACGGTTTTCCCGTCATCACCCGAATGGTGGAAGAG
Source organism: Mediterranea massiliensis (assembly GCA_958402075.1). GTDB lineage: Bacteria > Bacteroidota > Bacteroidia > Bacteroidales > Bacteroidaceae > Bacteroides > Bacteroides massiliensis_D. Next base: position 5,873 of record CATXSD010000053.1, on the reverse strand, counting down.
CGGAAGGCCTACATTGACCAGTCCATGAAAGTTGCCCAGGAAGCCAACGCCCAGCTTGCCCGCCTCAAGGAAGAGAGCGACGCCCTGGTAGCTTCGGCCAACAAGGAGCAGGGACGCATCTTGCGGGAGGCGATGCAGGAACGTGACAAGATTATCGCCGACGCACGCAAGCAGGCCGAGAAAGCTGCACAAAAGGAGCTGGACGAAGTGCGTATGCAAATCCAGCAGGAAAAGGAAGAAGCCATCCGTGACATCCGCCGCCAGGTAGCTGTCCTTTCGGTGGATATCGCCGAGAAAGTGCTTCGAAAGAATTTGGACGAAAAGCAGGAACAGATGGGCATGATAGACCGTATGCTCGACGAAATGCTGGCTGCGCCCAAAAAGAACTAACGTGATAATAAGGAAAAGATGGATATAGGAATTGTTTCAATGCGGTATGCAAAAGCCTTGATTGACTATGCCTACAACAATGGCAAGGAGGATGTCATGTACAGAGAATTCAGTACACTGGCACACAGTTTCGAGAAGCATCCCGAACTGCGTGAAGCGCTGCTGAACCCCATTCTCTCGGCCAAGGACAAATTCGCGCTGATATGTACGGCAGCAGCCGGCGAGCAGCCGACAAGCGAGGAGTTCAACCGTTGTATTGCACTGATCCAGAAAAACAGACGCGAAGGTCTGCTTCAATACATCAGTTTGTCTTTCCAGGCACTATACCGCAAGAAGAAGCATATCGGAACCGCCAAACTGACAACCGCCATTCCGGTCAGTCAGGAAGTGGAGGAACGTATCCGCCAAACCGCCTCCTCGCTGTTGCATGCCCGCATGGAACTGCAGACGGAAGTCAATCCCGAAATCGAAGGCGGATTTATCTTCGATATCAACGATTATCGGCTGGATGCCAGTATAGCCACCCAGTTCAAGAAAGTGAAGCAGCAGTTTGTCGACAAGAACCGCAGGATTGTATAGTCCTCCCCTACTATGACGCAAACCGACTGATTCCCGAAAGTTTGTAAGTAAGTAATTTGTAAAATAGCAAAACAATGTTGTCTGAAAATATAAAAGTAAGCGAAGTTTCCGACGTCTTGCGCAAACAGCTCGAAGGCATCGATACCCGCGTCCAGCTGGACGAAATCGGTACGGTGCTTCAGGTAAGCGACGGTGTGGCCCGTATCTACGGACTGCGCAATGCCGAAGCCAACGAGCTGCTCGAGTTTGACAACGGCATCAAAGCCATTGTGATGAACCTGGAAGAAGACAATGTAGGTGCCGTGCTGCTGGGACCTACCGACAAAATCAAGGAAGGGTTCACCGTGAAGCGTACCAAGCGAATCGCTTCCATCATGGTAGGCGAAGGTATGCTGGGACGTGTCATCGACCCGCTGGGTGTTCCCCTCGACGGCAAGGGGCTGATTGGAGGCGAGCTTTGTGAAATGCCCCTGGAGCGCAAGGCCCCGGGCGTTATCTTCCGCCAACCGGTGAACCAGCCTCTGCAAACGGGACTGAAAGCGGTAGACGCCATGATTCCCATCGGCCGCGGACAGCGTGAGCTGATCATCGGCGACCGCCAGACCGGAAAGACGGCCATTGCCATCGATACCATCATCAACCAACGTGCCAACTACGAAGCAGGCGATCCCGTATATTGCATCTACGTGGCCATCGGCCAGAAGGGTTCTACCGTTGCCACGATTGTCAACACCCTGCGCCAGCATGGTGCCATGGACTATACCATCGTGGTAGCCGCCACTGCCGGCGACCCCGCCGCCCTGCAATACTACGCTCCGTTTGCCGGTGCGGCCATCGGCGAATATTTCCGCGACACCGGCCGTCATGCCCTGGTGGTTTACGACGACTTGTCCAAGCAGGCCGTGGCCTATCGTGAAGTTTCCCTGATCCTGCGCCGTCCCTCGGGGCGTGAGGCCTATCCGGGTGATATCTTCTACCTGCACTCCCGTCTGCTGGAACGTGCCGCCAAGATTATCAACCAGCCCGAAGTGGCCGCCCAGATGAACGACCTGCCCGACAGCCTGAAAGGCAAAGTAAAGGGAGGTGGTTCGCTGACTGCCCTGCCTATCATCGAGACGCAGGCAGGTGACGTATCGGCCTACATTCCGACCAACGTCATCTCCATCACCGACGGACAAATATTCCTCGACAGCAACCTCTTCAACCAGGGCAACCGTCCGGCTATCGACGTAGGTATCTCCGTGAGCCGTGTAGGTGGCAACGCCCAGATCAAGGCCATGAAGAAGGTAGCCGGTACGCTGAAGATAGACCAGGCCCAGTACCGCGAACTGGAAGCCTTCTCCAAGTTCAGCGGCGACATGGATCCCGTTACCGCCCTCACCATCGACAAGGGACAGAAGAATACCCGTCTGCTCGTCCAGCCGCAATACTGCCCCATGCCGGTAGAGAAGCAGGTGGCCATCCTCTATTGCGGTACACACGGACTGCTGAAAAACGTTCCGCTGGCCAAGGTCAGCGAATTTGAAAGCAGCTTCCTCGATGCGCTCGAAAGAAACCATCAGGAAGATGTTCTCGATGTCCTGAAGAAGGGTGTCATCGACGACGACGTGTGCAAGAAGCTGGAAGAGACGGCCGAAATGGTCTCCAAACAGTTTGCATAAACCAAGGATTTTGAAGGGCAGGTGTACAAGGCCTCCGCGGCCCTGTACACTCTGCCTGAAATCTGAATCACATCCATCATAATCCAATCAGAAATGGCTTCACTCAAAGAGGTAAAAAACAGAATCAATTCCGTAAAGAGTACCCGTCAGATTACTTCGGCCATGAAGATGGTGGCATCCGCCAAGCTTCACAAGGCACAGGGACAGATTGAAAACATGTATCCCTACCAGCAGAAACTGAACGAAATCCTGACGAATTTCCTGGGTACCGACGTCACGGTGGAATCACCCTACACGGAAACGCGTCCCGTAGCCAGGGTTGCCATCGCCGTGTTCTCGTCCAACAGTTCGCTGTGCGGCGCCTTCAACTCGAACGTGGTGAAGATGCTCGAACGCACGCTGGAAGAATACAGCTCGCTTGGCAAGGAAAACATCCTCCTCTACCCGGTAGGCAAGAAGGTGGAAGAAGCCGTCAAGAAACTCGGATACAATCCACAAGGCAGCTACCAGGCCATGGCCGACAAGCCGGCCTATACCGAAGCCTACCAACTGGCCGAACAGTTGATGGCCCTGTATGCCGAAAAGGCTGTAGACCGCGTCGTCCTGATTTACCACCACTTCAAGTCCATGGGCTCGCAGGTGCTGCTGAAGGAGAACTATCTTCCCCTCGACCTGGAACAGATGGCCATGCAGGTAGCCATGCATCCCGACAAGAAGGACATGGCCACATACAACAACGACTACATCGTAGAGCCTTCGGTGGGCGAACTGATAGCCGAACTGCTCCCCAAGGTCCTTTGCCAGAAGATTTTCACGGTGCTGGAGGACTCCAACGCTTCGGAACATGCCGCCCGCATGCTGGCCATGCAGGCTGCAACGGACAATGCCAACGAACTGATTCAGGACCTGACCCTGCAGTACAACAAGACCCGACAGCAGGCCATCACCAACGAGCTGCTCGACATCATCGGCGGCAGCTTGAGGTAAAAAAATACTAAATAGGCAGAAAGACAGACCTTTTACAGGAAAATAACTTATCTTTGCCGCCGTAGAACAACTGAAAAAGTGTAGAAAACATGAAGAGAGTATTTTTGTATATGCTGTTTGCCGTGCTGGGCATGGGCTATGCCATGGCACAGGCCGAAATCAAGTTCGACAAGACCACGGCCGATGTCGGTACCTTCTCCGAAGAATCGCCGGTAGTCAGCTGCGTCTTCACGTTCACCAACATCGGCGACGCACCGCTGGTCATCCATCAGGCTGTCGCTTCCTGCGGATGCACCGTTCCCGAATACACGCAGGAGCCGGTACTCCCGGGCAAGACAGGCACCATCAAAGTGACTTATAACGGTACTGGCAGATACCCCGGTCACTTCAAGAAGTCCATCACGCTGCGTACCAATGCCAAGACGGAGCTGATGCGCCTGTTCATCGAAGGAGACATGACCGCAAAGGAAGAAAAATAACGGCGAATACGGACAGAAAAGAATAGAAGAGGATGCCATCCCACCGATGGCATCCTCTTTCTTTTTGGACCGCACCGAACGATGGCCCCATAACGAAGCACTTCGTGAGGTTCTCATGCAGTGCTTCGTCACCCCCTCAGGAAGTGCTTCGTGACACCCTCAGGAAGCACTGTGTCACACCCTCACGAAGCACCGTGTCAGGAGGCCACAAAGCACTGCGAACGCCTGCCAGCCTCTGAAGACACTCCATTCCTCCCCAAACTCCGATTTCTGAAGACAGGTCCATCCTCCCGACAGGATGTCCTGCACTCATTTATCACATGGATTATTTTGACACCTCCCTTTTTTTTGCTTTCTTTGGCCTTCAAAACAAGGAATATAGCGAAAGAAATCATTTTATTCTAAAAACAATATCAAACATACTGCTATGAAACAGGAAGAAGAACAAGTGACCGGTCTGCCGGAGAACGCATTCCGCGAACTGAAGCCGGGCGAAACGTACAACCCGCTGATGAGTCCGGGCAAGAACTATCCCGAAGTAAACGTATGGTCGGTGTCGTGGGGCATCTGCATGGCCATCCTCTTCTCGGCTGCCGCTGCCTATCTGGGACTGAAGGTGGGCCAGGTATTCGAAGCCGCCATCCCCATCGCCATCATCGCCGTCGGCGTGTCGAGTGCCGCCAAGCGCAAGCAGGCCCTGGGCGAGAACGTCATCATCCAGTCCATCGGCGCCAGCTCGGGCGTCATCGTGGCCGGCGCCATCTTCACCCTGCCCGCCCTCTACATCCTGCAGGAAAGCTATCCCGAGGAAGTGACCGTCACCTTCGCGCAGGTATTCATCAGCTCCCTGCTGGGTGGCGTGCTGGGTATCCTGTTCCTCATCCCCTTCCGCAAATACTTCGTCAGCGACATGCACGGCAAGTACCCCTTCCCCGAAGCGACGGCCACCACACAGGTGCTCGTATCGGGCGAGAAGGGCGGCAGCCAGGCCAAACCGCTGCTGGCCGCCGGCCTGATAGGCGGTCTGTACGACTTCATCGTGGCCACCTTCGGCTGGTGGAACGAAAACTTCACCACCCGCTTCTGCTCATGGGGCGAGATGCTGGCCGAGAAGACCAAGCTGGTGTTCAAAGTGAACGTCGGTGCGGCTGTGCTGGGCCTGGGCTACATCGTCGGCCTGAAGTACGCCGCCATCATCTGCTTCGGCTCGCTGGCCGTGTGGTGGATCATCATCCCCGGCATATCCATCTTCTGGGGTGATGCCGTACTGAACCAGTGGAACCCTGAAATCACCCAGACCGTGGGCCAGATGTCGCCCGAAGAAATCTTCACCTACTATGCCAAGAGCATCGGTATCGGCGGCATTGCCATGGCGGGCATCATCGGCATCATCAAGTCGTGGGGTATCATCAAGAGCGCCGTGGGGCTGGCTGCCAAGGAAATGGGCGGCAAGTCAAAGGCCGAGGCCAACGTCATCCGCACCCAGCGCGACCTCTCGATGAAGTTCATTGCCGTCGGCTCTCTCATCACACTGGTACTGGTGTTCCTCTTCTTCTACTTCGACGTGATGCAGGGCAACCTGCTGCACACCGTCGTAGCCATCCTGCTCGTGGCAGGCATCGCCTTCCTCTTCACCACCGTAGCGGCCAACGCCATTGCCATCGTGGGCACCAACCCCGTGTCGGGCATGACGCTGATGACGCTCATCCTGGCTTCGGTAGTCATGGTGGCCGTAGGCCTGAAAGGCCCGGGCGGCATGGTAGCGGCACTGGTCATG
>CATXSD010000052.1 GCA_958402075.1 Mediterranea massiliensis | reverse complement strand
CATAACCTTGCCAAGGTTAGGGTCGCGAGTTCGAGTCTCGTTTTCCGCTCTTTTCTTTGATTTAATGATTGCCCAGGTGGCGGAATTGGTAGACGCGCACGTTTCAGGTGCGTGTGTCGAGAGGCATGCAGGTTCGAGTCCTGTTCTGGGCACTATTAAAGGTAATGCAATCGCGGAAATAGCTCAGTTGGTAGAGCACAACCTTGCCAAGGTTGGGGTCGCGAGTTCGAGTCTCGTTTTCCGCTCCACAAAAAAGAGGTCCGGTTTCGGGCCTCTTTTTTTATGTCCTTAGGGTTTTATTTTTCCCCAGTTGGAGGAAAACATTTCTCCAACTGGGAATTTTCAGTTCTCCTTCTTTTCCAGTCCCAGTCCTACGAGCATGCCGTCATAGCTTTCGGCCAGCGACCCGATGGTCTGTAGTGTGCTGTTGTTGCTCTTGCTGGACAGGTAGGTGAGCAGCTGGAGCAGCTTGTCGGCGTTGAACAGCAGGTCCATGGAGCTGGAAGTGCAGTTCACCTTGGCATTCAGTCCGATGAGCTTGACGAATTTCAGGTTGACTTTTTGGGTCGAAGCGTCATACGAGTAGGTGCCGTTCAGCGGTTTGGAGCCCACGGTAGCCGTAAAGGTACTATCAGCGTCGAAAGTAAACGTGAGCTGTCCCGGCTTGATACCGATTTTGGCCAATTGTTCGTCCAGCTTCTTCTCTACGGCCGAGGAAGCCAGCGAGCCTCCCGCCTTCTGAAGCAGGTTGTCCGATTCGAATTCCAGGGCTGTACCTTTGAAAGTCCATGTACCGGTCATGGAAGCCGTATTTTTGTCGGTGACGGCATTGACTACTTTCTCAATGTTGTCCTTGTTGAACAGGTCTTTCAACGATTGTGCATGTCCATTGGCAGGGATGGCCAACAAAACGAGGGCGATGTAGCCCAAAACATTCATTTTCTTCATAATTCATTCTCCTCACATTATTTTATTTGTTGGTTGATCGTTTCTATATAGTCCAATAGTTCCTCCCGTCCCAGTCGGTTTTCCGAAGAAGTGACAAAGTGGGGAGGGAGTTCTTCCCATTGTTCTTCCAGTTTCTTCAGGTAGCTTGCCACGTTGGATCCCAGTTTGCCGCTCTTCAGCTTGTCGGCTTTGGTAAAGACGATGGAGAAGGGGATGCCGTTCTCGCCCAGCCATTCGATGAATTGCAGGTCGATGGGTTGGGGGTCCAGTCGGCTGTCTATCAGGACAAAGAGGCTGGTCATCTGAGGGCGTTGCAGGATATAGCTTTCGATGATGTTCTTGATTTGCTCCTGTCCCTTGAAACCACGTTTGGCATATCCATAGCCGGGAAGGTCTACGATGTACCAGTTCCTGTTGATGAGGAAATGGTTGATCAGCATGGTCTTCCCTGGAGTCGCCGAGGTCATGGCCAGGCCTTTCCGGCCGGTCAGCATGTTGATGAGGCTCGACTTTCCCACGTTCGAACGCCCGATGAAGGCGTATTCGGGCAGGTTGCCGGCCGGACATTTGCGTACGTCGGTGTTGCTGATAATGAATTCTGCACTGGTTATCTCCATGTTTTCTATCAAAATTTAGTGTTATACCCATTGCAAAGGTAGCACTTATTTCGTTATCTTTGCGCCCGCAATGTGAAAGTTTTTAGCTATGAACGGACAGTTCCCTTCAGTATTGTTGGAGAAGGCAGTGAGTGAATTTGCCAAATTGCCGGGAGTGGGCCGCAAGACGGCCATGCGTCTGGTGCTTCATTTGTTGCGTCAGGATACGGCGACGGTCGAAGCCTTCGGGCGGGCCATCGTCACCTTGAAGCACGAAGTGAAGTATTGCAAGGTGTGTCACAACATTTCCGATACCGACGTCTGCCGCATCTGTTCCAACCCCCAGCGCGACGCTTCGATTGTGTGTGTGGTCGAGAACATCCGCGACGTGATGGCAGTGGAGGCTACCCAGCAGTTCCGCGGGCTGTATCATGTATTGGGTGGGGTCATTTCTCCGATGGACGGCATCGGGCCGGGCGACTTGCAGATAGACAGTCTGGTGGAGCGGGTCAAGGCCGGTGGCATCAAGGAGGTGATTCTGGCGTTGAGTACGACCATGGAGGGCGATACGACCAACTTCTACATTTACCGCAAGCTGGAGAAGCTGGATGTGAAGCTTTCGGTCATCGCCCGGGGCATTTCGGTGGGCGACGAGCTGGAGTATGCCGACGAGGTGACGTTGGGGCGCAGCATTGTGAACCGTACTCCGTTCAATGGGACTTTATAATTGAAGATTAATAAAAGAATAGCGAAATAGATAATGGATGAACTGATCAGAAAGGCGGCCCGACTCCTTCGGACCCTCTATATAAGTTTCTGGCTTGTGCCGGTGGTTGTGGTGGTTTTGGGTGAAACGACCGAAGGCTGGGTCGGATATTATGCCGGTGACGTGCGGACCACTTACTTTGCCGAAGTGCTTTGCATCCTGCTGGCAGCGATTTGCGTACCGGTATCCTTGAAATTGTTTGCCTGGGTGTTGAAGCGCAGGATAGATGTTGCCGCCATGGGGCGGGCCTTGCAGATGTATGTATTCTGGAGCGGCATGCGGATGGTGTTGCTGGCCCTTCCCGTGATAGCCGGCTTCCTTACATATTATGCAATGTTGAGTACGACAGGACTTTTGTGTGGACTCATTGCCTTGACGGCATCGTTGTTTTGCCTGCCGGGTGAAGAGCGTTTGCGCCGGGAGCTGCACATTGAACGCGACGTGGAGGAAAAGTTATGAAGCCGGCTTTTTTTCAAGGGGAGCTTGTGCGCCTCAGGGCGATGGAACCTGAAGACCTGGAGGTACTCTATCGCATGGAAAACGATCCCGAAACATGGGATGTATCCAATTTTACGGTGCCTTATTCCAAATATGTCTTGAAGCAGTACATGGAAGATTCCCAAAGCGACATGTTTGCCGATAGGCAGCTTCGGTTGATGATTGTCCGTTGTGAAGACGGGCAGGTGGTAGGTACGGTCGACGTGACCGACTTTGTCCCGATGCATCGAAGGGGAGAAGTTGGGATTGCCGTCCGCAAGGCATTTCAGGGAAAAGGGTACGCCCGTGAGGCTTTGTCGTTGTTGTGCGATTATCTTTTCGGTTTTCTGTTCATGCACCAGCTGACAGCTCATGTGGCGGTCGACAATGAAGCCAGCCGCCACCTTTTTGCATCATGTGGCTTTGTGGAATGCGGTGTGTTGAAGGAGTGGTGGTTCGCAGGCGGCCAATATAAGGATGTAGTGATGCTCCAGCGTCTTCATCCTTAGTTCAGGCCGGGCCTTTGTGGAAAGCGTGACCATATTTTGTACTTGCCGCCCAGTCTGTCCAGCGATGTACGCCATAAGTCGGGAGATTCCTTTTCGTCCATTAATGAGGCGTTGGATGTTTGGCTTACAATCCATGTATTCATTTGGATTTCCTCGTGCAATTGTCCTTTCTCCCATCCGGAATAACCTACAAAGAAACGGATTTTTCCTTCAATCTCTTTTCCTTGTCTGATGTATTCCTTGACAGATTCGAAGTCGCCGTTCATGTAGAGTCCTTTCCCCAAGGGGAGAGAGTGGGGAATGTTGGTCAAGGTATGGATATAGAAGATGGTGTCCGTACCAAGCGGTCCTCCCCAATAAATGGGGATGTTCTCCTTTCCGTCGAGGTCTTCGAAGATTTCTGCCAGTGACAGGGAGGACAGCTTGTTCATGACAAGTCCCATGCTCCCTTCGCAAGTATGGTCTATCATGAGGATGACAGACCTGCTGAAGAGCTTGTCACACAGGAAAGGTTCGGAAATCAGAATCTTTCCGCGCGTCGGGAGTACATGGTTGCTCTCTATTTTGAATATATCTATACTTTCAGGCATGCCCCTAAGTTACAGATAATTATTCGAAATCCAAAGGTATATGCCGTCTTTTTTTACAAAATATTTTCAATGTGCCCTTGTGGCGTATCTGAGGCGGTTTTCTCAGATGGGATGGTTTTCGGCAAACAACGCCATCCGTTCGTCCAGCAAAGCATATTGATGGTCTTGTATGAAGGAGGTGCATGCCCGCAGTCCTTCCTGAGAACTTCCGGTTGTCACCAGTGAGATGGCACTTACACCATAGTACATCAGCTCCTTGGCCAACTCTCCGCTGGTCATGCCCGGATATCCGATGGTAAAGTAGAAGCCGTCGGCTATGGGTTCACCCAAGTCGTTGTCATATACCAGATGGAAGCCGTGGCGCAAGAAAATCTCTTTCAGTTTCCGTGCCCGTTCACCATACACCTTGACTTCGTTCAGAAAATTATATTGTCCGTCGTTGGCCGCTTTCAGCATAGCCGCCATGGCATATTGTGCCGAGTGGCTGGTACCCGATGAAAGGGCATAGAGTACCCGGTGGATAAATACGGTGCCGAAGGTACCTCCGCCATATCGTTGGGTTAGTCCCGGGTAGGAGCGGTGGTACAACTTGTCCGATATACAGCTCACTCCGATGCGTTGTCCTGCATAGCTGAAGGCTTTGGACCCTGAAATGAGCAGGATGTAGTAGTCCGTATAGTGGGCTACCGAAGGTTGGTAGGGAGGTTGGAACGGTCGGCTCATGTCTTGTCGGAAGTCCATGGCAAAATAGGCCAGGTCTTCCAGAACAATGGTGTCGTATTGGGTGGCCAGCTCACCGATGATGCGCAATTCCTGGTCTTTCAGGCAGACCCAGCTGGGATTGTTGGGGTTGGAATAGATGATGGCAGCTATATTCCCTTTGCTCAGATAACTTTCCAGCTTGCCTTTCAGCTTGTCACCGCGGTAATTGTAGACATCAAAAGTTTCATATTTTTGTCCCATTACGACCAGTTGCTGCTTTTGGACAGGGAACCCCGGATCGATAAAAAGGATGGTGTCTTTCTTGGGGTCGCATTGGCTGCAGGTGAGGAACGAGGCAAACGTGCCTTGCATGGATCCGGTTACCGGTACGCAGCCTTCGGGCGCGATGTCGACGTTGATGAATGCCTTTACAAACCGGGATGCCTCCGTTTTAAGGGTGGGGAGTCCGTTGATGTCTGGATACAGGCTGGCTATGCCGTTTTTCAAGGCCTTGATTTCGGCTTCTACGCCGACAGAGGAAGGAGGAAGTCCGGGTACGCCCATTTCCATCTTGATAAACTCTACTCCAGACAAGGCTTCTGCCTTGGCAGCAATGGCTTTCACTTCCCGGATGGTGGCTTTGGCGAAATCTGCCAGGTGGAACTCGTCGATGGTCTGGTCGATGATATTTCGTTCGATAGGGGTTGCTTTCATGATAATGCTTTTTTAGGATTCAAGTTGTTTTGGCAAAGTTAGTATAAAAGTGATATAATCGGCTTTTATCTGAAAAAAATATTTTTTTTGCTTTAGCTATTGCAGATTTCAAAAAAAGACGTACCTTTGCAACCGCAATCGAGAGAGATAGCAATGAAACAATAAAAATCTGGTGCGTTAGTTCAGCTGGTTAGAATACATGCCTGTCACGCATGGGGTCACGGGTTCGAGTCCCGTACGCACCGCTGAAAAAATAATCTGATAACATAAAGCTCGCAAAATTAATTTTTGCGGGCTTTTTTGTATACCGATACATTATAACGGAGTAGTAGAAATTTAGAAGCAGGAAGAAAAAAGGTAGGAGGAAAAGTATTATTACCGAATTCATTCTTCTTAGCAGTTGAGGGTTAAGTCCTTCTGAAAATAAAGCATGTCCTTCAGTTCTTTTCCGTCCTCCACAATCGGGTGGTCGTAGTTGATAGTGAAAAAGTCGGCGACAGTATGCGAGTAGGTGAAGCCGCAACTTTCGTAAAAAGTGATTGTCTGTTTGCTTTCGCCCGTGCCGACGAGCAGCGTGTGACATACGTCTGCGTAATGTCGGCAAAGGTATTCCACCATCTGCCGCCCGTATCCTTTTCGCTGGCAGGCAGGTGTAACAGCCAGATTCTTCAGTTCAAATACGCCATTTCCTTCGTTTGTCACAACAGCTACGGCAATGATTTCAGCTTCCTGCATGCCGTGCATGACGAAGAGTTCTCCCCGCTCCAAGTACCGGTCGATCATTGACTCCTGTTCGTCGGCCAGAAGAAGGAGGGAGAGGAAACGTTTCTTGTCGTTGGTGATCATAAAAACCACAAATCGCTTTGTGTGACTTTCTCAAATCAAAATGTGTCATTTTAACAGATTGGTTTCCAAAACAAAATGTGACAATTTTGGACTTTTCGAGTGACATTCAAACAGTGATTTAATGGAGTTTAAACGCCACTAAATCACTGTTTTTCCTTGGAAAATATTCCGTAAAAGGTTGTCCGTTTGCTATTATTTTACATAGTGATTATGATGCCTTATTCATTATATGAATTAAATGTCATCTTTTCATTGCCCAGACCGTGTAGGCCAGATAAACCGTCCACACCAACAGCATCCACTGGCAGGTCAAGCCGACCCACACTTGCGAGAACAGGATGCAGAGTATGGCACCAGTGATATGGACCGGGCGGTCAATTCCCTCTTTGAAATTAGGGGCGATGCCGATCAGCATCATGCCCAGGCAGGCAAGAAATGCCGTGAACTGATAGCAGTCCGGGGTCACTTCCAGAATGGCCGGCATCAACAATCCTGCTGTCAGCCACATGGTTGCCCCGAACCATAACTTGTGTTCCAACTTGTAGAACGTGGCACTGATGGAGGCTGGTACGCCTCCGAACTTGATGCACACCGCAGCCGTATAGGCCGCGATGCACAATACTGATAAAATTACTAATACTGTTGTCATGGCTTAATTATTTTTGCACTATTAATTAAGAAGAAACTCCTTGAATCGTTGCTGAAAATGTATTTGAAGTTTTTGAATAGTAAATGACAATTAATCCAATAGATACTCCCCAAAGTCCGTAACCATTTCCGCCTAATATTACAGACATGTCTCCATTTTTTTCAATCGAATATGAATTTGCTAACAAGTCTGTTTTCATATTAGTTTTATCGCTTATATATATTTTATTACCATCAGCTATAGCGTCAATTAATTTTTTCATTCCACTTTCTCCTCCTATGGCATTAGATATATCTTCTGAGCTTGATGAGTTATTTAAGTGATAAAAACTTGAATTTAGGGCGTATCCATCGATGTATATAGTTTTAAGACTATATGTACTAATATCATTGGTAGAACTATTATATGAAACATATAAAACTTTTTGTAATAAAAGGTCTCCGTTATCAAATACATTATAACAAATTCTAAATGAAGTAAGTAAAAATGATAAAAAAATACAACTTACCGGAATGTTATAACCCGCCCCACTAATTAAATTTGGTACTTTTTGTAATATATATGCCTGTTTTCCATTTATACCAACTTCTGTGACAAATTCATTGAGCTTTTCTGCTCCCCCGAATGCCGATATAATATCTTCACTTGTAGACTCTTTTGTTAATTCATGTATTTTATATGGAAGATAATAAATATTATTTTCATTAGCTGTTTCTGATTTTGCTTCAAGTTTTCCAATAGCCGTTGAAATAGAGTCATTTTTTGAAATGGCCGAATACGATGTTGGTTTTTCGTACTCTCCTAACAATCCTGAGCCCAAATTAGTATTCCAAAGGAGTTCTTTTTGTGATAGAGTAACCTGCTTGGAAGAACTTATACATATTACGGTTACGCTGCTACCACCTTCACCATCAGTATTGTATGCAATTTGTATGCTTCCGCTAAAATTCTTAACGTTGAGAATTAGCGAAGTACCATCAGAATTTATGTAAGTCAACGTACCATTGTCGGCGTATCCCTTTAGTGTATTATAATCTTCATCGGTACATGTACCGCCAACATCTGCTATTTGCACCAATCTCGTTAATATGCCTGAAATATCAACAGAACTTCCTGTACCGCTTGTTATGGCGGTCCAAGCACCGTTTTTCCGGCCATAGGTTTGTCCGTCGGATGGTGCATCCGCAATTCCGCTACCAGTTCCACTGATTTCAATGTTACCAGAACCAACTATACTATTCCCGTTTATAGTTTTCAGCTCCGTACTCTTGACAAACTTGGTGTCATTGTCCAACTCACTTGTTTTGCTCGGTATTGTAGTCGTGGATGGCAAGGCGCCGACTTCTGCTGCTGTATATGTCGGTTTTGTGGATGAATTTACCCAAGTAGGTTTATTGAGTACATTCTTCCATTCTACGCTATCAGCAGTTCCACCGCCACTACCGCCTGTGCCGTCTGCACCACGGGGAATACCAAAATTCAGCTTGTACTTCGGGTTTCCACTTTCATCTGTACCATTAGCTACCACTTCTGATGTAGCTTCACTTCCTGCTTCCAGTGTGGTAGTTGTGCCTGTCTCCAAAGCCGGAGTCTTCCCATCTGCTACCTCTTCCGGCATACTTTCAACTTTATCTAATAAGCCGTTAATTGTTTCTGTCGATTTATTGATTACTCCCATACCTTCAGATTTCTATAGTTATTGTTACTTCATTTGTTGTCGTATCGGTCACAATCTCGATATTGTTCTCGCATTCCGGCTCAACGTATGGCTCAAACGGATACCCGCATGAGACCACGATAACTGCTATTGATGCTAATAGTAATACTTTCATACTATACCTCCTTCAATGATATGTCGTTAATGTAAACAGTGCATGCAGATGTGACAACCAAATGCAGGGCATCTGAAGCATTGCTATCCCTGTTGTCAGCAGTAATCTCTATTGATATGTTTCTATAAGAAGTTGTTATTTCCTCTCCATATATTACACCATCAGATGATATGCTCTTTGAGATGTCCATATCAGTACCTATCAATCCAACAAGGTATGTTGTTGAAGAAGCCTTGATTGATAACGACAGGCGATACTTATGCCCTTGCTCCAACTTCCCGCCTAAGTACCCCTTATTAAATGTTATATCATTCCCGCTGTTCGTATTTCCAGTAAACTTCAGCGTGGCCACTCCGCCTGTTACAGACACAACGGACGCATCTCCGTTCGCTTTCCAGTACGTTGAACTTGTCAAAGCAGTTCCACTGAATATTTCGTCTCCGGTCACAGAATAAGCCTCAAAGTATGCGGTAAGGGATTTGTTCGCGTCCATAGTCACGTAGTGTGATTGTGCACCGCCGTCCGACCAACGCACAAACCGATAGCCTGAATTAGCAGTAGCTGTAACGTAGGCTTTAGTTCCTGCCGAATAAGAACCCCCTCCGCTTGCAGAACCGGCATAGGATGGACTGGATGAAAGAGACAAAGTATATTTTGTATCTTCCTTCTTTGTAAAATACGCTGTTACAGAATAACCGTCATAACTTACAACTATATTATGACTCTGTGATCCACCGTCACTCCATCTATCAAATTCATATCCTTCATCGGGATATGCTATTATCCTTATAGTGCTACCGCTTGTTACATACTTATCGCCAGGAGAGGGGGATGTTGTACCATTACCTGAAATATTAATAGTTAGTTTATATTTTGTTTCTTCGTTTTCAGCTACATATAACATTCCATCTGACGTCTTTTTAATCACAGCATTTGTCATACCTGCTCCTATAACTGTTGGGTCTATTGTTAAAGAAGTTCTTTTGCCTGTTGATGTAGAAACATAATCAAATGTTATTCCATTTGGAGTTACAGATAAATAACGCATTCCATGTGCACGCCCCTGCATATATATTTCAGGTTCGTAGTCGTCGTTTGATGTTATTCTAAGAATCTCACTAAAATTTAGCCAGTTTTCGGCCATCGCCATAAGCCTTATAAATCCGTTTGATACAATAGCCTTTCTTCTTCCTTCTTCAGCGGTTATTGTGCCATTTGCACTTACGGAACCATCTGTATTAACAATAAAATTGTCATTTACATTCAGTGCATTTGTTTTAATTGCGTTGGCAATAATCTGCGACGTTATAAGCAGACTTGCCTCTATCAATTCGGTATTGATACTTCCTCCCTTGATGACCGTTTGGGCGCGTTCGGCATAATACTTCATCTCGTCATAACTTGCGTAACCCATGTTTTTGGCTATCTCGTTCTTATCCGCTAACGAGACTTCGCCTATCTGTGCGTCCAGGTCACTTTTAGCTTCTGCAACAGCCTCTTCCTTTATCTTGTCTTGAATGGCCTTATTCGCATTTTCTATAGCTGTGGCCAAATTAGCATAAGCCGTATTGAATGCTGTAAACTTATTGTCTACGTTAGTTTTTTCAGAAGTTGTGGCCTTGCCGTCCGCAATGGCCGACTGAATGGCTGTTATTAGATTGGTAGTAGCTGTATCAAACTGATACTTATTAGTATACAACAATATTTTGTATGTTCCTGTAAGATATTCATTGTTATACAGTGCTGTGTAGGTTGCGTCTACCTCCTTCTTGGTTGCTGTCACGGTGTTGATGTAAGTACCTATCGCTTTCGCTTCCGCTTCTGAGATAATACCGTCAGAGAAAGCACCGTCCACATATTCGTTCAGGTCGGATACGGCATTCTTTGCCTCATTCACGTCTTCCATCGCCTGCGCTGCGTTGTTCTTGGCCTCGTCAGCAGCTTTCTGTGCATTGTCTGAATAGCTCTTCAGCTTGTCCTGTATGGACTTGTTGGCCGTTTCGATGGCGGTGGAAAGGGAAGCGTAGGCAGTGTTATAACTTGCGAAGGCATTGTCCACCGCTTCTTTCTCTGCTGTGGTAGTCTTCCCGTCAGAAATCGCCGTTTCAATGGCGTTAATCAGAGCATTCTTGTAACTCACGAAGGACGCATACGAATTGCCGAGGGACACTTTGGCGGAACCTTCCAGATAACTGTTGTTGTACAGCTCTGAATATGCCTTGGCGGCGGCCTGCGAGGTGTTTTCCACCGTATTGATGTAGGTTGCGATAGCCTTGGCTTCCGCCTCTGTGATAATTCCATCGGCAAAAGCTCCATCAACGTACCCTTTCAGATCCGAAACATCCTCTTGGGCATTGGAAGCTGCTTCTTGTGCATTGGCAGCATCTTCCTTGGCATTATTTATTTCTGACTCAATAAGGCCCATGTCCGGAGCATCGGTCAAATTGCCGAAGCCGACGGATCCGGGTTTGATGACAACCTTGCCCGTAAACACATTCTTGTCAGCATTGGGGGATATGACCGTCACTTCCTTGTTCAGCATCGAATAGTCATTGATACCGCTATACAGCTTGAAGCAGGGGGCGTCATCATCGTATGATGAAAGGAATATAACATGCTGTCTGTTTGCGTCTGTCTTATTCCCGATGGTTACGATCGTATCTCCAGCCTTTGGTATCATACTTCCGTCATCGCAGTCGGTAATTGACAAGTCTATGTAATTATCGCCGAGACCAACGACACGCCTCCAATAATACTGGTTTGATACGTTGTGAGATATGTTTGTCTTTACATTGAACTCACGGCATTGGGCAAGATCGTCGATGGCGAACTCGTTCACGATTTCCTTTTCTCCATCGGTGTTATTAAAGTAGCATCTATATACCTGCTCTCCTCCAGCCAGCATGGCAGACAGGGGTTCACCATTCACATCAAAAAGCTGGCTCCCTGCTTTATCAAACAGGGTTTCTGACTCTCCACTTAGTATCTCTACCTTGTTGCACTCCATACTTGCTGGAGACAGAACGATGCGTCCACCTACGTGAGACAAATGTTTGATTTCAAGAGTGTCAAAGTAAGCCTTCAGCCTGATGTATATCTCATCGGCTTCTATGTAGCTTTTCCCGGTCTTCGGGTCACGCTTGACTATGAACCCAGTCCCGAACGGACCGGAGGTGAAGTCTCTGGATTGGATATTGTCGGAGATAAGCCCTTTTAAAAAGGTGATTATCCCGGAAGCGGTATCGTCCTTGTCCTTTCTGAGGAACATGGCCAGTGATTTCAATGCCGAAAAAACATTCCAGTCGCTCGGGGTTTTCGTGTCTGTTGTCTTGATGATGTCTATCACCGCCTGTTCTGCCTGTTTCGACAGCTTGTACTGCAGCGAACTGAGCTGGTTGTCCACGGAGGTTTTCCATCCTGTCCCGATTTTGTCGGTGCAGGTGAGGGTGGCCTGGCAGAGGTCGTTCAGTTTACGCACCACTTTGGTGATTCGGGTATCCTTATATCCGCCGGTAAAGTATTCGTCGGACAGCAGGCGGACGTTCTGGCCCACCATAAGCGGAACGGCATTGCGCTCGATGTAGTGGCGGTCGGTCGGGGCGGTGTATTTCGTGGGGTCGAAGCTGTAGGACGCCAGGAAGTCGTCCACCGCCTGACGATAGGCTTCCTCCGCAGCAGTGACATATTCGTCGGGCATGCGGAAGTTCCACGGTATGTAGGTGTCACCCGGTTGCGGGACAATCATTCCGCCCGGCAGCTGCGTCTCTTCGTCGGGATAGACGTTGATGATTTCCCATTCCTGTGTATCGGCGTGCCAGTTGGCCTCGAAGGATCCTTCGTCATTGCCACGTCCGGCCAGGTCACCCGTCTGGAAGGCCAGCATCTTCGTGTACTCCGGTATCTCGTAGTCGTTGGGATTGAATGTCATTCCGCTGTCTTTGAAATAATAGACCGTGTACTCCCGGCCTTCTTCATTGGTCAGCTGTTCCGAGCGCACCGAGGTCACGCTGCCGACGTATTTCGGGTATATGTCCGCAAAAGCGGCCTCTTCCCAGGCCTCCTTGACGCCATACAGGTCCACGTTCCTGTCCACATACTTTTCTCGGGACGGAAGCTGGAGGCGTGAGGCCCCGTATTTCGTGGGGTCAATGTTTCGGGTCGAGCCGAGCGGGAAGAGGCGGGTGAAGAAGCGCATCTCTCCGTTCTCTTCGGGCTGGAGCTGCGTCAGTCCCTTCTGGTAACCCAGCTCCACGATTTCTCCGCGTGAAGCCTTGCACAGGTTCACGACATATCCGTCCGCCCACAGCTCCGTGTCGTAGGTGGCGGCGATGCCGTTGCTGCCGAAAGCGGCTTCCCAGCAGTACACGTTCCGGTAGTCGATGGTTCTGTTCTCGCCGGTGATCACGGTACCGATGCTCCACAGGTTACCCCCCGCGATGCGGTTCATGTTGTCCACCCACAGCTGCAGATGCTCGCGCGGGCCTCCGTCGTAGCTGAATTCGGTGGTCGTGTCCCCGTTCGCTTCATAGAGGAAGAGTGCGTCTTCCGCATCGTGTATCGGGGCGTAGAACTTCACCTGGTAGCTGAAGGTCTGCGTGTTCTTCTTCACGGGCTTGTAGGCCGCCTTCAGCTTGTACTTCACGCCCTCCACCAGCACATAGTCGTTCACGTCGAGCTGTACGAAAGCCGTGTGGGTGAAGGCTGCCGATACGGCATATTCGCCCATCACTTCCCCGGTGACGGTCGATGTGGAGTTGGGGCTGGCCGTCAGCTTCAACGCTCCTGTGCTGTTGTATATCTTCAGTTCCATTCGATGGGTGTTTTAATGACGTTTAAACGGTGGGCGAAGCCTCCAGAAACTTGATGGAGAAACGGACGGCAAACTTTCCGTCCAACCCGTTGTACCATTGCGGATCCGACGGCATGTCTTGGTAGAGCAGGTTGTAGGTACGGTAATCCTTGACCATGCAGGCTTTGACTCCTGTCATCAGGGCCGATAGGAATGCCTGGTACAGCGTGAGCCGTTGCGCCGCGCTGGTGGCCACAATCATGAACTGAAGCGTCCGCTCGATGGAGCTCAGCTTCAGGTCCGGGTTCTGCGGCAGTTCCACGCCGTTGCGTTCGCGGAAGTCCACCGTCGTCACGTCCTTCGCCTTGGGCATGCGGAGCAGCGCGTCCATGTTGGTGTGTTCCCCCTCGTTCTCGCAGAGGAAAGCCCTGTAGGTGGTCCAGATGTCCACCCCGTCCATTGTCATATATCCGGTCATGTCCATATCATTGCATTTTTATTCCTTCCCTGTCAAACTTTTCCAGCAGTTCACGGATGGGCAGCAGGTGCGACGTGTTGGCCACAATCTGCATCAGTGCCTCGCTGTCTTCCTTGCCCGCCTGTCTGATTTCCTGCACCACCTTGTCGATGCTGATCAGGTGAGTCTGCACGCTGCGGCCTATGCCTTCAAAGGTCGAGATGCTGTCCTGGCTCATCGTGGTCAGTGCGCCGCTTTGGGGCGACTGGCTGCTTCCCGTCGCTGCTTCGTCCGAAGTCCATCCGAAGAGGTCCTTCAATTGTTCCCGTTCCTTCAGCAGCCGGTCGGTCAGTTCCTGCTGTTGCTGTCTCAGTGCCTCCACTTCCTCCTTGCTCAGGCCGTCGGCCCCCATTTCCGCCCAGTCGTCATACAGGGCCTTGATGTCTGCCGCATATTTGTTGGCGATGAGCGACCGCAGGATGGCGTTCTGCAGGTATTGCTCGAAGTTCTTGGCGAAATCCTCGTTCGTGCTGTCCAGGTCGGCCAGCATATCGATGTACCCGTCCTTGAAGGCGTCGAAGCCGATGCCGGTAATGGCTTCCTGCTCCTGCCGGGCTATTTCCTCCAGCTGTTCGCCATATTTCTCGATGTTCTCGATGTAGGTGATGAATTCGGAGTTGACAGAGGTAAGTACGGAGACAAATGTTTCGTCCTGGAGCACTTTGCCGATGATGTCCGCGTCGAGGTTGAGCACATCGTTCAGGCTGCCTACCTGTTGGCCCACCAGTTCCGACAGACGTTTCCAGTCGGCCGTTCCCAGGCGGTCGTTCACCTTGTAGCCTTCCGAGTGCGAGAACCATCCCGCACCGCTCCCTGCCAGAGCCTGTGCCAGCTGCCGCTGCCGTTGGATGCTGACCTCCACCAGCTGCCGGGCTTCGTCTGCCGCCTTCTGTGCCTCCACACCGTAGTCGATGTCGATGTACTCCTGCTTCTTGGAGATGAGCGTGTCCCAGATGTCGGACAGGGCTTCGTACCGCGACTTCAGTTCTTCGTAGTCCGAGAAGTCACGTCCGCCGCCGAACAGTCCCGCAATGGTATTCCCAATCCCTGTCAGGATGCTGACGGAACCGGTTATCATGGAGAAGGGTTTGGTCAGGTCGATGCTTTCCAGTCCGGACATCACCTGTCCGAGGCCGTCGAGTGTGGCGGTCACGGCTTCCGGCACTTCCACGCCGAAGTTTCCGAGCATCTCTACAATGTCGCGTCCGGCGTTCACTACCTGCATGCCCTGGGCTCCGATGGAGTTGGCCGACCGGGTCAGCTTCTCCAGCGTCTGCTGCCGCTTTTGCTGGGCGCTGTTCAGGTTGGCCTCGGCCTGCTCCAGCGTAAGCAGGTTCTTGCACAGACGCCCGTTTTCGTCCGTATAGAGTCCGGTTATCACTTCTCCGCCCTGCATCACGGTATTCAGGTCCGCCTGTGCCTTCTTCACGTCCTCCTGCGCTGTCCTGTATTCGTCCATTCCGCTGCGCAGTTCGCCGAAGGGGTCACGCTCCGCTATCTTCAGATCCAGTTCCTTGAACGCGTCCTGCAGCTCCTTCAGGTCTTCGGGACCCAGTTCGTCCGCGGCGTTGTTGATGTATTCCTTCAGCTTGTCCCGCAGGATGGTCAGCGCGTCGGTGGTCTGCGTGTCCAGCTGGCCGAACACGTCCGCAAAGTTGATGCTGTCCTTGAAGTGGGCGAAGTCCAGTCCTTTCAGGGCGTCCTCCGTCTGCCGCATGATCAGGTCGCGGTCCCCGTCCGTTTCGGCCTTGGCCGCCTTTCGCAGGCCTTCGGCAATGATGGCGGCGCGTTGCTCGGCATAGGTGCCATATTGTTTGTTGTATGCTATCTGTGCCTCGATGGCCTGTTCCTGGTATTCCCGGTCGATGTCCGTCAGTTTCCGGTTCAGTACCTGCTGCTGCAGGATGCGCTGCTGGTTGGCGTTCTGCCGCACCTGTTCGTATTGGCTGTCCGTCACGGTGTCGCCCTGTTTGCGGGCGGCATCCATTTTGGCCAGCGTCTCCTGTTCCTGCCGGTCGATGTCGGCCTTCTGTTCGTCGTATTCCTGCCGGGCCATCGTCTTGCGTTTCTCGATGCCTTCCTGCATCAGCTGTATGCGCAGTCTTTCCACCGTCTGTTCGGCGCGGAGGCGGGCTTCGGCCAGTTCGGTGGCGTAATCTTTACGGGGATGCTTATTCTCATCATCATCGTTTCCGGACAAATCAATACCGGCAGTTTTCAAAGCCTCCTTGGCCTGTTGGGTCAACGTAGTGAACAATTTGCGATAAGCTGCTTCCGTTTCGTCAGCTGCCTGTTTCTCTTCTTCCAGCCCATCGATGCGTCCCTGTTGTACCTCTTCGGCTGTCACATTCGTTTGTGCAGAAGTAGGCATGACCGTACCGGGGGCCGAGGCTGCCAATGTGGCACGCACTTTGTCCCAGAACGAAGGCCCGTTCTGCTTTTCCTGCTCTATTTCCATCTGTTTTTGTACCGATTTGGTCGCTTCGTCGGACGCCAGTTTCAGGGCGGCTGCAGCCTGCGCACGCAAAGACATGGCCGTAATGTAGGATTCGGTGTTTGTAACGAGCAGGTTTTCCGCATCCGACACATTGTTCACCGAGGTGCCCAGCGAGTCCAGTTCTTCTCGGTTCTCCTTGATAAACTTCTTTTTGGCGTCCATGTCATCACCCAGTTCTTTCCACCGTTCGGAGAGGGAACGGACCTTGACAATCTGTTCTCCCAGGTTTCCGCTGTTTTCTTTCAAAGAGTCCGCGACTTTCTTCTGGACGTCCGCATAAGAGAGGGAGGCTTCTTTTCCTTTGAAGAGTTTTTTCGTCCAGTCCGCTATATTGTTTCCGAATAAGACGCCGATCGAGATTAATGCGACCAGAGCCGTCTGTCCCGAGAATAAGGCACTCATCAGTTGTTTCCATACAGGAACGGCACTATTCCCGGAAGCCTTCAGCAGTTCGTTCTGCTTGCGTACGTCTGCAATGGCATCGGTCAGCATCGTCAGGTTGTTGCTGATGGCCAGGATGAACATTTGCGGGCCCATGGCCAGTGAAGGCAGCTCGCGCGCCACCTGGCTGAACTGCATACGCAGGTTGTTGGTTTTTCTGGATACGGCATCCATGTCCACCGTTGTATTGGGGCTTACCACCGGCGTGTCGTTGGAGTGCTGCTTGGCCTTCTGCAGCTCT
>CATXSD010000051.1 GCA_958402075.1 Mediterranea massiliensis | reverse complement strand
GGGTACCCGCCTCCGTCAGGGCCAGGAACTTGCCCTTGTGCTCAATGCCCGATGCGGGCGAAATGGAGAAGTCGCGGTGGTGCATCTCGTAGATCACCACATCGGCCGCCGAGCGGAGGGGCGGACGGCGGTCGTCGGCCCAGCCTTCGGGGTCGGTAGAGCGAAGGTCGATGATGGCGGCCCGATGGCCGTTCACGCCGACGGCCTTGGCAAAGATGCCGGGCGTATCGCCCAGCCAGCGGTCGCCGGTCTTGACGTTGAAGGTGTAGAACTTGCCCAGGAGGTCTTCCGCAACGGTGGTGTGCCACACACCTTCTTCACCCGCCTCCATGCTGACGGTGCGGTAGGCATGTCCGCCCTCGCCCTCGTTGTAGAGCATGAGGCGCACCTCGTCGGCCGTCGGTGCCCAAAGGGAGAAGCGGGTGCCCTCGGGGGCATATTCCATCTCCGCCAGGCTGCCCGAACGCACGGGGTAAAGCTCGTAGGAGGCATACTCGTTCTTCGCGGGCGCACAACCGGTAGCCGTTGCCACCGCCACACCCAAAATGACCAAATCATTCAGTTTCATGGCTTGTTTCTCTATTAATTGTTACATTATTTATATATAATTCTCCACTCCCCTCTCACCTCACCTTGTCGGGATTCTTGGCGATGAAGTCTTTCCAGCCGCGATAGGCCTTGTCCACCGTGGGCCGCCCCATCTGCAAGTAGTGGCAATAGGCGGCGGCCAAGGCATCGGTGGCGTCCATGAAGGTAGGCATGTCGGCCTTGTCGAAGCGGAGCATGCGCTGGAGCATGTCAGCCACCTGCTCCTTCGAGGCCTGTCCGTTGCCGGTGATGGCCATCTTGATCTTGAGCGGCGCATACTCGGTAATGGGGATGTCGCGCCCCAAGGCGGCGGCCATGGCCACTCCCTGCGCCCGCCCCAGCTTGAGCATGGACTGGACGTTCTTGCCGAAGAAGGGGGCTTCGATGGCCAGCTCGTCGGGCAGGTAGCTGTCGATGATGCCCAGCACACGCTGGTAGATGTGCTTCAGTTTGAGGTAGGTGTCGCCCACACGGCGCAGGTCGACAACCCCCATGGCCACCATCTCGGGCTTGGTGCCCGTGACGCGCAACACGCCGTAGCCCATGAGGTTGGTACCCGGGTCGATGCCCAGGATAATCTTTTCCTTGACCGGCGCTATCACTCCACCACCTCCATCAACGTGGGAAATCCCACCACCTTGTCCTTGAACATACGGAGCAGCTCGTCGTTGAGCTTCACCCCCTGGGTGCAATGCCAGCGGTGCAGCAGGGCCGAGCTTTCCACCTCAAACTGAACGGAGTAGCAGGTGCTCCCCTCTTCGCGATGACTCAGGATGCGCAGGATGCGCGGGGCATGCAACGTGCCCTCCTTCTCCACCTCGGGCAGGTAGCATTCCTTCATCCAGATGAGGAAGTATTTCTCCTGTCCCTCTTCCACGTGATACGTCGTATTGTAGACCAACAT
Organism: Mediterranea massiliensis; assembly: GCA_958402075.1. Classification (GTDB taxonomy): domain Bacteria; phylum Bacteroidota; class Bacteroidia; order Bacteroidales; family Bacteroidaceae; genus Bacteroides; species Bacteroides massiliensis_D. The sequence continues at coordinate 15,671 of CATXSD010000051.1, read as the reverse complement.
AATTTTTTTCGTTATTTTTTCTGCAAACATAGCAATTATTTCAGAAATATGCATTATCTTTGCGCCATCAAAACGAAAGCCATGGTGCAAACGTTTACAATTTTGGGGTATTAGCTCATCTGGCTAGAGCGCGACACTGGCAGTGTCGAGGTGAGCGGTTCGAGTCCGCTATGCTCCACGTGAAGTCCTTGACAACGGAAGTTTCAAGGACTTTTTTCGTATCTTTCCGGCACTTGGCGAAACGAAGTGACAAGAAAGTTGTATCTTTGCAACGTTTTCAAGACAAAAGACGAAAAATCAAAAAGACAACAACGATATGATAGCTAAAATCAACGAGCTTCTGCAGGAAGTGGAAGCACTGACGGCCTCCAACGCCGAAGAACTGGAGGCACTCCGCATCAAATACCTCAGCAAGAAGGGCGCCATCAACGAACTGATGGCCGACTTCCGAAGCGTGCCCGCCGAACAGAAAAAGGAAGTGGGCATGAAGCTGAACGAGCTCAAGAACAAGGCACAGGAGAAAATCAACGCCCTGAAGGAGCAGTTCGAAAGCCAGGACACGGGTTGCGACGACCTGGACCTGACGCGCACCGCCTACCCCGCCCCACTGGGCACACGCCATCCCCTGTCCATCGTCAAGAACGAAATCATCGACATCTTCTCGCGCATGGGCTTCAACATTGCCGACGGCCCCGAGGTGGAGGACGACCTGCACGTGTATACCAAGCTGAACTTCGCCGCCGACCATCCGGCACGCGACATGCAGGACACCTTCTTCGTGGACGTGAACCCCGGCGACGTGACCAAGAACATCATCCTGCGCTCGCATACCAGTTCCGTGCAGGTGCGCACTATGGAACACGCCCAGCCGCCCATCCGCATCATCTGCCCAGGACGCGTATACCGCAACGAGGCCATCAGCTACCGCGCCCACTGCTTCTTCCACCAGGTAGAGGCCCTGTACGTGGACAAGGGCGTGTCGTTCACCGACCTGAAGCAGGTATTGCTGCTCTTCGCCCAGGAGATGTTCGGCAGCGACACAAAGATACGTCTGCGTCCGTCCTACTTCCCCTTCACGGAGCCCAGCGCCGAGATGGACATCAGCTGCAACATCTGCGGCGGCAAGGGATGCCCCTTCTGCAAAGGTACCGGCTGGGTGGAAATCCTCGGTTGCGGCATGGTGGACCCCAACGTACTCGAAGCCTGCGGCATCGACAGCAAGGTCTACTCCGGCTACGCCCTGGGTATGGGCATCGAGCGCATCACCAACCTGAAGTATCAGGTGAAAGACCTGCGCATGTTCTCTGAAAACGACACCCGCTTCCTGAAGGAATTCGAAGCGGCCCGATAAGACATAGAGCAGCGGCGAGCGGTGAGCGGTGAGTGGTGAGCATCCGTCCGAAAATCCACTGACCGCTGACCGCTCATTACTAACCGCTAACCACTCACCACTAACCGCTAAAACCGACCGTTCATGAAAGACCGGCTCATCACTCCAAGTTACTGCTTCATTCTGGCAGCCAACTTTCTGCTCTACTTCGGCTTCTGGCTGATGATGCCCGTACTGCCCTTCTACCTGACGGAGGTATTCGGGGCAGACAAGTTCACGATGGGGCTCGTCCTGTCGTGCTACACCATTGCGGCCCTGTGCATCCGCCCCTTCTCGGGCTACCTGCTCGACACGTTCGCCCGCAAGCCCCTCTACCTGGTGGCCTACTTCATCTTCACGTCCATCTTCGGGGGCTATCTGCTGGCCGGCACCCTGACCCTCTTCATCATCCTGCGCATCGTCCACGGCGTGTCGTTCGGCATGGTGACGGTGGGCGGCAACACGGTGGTCATCGACATCATGCCCTCGTCGCGCCGCGGCGAAGGGCTGGGCTATTACGGACTGGCCAACAACATCGCCATGTCCATCGGGCCCATGGCGGGTCTCTTCCTGCACGATGCGGGCATCGGCTACACGTGGATATTCTGCACCTCGCTGGGCTCGTGCCTGGCCGGTTTCTGTTGCGCCACGCTGGTCAAGACACCCTACAAGCCGCCCGTGAAGCGCGACCCCATCTCGCTCGACCGCTTCATCCTGCTCAAGGGTCTGCCTGCCGGAGCCAGCCTCCTGCTCCTGTCCATCCCCTACGGCATGACGACAAACTACGTGGCCATGTATGCCCGCCAAATCGAGATAGACGCCTCCACGGGCTTCTTCTTCACCTTCATGGCACTGGGCATGGCCGTGTCGCGCCTCTTCTCGGGCAGGCTGGTGGACAGAGGCAAGATTACGCAAGTCATATCCGCAGGACTGGTGCTGGTAGTGTTCAGCTTCTTCCTGCTGGCCGCGTGCGTGTACATCATCCGCTGGGACAGCCAGGCCTGCACGGTGGTGTTTTTCACCATCGCCCTGCTGCTGGGCATCGGCTTCGGCACCATGTTTCCCGCCTACAATACCCTGTTCGTCAACCTGGCGCCCAACAGCCAGCGCGGCACGGCCACCTCGACCTACCTCACCTCGTGGGACGTGGGCATCGGCATCGGCATGCTGGCCGGCGGATACATTGCCGAAATCAGTACCTTCGACAAGGCCTATCTCTTCGGTGCCTGCCTGACGGTGGTGTCCATGCTGTACTTTAACCTGAAAGTGGCTCCCCACTATCACCGCAACAAACTGAGATGAGAAAGAAAGAACGATACGAAAAGATTCTGGCCTGGTTCAGGAAGAACCGGCCCGTGGCCGAAACGGAGTTGCACTACAACAACCCTTTCGAGCTGCTCATCGCCGTCATCCTGTCAGCCCAATGCACGGACAAGCGTGTCAACATGATTACACCTCCGCTCTTCCACGACTTCCCCACCCCCGAAGCGCTGGCCGCCACCACGCCCGAGGTGGTGTTCGAATACATCCGCAGCGTGTCCTACCCCAACAACAAGGCCCGCCACCTGGTGGGCATGGCGCAGATGCTCGTCAAGGACTTCAACAGCCAGGTGCCCGACACGCTGGAGGAGCTCGTCAAGCTGCCCGGCGTGGGACGCAAGACGGCCAACGTCATCCAGTCTGTCGTGTTCAACAAGGCCGCCATGGCGGTAGACACGCACGTCTTCCGCGTGAGCCATCGGTTGGGGCTGGTGGGGCCGAGCTGCACCACCCCGCTGAGCGTGGAGAAGGAGCTGACCAAGCACATTCCCGAAGCCGATATCCCCATCGCCCACCACTGGCTCATCCTGCACGGACGCTACGTGTGCCAGGCCCGCACGCCCCAATGCGACGCCTGCGGCCTGAAGATGCTGTGCAAGGACTATGAAAAAAGGACGGGCGCCAAAGAGGCAGAAAGTTAAAGCGGCATGCCCCGCCCCCTATATTTTTAAGATTCACAACGTAAAAAAACACGCTTTGCGAACATTTTACAGAAAATAATGCTAACTTTGCGGGCAAGTTTAAAAGAGAATATTCGTAACACTTTTAAATAAAATAGAGCATTATGACAATTGATCAATTCAACTTTGCCGGTAAAAAGGCATTCGTCCGCGTGGACTTCAACGTGCCCCTGGACGAGAATTTCAACATCACAGATGACACCCGTATGCGTGCCGCTCTTCCCACTCTGAAGAAGATCCTGGCCGACGGAGGCAGTTTGATTATCGGTTCTCACCTGGGCCGTCCGAAAGGCGTAGCCGACAAGTTCTCCTTGAAGCACATCCTGAAGCACCTGGACGAGCTGCTGGGCATTGAAGTTCAGTTTGCCAGCGACTGCATGAGCGAAGAAGCTGCCGCAAAGGCCGCTGCCCTGCAACCGGGTGAAGCCCTGCTGCTGGAAAACCTGCGCTTCTACGCTGAAGAGGAAGGCAAACCCCGTGGCTTGGCCGACGACGCTACCGACGAAGAGAAGAAAGCCGCCAAAGCAAAAGTTAAGGAAAGCCAGAAGGAATTCACCAAGAGACTGGCTTCGTATGCCGACTGCTATGTGAACGATGCCTTCGGTACCGCTCACCGCGCACATGCTTCTACGGCACTCATCGCTAAATATTTTGACAAAGACCACAAGATGTTCGGCTACCTGATGGAGAAGGAAGTAAAGGCCGTTGACAAAGTGCTGAACGACATCCACCGTCCGTTTACCGCCATCATGGGTGGTTCGAAGGTTTCTTCCAAGATTGAAATCATCGAGAACCTGCTCAACAAGGTAGACAACCTCATCATCGCCGGCGGTATGACCTATACCTTCACCAAGGCTATGGGCGGCAAGATCGGTATCTCCATCTGCGAAGACGACAAACTCGACCTGGCTCTCAACCTGATGAAGGAAGCCAAGGAAAAAGGTGTGAACCTGGTACTGGCTACCGATGCAAAAATCGCCGACTCCTTCTCGAACGACGCCAACACGAAGTTCTGCAAGGTGAACGAAATTCCTGACGGATGGGAAGGCCTCGACATAGGTCCCGAGAGCGAGAAGCTCTTCGCCGACGTCATCAAGACTTCCAAGACCATCCTGTGGAACGGCCCGACAGGCGTATTCGAATTCGACAACTTCACTCACGGTTCTCGTGCCGTAGGCGAAGCCATCGTAGAGGCTACAAAGAACGGCGCCTTCTCACTGGTAGGTGGCGGTGACTCCGTAGCTTGCGTCAACAAGTTCGGCCTGGCCAGCGGTGTATCTTATGTATCGACCGGCGGCGGCGCTCTGCTCGAAGCCATCGAAGGCAAGGTACTTCCGGGTATTGCAGCCATCAACGAATAAGACATAATCACCAACCGAAAGAGGGTGTGTCAAGGAAAGATACGCCCTCTTTCTTTTTTAAAACCTCAATGAAGAAACTGCTGATACTATGGCTTGCCTGCGCCTTCATGGCTTCGGCCGCCGCACAAGAAAAACAGGAAGAAGGAAAGAAACCCCAGGCGAAAGCGCTTACCAACGTCGTGAATACCCTGAAGGACCGCATCACCCTCGAAGGATACATCCAGCTGGGATACACCTACAACGACCAGCCGGCAAGCAAAACCAATACGTTCGACATCAAGCGCGCCATCCTCATGGCCCGCGGACGCATCACCGACCACTGGTCGTGCTACTTCATGTACAGCCTGGCCAACTCGCCCAAGATACTGGAAATCTACACCGAGTATCATTTCCTGCCCGAAATCAGCGTGCGCATCGGCCAGTTCAAGACGATGTACACCATCGAGAACCCCATGTCGCCCAGCGTCCTCGAACTGATCAACGTCAACTCACAAGCCACCAACTACCTGGCCGGATACAACGGAAGCGACCCGCTCTACGGCTCGACCACCGGCCGCGACATGGGTCTGATGATTTACGGCGACCTCTTCAAGGGCCTGCTGAACTACAAACTGGCCGTCATGAACGGACAGGGCATCAACCTGAAGGACGGCAACAACCAGAAGGACATCGTGGGCAACCTGATGGTCAACCCATTGGAATGGCTGTCCGTGGGCGGCTCCTTCATCAAAGGAAAAGGCTGTGCCGTAGCCACTTCGGACATCAACCCCGACATCCAGGTGGGCGACAGCTATACACGCAACCGCTGGGCCGCAGGCTTGAAAATCAAACTGAAACAACTGGACCTGCGAAGCGAATACCTGGCCGGCAAGGACGGCACCGTGAAGAGTGACGGCTACTATGCCACGGCCAACATGCACCTCATCAGCAACAAACTGGACTTCATAGCCTCCTACGACTACCTCAACAAGAACAAGGCCGCCGACAACAAGCAGACCAACTACATCGCCGGCCTGCAATGGTGGTTCTATCCCAAATGCCGCCTACAGGTACAATACAGCTATTGCAACCCTCATCTGGGCGAGAACTACAACCTGCTACAGACCCAAGTACAAGTCCGGTTCTAATACTCACCCTACTCTCCAAACCTTATCAACCATGAATTACGACCGCATTCTTCAAGAAATCTATCGGGAAATACAGCCATACGCCCACCAGGGAGAACCCGCCGCGTACATCCCCGACCTGCTGAAAGTGGACCCCGACCGCTACGGCATCTGCCTCCATACCCTCGACGGGCGCGAGCATGCCATGGGAGATTGCGACGAACGCTTCGCCATCCAAAGCATCTCCAAGGTCTTTGCGCTGGCTATGGGCTTCGCCCGATTGGGCGACCGCCTGTGGCAACGCATCGGTGTAGAGCCATCGGGCAACGCCTTCAACTCCATCTTCCAGCTCGAGCTGGAGCACGGCATCCCCCGCAATCCCCTTATCAACGCGGGCGCACTGGTCATGACCGACATCCTTCTCTCTTCGCTGGAGTATCCCGAACGTGAATACCTGGCCTTTGTACGAAGCCTCTGCGAATGCGACTCCATCCAGTATGACGAAAGCATGGCCGCCTCGGAGCGCGACCACGGCTACCTGAATGCGGCCATCGTGAACATGTTGAAATATTATGGCAACATCGAGAACGATGTGGAGCGCGTGCTCCGCTTCTACTTCCGCCAGTGCTCGCTCAAGATGAATTGCCGCGAATTGTCACGCGCCTTCCTGCCCTTCGCCGACCATACGCATGCCTTCAGCTTTGACGGCACCAACCTGACCACCTCGCAGGTAAAGCGCATCAACGCCATCATGCAGACATGTGGCTTCTATGACGAAGCGGGTGAATTCTCCTACCTCGTGGGCCTGCCCGGCAAGAGTGGTGTGGGAGGAGGTATCGCCGCCATCTGTCCCCGCCAATACTCGGTAGCCGTCTGGAGCCCCCGACTCAACAAGAAAGGCAACTCCATCATGGGCCTGAAAGCACTCGAATTGCTCACCACCAAGACCGCCGTCAGCATTTTCTGATTGCCTTACGCCCCTATCCGCCTGCCTCTCCTGTCATTTTGCTGAAAAAAGCATGCGAATGTGAAAAATGTTTCGTATTTTTGTACCCAAATTGAGTGAATTTTAACGATATGAACGTTTTAGAACTAAGTGAACAGGAAATCATTCGCCGCAACAGCATGAATGAACTTCGCGCGATGGGCATCGAGCCCTATCCCGCAGCAGAGTATGTAACCAACGCTTTCTCTACCGACATAAAAGCCGAATTCAAGGACGACGACGAACCGCGCCAAGTGTCCATCGCCGGACGTATGATGAGCCGTCGTATCATGGGGAAAGCCTCTTTCATCGAATTGCAGGACTCCAAAGGACGTATCCAGGTATACATCACCCGCGACGACATCTGTCCCGATGAAAACAAGGACATGTACACCACCGTGTTCAAACGTTTGCTCGACCTGGGTGACTTCATCGGCATCGAAGGCTTTGTATTCCGCACCCAAATGGGCGAAATCAGCGTTCATGCCAAGAAGCTGACCGTACTCGCCAAGAGCCTCAAGCCCCTGCCCATCGTGAAATACAAGGACGGAGTGGCTTACGACTCGTTCGAAGATCCTGAACTCCGCTACCGCCAACGCTACGTAGACCTCATCGTGAACGACGGCGTCAAGGAAACCTTCCTGAAACGCACCAAAGTCATCTCGACCATGCGTGCCGTCCTCGACGAAGCCGGCTATACCGAAGTGGAGACACCCATCCTCCAGTCAATCCCCGGCGGTGCAAGCGCCCGTCCGTTCATCACCCACCACAATTCGCTGGACATCGACCTCTACCTGCGTATCGCCACCGAGCTTTACCTGAAGAGACTCATCGTAGGCGGATTCGAAGGTGTATACGAAATTGGAAAGAACTTCCGCAACGAGGGTATGGACCGCACACACAACCCCGAATTCACCTGCATGGAGCTCTATGTACAGTATAAGGACTATAACTGGATGATGAGTTTCACAGAAAAGCTGCTGGAGCGCATCTGCATCGCCGTAAACGGTTGTAGCGAAACCGTCATCGACGGCAAGACAATCAGCTTCAAAGCTCCCTACCGCCGTCTGCCCATCCTCGATGCCATCAAGGAAAAGACCGGCTACGATCTCAACGGCAAGAGCGAAGAGGAAATCCGCCAGATTTGCAAGGAACTGAAAATGGAAATCGACGACACCATGGGCAAGGGCAAGCTCATCGATGAAATCTTCGGAGAATTCTGCGAAGGTACCTTCATCCAGCCGACCTTCATCACCGACTACCCTGTCGAAATGAGTCCGCTGACCAAGATGCACCGCAGCAAGCCGGGCCTGACCGAACGCTTCGAGCTGATGGTGAACGGCAAGGAGTTGGCCAATGCCTATAGCGAGTTGAACGACCCCATCGACCAGGAAGAGCGCTTCAAGGAGCAGCTGCGCCTGAGCGAAAAGGGCGACGATGAAGCCATGTTCATCGACCAGGACTTCTTGAAAGCCCTGCAATACGGTATGCCTCCCACATCGGGTATCGGTATCGGCATCGACCGTCTGGTCATGCTGATGACAGGCAAATCCTATATCCAGGAAATACTGCTCTTCCCGCAAATGCGTCCCGAAAAGGTGGCTTCCAAAGACGCACCGGCCAAATATACCGAACTCGGCATCCCCGAAGCATGGGTACCCGTCATTCAGAAAGCCGGCTATAACCAGGTGAGCGACATGGCGGAAGTCAATCCTCAGAAACTTCACATGGATATCTGTGGCATCAACAAGAAATATAAGTTGGAACTGACCAATCCAAGCGTCAACGACGTGACCGGATGGATAGAAAAATTGAAGAACTAACCGAACAGAAATGAAAGTTCCCGGAAAGATAGCCATCATGGGCGGAGGTAGTTGGGCGACAGCCATTGCCAAAATGGTGCTCAACCAAGCCGAGTCGATCAATTGGTACATGCGGCGCGACGACCGCATTGCCGACTTCAAACGGCTGGGTCATAACCCCGCCTATCTGACGGGCGTCAAATTCGACACCAAGCGTATCAATTTCAGCTCCAACATCAACGATGTAGTGAAGGCTTCCGATACGCTGATATTCGTCACTCCGTCTCCCTATCTCAAGTCGCACTTGAAGAAGCTGAAGACCAAAATCAAGGACAAGTTCATCATCACGGCCATCAAAGGCATCGTGCCCGACGACAACCTGATTGTGTCCGAATACTTCACCAAAGAATATGGGGTACCGGCCGAGAATATCGCCGTCGTGGCAGGTCCCTGCCATGCTGAAGAAGTAGCGCTGGAGCGTCTTTCTTACCTCACCATCGCCTGCCCCGACATTGACAAGGCCTCTATCTTTGCCCGCCAGCTCAGCTGCTCGTACATCAAGACATCCGTAAGCAACGACGTGGTTGGCATTGAGTACGGTTCGGTCCTGAAAAACGTATATGCCATCGCGGCCGGCATCTGCAACGGGCTGAAGTATGGAGACAACTTCCAGGCCGTACTCATTTCGAACGCCATACAAGAGATGAACCGTTTCCTGCAAACCGTTCATCCCCTGGACCGCAATGTCAACGAATCGGCCTACCTGGGCGACTTGCTGGTAACGGGGTATTCCAACTTCAGCCGCAACCGCACCTTCGGCACCATGATAGGAAAGGGATATTCAGTAAAAAGTGCACAGATTGAAATGGAAATGATTGCCGAAGGCTATTACGGCACCAAGTGCATCAAGGAAATCAACAAGCACTACCACGTCAACATGCCGATTGTAGACGCCGTCTACAACATCTTGTACGAACGGATATCTCCCATGATCGAAATCAAGCTACTGACCGATTCTTTCAGATAATTCGGACGTCGAATAAAAGACAGACACAGAAATAACTTTTTAAATTAATAAGGAATATGATTAGTTTAAACATCGAAAAGACCTTTGGATTTATCTCCAAAGAAAGCATCTCTGCTTACGAAGCTAAGGTAAAAGAAGCACAGGAAGCACTCGAAAACGGTACCTGCAAAGGCAGCGATTTCTTGGGATGGCTGCACCTGCCTTCTTCCATCACCAAAGAACACCTGAACGACTTGAAGGCTACCGCCCAAGTATTGCGTGACAATTGCGAAGTCGTAGTTGTAGCCGGCATCGGTGGAAGCTACCTCGGTGCACGCGCCGTCATCGAAGCCCTGTCCAACAGCTTCGTATGGTTGCAGGAAAAGAAAAATGCGCCTACCATCCTTTTTGCCGGACACAATATCGGCGAGGATTATTTATATGAACTGACCGAATACCTGAAAGGCAAGAAATTCGGTGTTATCAACATCTCCAAGTCGGGTACGACTACCGAAACCGCCCTCGCCTTCCGCCTGCTGAAAAAGCAATGCGAAGACCAGCGTGGCAAGGAGACTGCCAAGAAAGTTATTGTGGCCGTTACCGATGCCAAGAAAGGTGCTGCACGCATTACGGCCGACAAGGAAGGCTACAAGTCGTTCATCATCCCCGACAATGTGGGCGGACGTTTCTCCGTACTGACTCCTGTAGGCTTGCTGCCTATCGCCGTAGCCGGATTCGATATTGACAAACTGGTGGCCGGTGCCGTTGAGATGGAAAAAGCCTGTGGTGCAGATGTTCCTTTCGAACAAAATCCTGCCGCCTTGTATGCCGCTACCCGCAACGAACTCTACAAGAATGGCAAGAAGATCGAAATTCTGGTCAACTTCAACCCCAAACTCCACTACGTCAACGAATGGTGGAAACAGCTCTATGGCGAGTCTGAAGGCAAGGAAGGCAAGGGTATCTTCCCCGCAGCCGTAGACTTCTCGACCGACCTCCACTCCATGGGACAATGGATTCAGGAAGGCGAACGTACCATCTACGAAACGGTTATCTCTGTTGAACAGCCTACTCACAAGCTGGTAGTACCCAGCGATGCCGAAAACCTGGACGGTCTGAACTTCCTGGCCGGCAAACGCGTGGATGAAGTCAACAAAATGGCCGAACTGGGCACTCAGCTGGCTCACGTAGACGGTGGTGTACCCAACATGCGCATCTCTGTACCCGCACTGACTGAGGAATGCATCGGCGGCCTGCTCTACTTCTTTGAAAAGGCTTGCGGCATCAGCGGTTACCTGCTGGGTGTCAATACCTTCAACCAGCCGGGTGTAGAGGCTTACAAGAAGAATATGTTTGCCCTGCTCAACAAGCCGGGTTATGAAGCTGAATCCAAAGCGATCCGCGCAAGACTGTAACAACATGAATTCCATTCACGAATCCATAGCCCGCTATCTCCAAGGTAGCGGGCATTCTTGTGTCCGCCTCAAGGCTGTATTGTTCGACATGGATGGCGTGCTCTTCGACTCCATGCCCTATCATGCCGATGCCTGGCACACGGTGATGGAACGTCATGGCCTTCACTTGAGCCGCGAAGAGGCCTTCCTGCATGAAGGGCGCACCGGTGCCGCCACCATCAACCTCGTCTACCAGAGGCAGTTTGGCAAGGATGCCACTCCCGAAATGATTCAAGAAATCTATGAGGAGAAGAGTCGGGAGTTCAACAAGAACCCGGAGCCCAAACACATGCCGGGAGCATGGGAACTGATGCAGAAAGTCAAGGCAGCTCACCTGACTCCTGTACTGGTCACCGGTTCGGGGCAGACCTCCCTACTGGACAGACTGGAGCACAACTATCCGGGTACGTTCGACCATGCCCACATGGTCACGGCTTTCGATGTCAAATATGGCAAACCCAACCCAGAACCCTACCTGATGGGATTGGAAAAGGCACACGTGGCAGCCAACGAAGCCATCGTCGTAGAGAATGCTCCTATCGGAGTGCAGGCAGGAGCAGCCGCAGGAATTTTCACCATAGCAGTCAATACCGGCCCATTGGACGGACAAGTATTGCTTGACGCCGGCGCCAACCTGCTTTTTCCCTCCATGTCAGACTTCTGCAATCATTGGGAAGAAGTTTATCAGACGTTTCAACAAACCTCCTTATAACAAAAGAAGGTGGACATACCTTTCCGGCACGTCCACCTTCTTTTTTACATTTTACCTTCGCTATCTTATTTGGCAGCTTCCAAAGATGCTTTACGGAAAGCCTTCATAGCTTTTTCAATTTCCAACGAAGCCTTGCGTGCACGAGTACCGGCAGCTTTGTTACCATTTTCAACTTGTGCTTTCGCATCTTTTTCGAATGCTGCATATAATTCAGCAACCTTCTCTACTAATTCTTTCATAATCCCTTTTTTATTTACTTTGTTAATAATGTACGGCAAAAATACATTCTTTCGCGAAATAAAAACACAAAAAGGATATTTTTTTTTATCCGAAACGCAATTTTATGATAAAAAATGAATAATCGGCGTTTTTTCTCTACTTTTGCAGCCATGAAAACTCTCACTGACACCGAATATATACATGCGCTCATTGACGAAGGAGAACACCAGCAACAGGACTTCAAATTCGAAATTTCGGATGCACGCAAGATTGCCAAGACTTTGTCAGCTTTTGCCAATACCGATGGCGGACGGCTGCTGATTGGAGTCAAGGACAACGGCAAAATAGCCGGAGTACGCTCCGACGAAGAAGTCTATATGATTGAAGCAGCTGCGCAGATGTACTGCTCTCCCCCCATGGAAGTACAAACCTATACCTATCAGGTAGAGGGAAGAACAGTCCTGCTGGCACAAATCGATGAAAGCAACCGGAAGCCTGTATATGCCAAAGATGAAAGCGGCAAGCTGCTGGCCTATCTCCGCATCAAGGACGAAAACATCCTGGCCACTCCCGTACACCTGCGTGTGTGGCAACAACAGGAAAGCCCCCGCGGAGAATTGATGGAATACACTGAACGAGAACAACTGCTGCTCGACCTGTTGGAACAGAACGACCGCCTGTCGCTGAACCGATACTGCCGGCTGGCCCGGCTTTCACGACGTGCCGCCGAACATCTGCTGGCCAAATTCATCCGATACGGCATCGTAGAAACCGTTTTCGAAGGGCACAAGTTTCATTTCCGTCTGAAAAAATAAACCACCTCACCACACAACCCTTATGCAAGCAATCAACTTTATCAACGACATCCTTTGGACCTATCTCCTCATCGCCCTCCTGCTGGGATGTGCCGTCTGGTTCACGCTGAAAACCCGTTTTGTCCAGTTCCGCATGGTCAAGGAAATGATACGCCTGCTGGCCGACTCCACGGGGAGCGACAACGGCACCAAGCACATTTCATCTTTCCAGGCATTCGCCATCTCGATAGCTAGCCGCGTAGGCACAGGAAACCTGGCGGGTGTTGCCACCGCCATCGCCATAGGCGGGCCGGGTGCCGTCTTCTGGATGTGGGTCATCGCCCTCTTCGGAGCCTCCAGTTCGTTTGTCGAGTCTACCCTGGCCCAGCTTTACAAGGAAAAAGGAAAAGACTCGTTTGTGGGGGGACCGGCCTACTACATGAAGAAAGGTCTGAAGCAACCTTGGATGGGTGCCCTCTTTGCCGTACTGATTACCGTGACCTTCGGCTTTGCCTTCAATTCGGTACAGAGCAACACGCTGTGTGCAGCTTTCGAAAACGCTTTCGGCATCAGCCATAGCCTTACGGGAGGCATCATCACCCTGTTGACCCTCCTCATTATCTTCGGCGGCGTACAGCGCATTGCCAAGGTCAGCAGCATCCTTGTTCCCGTCATGGCATTGGGCTACGTAGCGCTTGCACTCACAATCGTCCTGATGAACATCACAGAACTTCCCGCCGTCATTGCCCTGATTGTCGGCCATGCCTTCGGCTGGGAGCAGGCGCTGGGTGGAGGTGTAGGCATGGCACTAATGCAAGGCATCAAGCGCGGCCTCTTCAGCAACGAAGCCGGTATGGGCTCCGCTCCGAACGTGGCAGCTACCGCCAACGTCACCCACCCCGTCAAACAGGGACTTATCCAGACACTGGGCGTATTCACCGACACATTGATTATCTGCACCTGCACAGCCTTCATCATCCTGTTCAGCGGGGCACCTCTGGACGGTTCGAGCAACGGTGTGCAGCTCACCCAACATGCCCTGACCAACGAAATCGGTCCATCGGGAGGCATTTTCGTGGCCATCGCGCTCTTCTTTTTCGCTTTCAGCAGCATCCTGGGCAACTATTATTATGGGGAAGCCAACGTGCGCTACCTCACCCGCCGGAAATGGATCCTGACTGTCTACCGCCTGCTGGTAGGCGGCATGGTGCTGTTCGGCGCCCTTACGACGCTGGACGTTGCCTGGGGACTGGCCGACATCACTATGGGACTGATGACCCTCTGCAACCTGATAGCCATCACCCTGCTGGGGAAATATGCCTTCCGATTGCTCGAAGACTACCGCATGCAGAAACGGAACGGCATCAAGGACCCCGTCTTCACCAGCGACCGGCTGGAGGGACTGGAAGACGACCTGGAGTGTTGGAAGAAGAAAGTTGAGAAATAAGCCCCTTACAATATTGGCGTAAACCTACTTATTTCGTAAATTTGCGCCACAACTGAAAAAATCATACATAACTAAGATATATGGGAATATTTGCCAATCTGTTCAAGAAGAATGCAGGAGAAAACTCCTCGAAGAACGTGGAAGACTTCGTATTGCTGACGCGTGTCTATTTCCAGTCCGTAATAGCCTCCAACCTGGGCATCACCAACATACGCTTCGTGCCTGATGTAGCCACCTTCAAGCGCTTGTTCAAGATACCTACCCAAGGCGGGCGACTGGGCCAAGGCGAAAAAGCAGCCTCCAAGAAGATGCTGATGCAGGACTACGGACTGAGCGAAAACTTCTTCAAGGAAATCGACGCCTCCATCAAGAAACATTGCCGCACCCAAAACGACGTGCAGGCCTACCTCTTCATGTACCAGGGCTTCTCCAACGACCTGATGATGCTGATGGGCAACCTGATGCAATGGAAATTCCGCATGCCGTCCATCTTCAAAGGCGCCCTGAGAACCATGACTGAAAAGACCGTACACGACGTCTGCACCAAGACCGTATGGAAGAAGGACGACGTCCACAAGACCGCCGCTTCCGTACGCCAGTACAAGGAACGCCTGGGCTACTCGGAGCAATGGATGACGGAGTATGTCTACAACGTCGTCATGCTGGCCAAGAAAGAAGCCAAGCATAAAAACCACGAAGAGAAGAAATAGGCCGTATCATGGAAATCGAACAGCATCCGCTGGAACCCTTCCTGCCGACCAACGCCCGCCTGCTGATGTTGGGCAGCTTCCCTCCCCAACGCAAACGGTGGAGCATGGAGTTCTATTACCCCAACTGGAACAACGACATGTGGCGCATCGTAGGACTCATCTTCTTCGGCGACAAGGAACACTTCGTTGTCAAGGGGAAAAAGGCCTTTTCCAAGGACGAACTCATTGCTTTCCTTCAGGAAAAAGGCATTGCCCTCTACGACACGGCAACTGCCGTCCGACGATTGCAGGACAATGCCTCCGACAAGTTCCTGGAAGTAGTCCAGCCGACCGATGTCCGCGCTCTGCTCGAAAAGCTGTCCCAATGCCGAGCCATCGTCACCACCGGCGAAAAAGCAACGGACACCCTCTGCCGGACCTTCGCTCTCACGGCTCCCAAGGTGGGCGACTTCACCGAATTCCTTTTCGAAGGACGTCCCCTGCGCCTCTACCGCATGCCCTCCTCGTCGCGCGCCTACCCGCTGGCTCTGGACAAGAAGGCTGCTGCCTATCGGGTCATGTACCAGGACCTGCAGATGCTATAATCTCTGCGTCCCACAGAAAATAAAGCGGCAAAGGCTTGCGGAATCAAAACTTTCCACTACCTTTGCAGCCGCAAACACGGGAATAGCTCAGTTGGTAGAGCATCGGTCTCCAAAACCGAGTG
>CATXSD010000050.1 GCA_958402075.1 Mediterranea massiliensis | reverse complement strand
CCGGATCTTCCGAACGTATCTCTTCCACGTTCTTCAACAGGGTACGGTCACGCCGCACTTCCTTTGTTTTTTAGCGTAATGGTATCTCATTGAGAATATGTAAACTTCTATTATGTCATCATGCACGGAGTAAACAATTCTATGCTCGGCATTGATTCTTCTTGACCATTTTCCTGCCAGTTCATATTTGAGCGGTTCCGGCTTCCCTATCCCCGTATAAGGGTGTTCGGCTATATTTTCCAATAAGGTTTGAATCTTGTTCAAGATAGCCTTGTTGCCGCTTTGGACAAAGTATAGATATTCTTTCCGTGCCTGCTCAGACAATGTTATTCTGTACATGCTGCCCGTTTTAAGAAGTCCTCTATGCTTTCACCTTCATTTTGAGATATGGAGTTGCCGTTCTTAATATCCTCTTCGCCTTTGTGTATGGCTTCCATTGTTTCGGGTGACGACAGGATGTATTCCGTTTCCTTTAGAGAGTTGTATTCATCCAAGGAAATCATCACGACTCCTTTGCCATTCCCACGATTGACAACTACGGTATCATAATCGTCAATGACCGCATCAATATAGCTTTTCAGGTTGGCTCTTAAATCTGTGTAGTTGGCTGTTCTCATAAATCCTCCTTCGTTAAAGCACAAAGATATGTACTTATTTGCGTACTTGCAAATATGGATTGTTAATTATTGGATATGAAGAAAGAACATCTGTTTTTACGTTGAGCCAGGTTCTTCCTGTTCAGGCTGGCTGAGATTTATGTTAATCAACGAATCCCTCAGATTTTTACGTTGATCCCCCTTTTCTACCTCAACCGTCAGTAATCCGTCAGTGTATAAAAGAAAAAGGAGCTAAGTTTATCACTTAACTCCTTCATTTTCACCAGTCGGGGTGACTGGATTCGAACCAGCGACCACACGCCCCCCAGACGCGTACTCTAACCGGGCTGAGCTACACCCCGAATTGCGGATGCAAAGGTACGGCTTTATTTTGAATCTGCAAATATATGGGCGTTTTTTTTCGGAGAAAGTGCAAATATTTGCCGGCAGGCTTTTCCTGAAGGGAAGCAGAGACCTTACAGGCCCATGCATTCCCGATAGAAGTCGAGCGTTTCGAAGATGGTATCCTTGTCGGCTGTCTGGTTGAGGCAGATGTCGCCCACGTCCTTCAGCAGGGTGAAGTTGATGATGCCGGCCGTGTTCTTCTTGTCGTGCAGCATCAGTTCGTAGAGCCGGTCGTAGTGCTGGCAGGTGAAGGTGAAGGCGCCATAGTTCTGGCGGACAAACTGGACGACCTGGCGCAGACGTTCCTTGGGGAAACCGGTCTTGAGATGCGACAGGTAGAGCTCGCACACCAGGCCCCACGCCACGGCATAGCCATGGAGCACGGGACGGCTCTCGGCCAGGGCCAGGCTTTCGAAGGCATGGCCGATGGTGTGCCCCAGGTTGAGCGCCTTGCGGATGCCGTGTTCCTTGGGGTCTTGCTCCACAATGTCTTCCTTGACCTGTACGGATTGGCCCACCAGCTCCTTCAGTTGGGCATAATCGGGCCGGTCGGTATCGAAAGCCAGCAGTTCGTCCAGATGCTGGGGTGTGCTGATGAGGCCGTGCTTCAGCATTTCGGCATAGCCGGAGAAGAAGTTGTGCGCGTCGAGGCTGCTCAGGAACTCCGTTTCGAGCAGGACGCTGGAGGCTGGGGCAAAGGCACCGATTTCGTTCTTCAGCCCGTTGAAGTTGATGCCCGTCTTTCCGCCAACCGAAGCGTCGACCATGGCCAGCAGGGTGGTGGGGATATTGATATAGTTGATGCCGCGCTTGAAGGTGGCGGCAGCAAAACCGCCGAGGTCGGTCACCATGCCTCCACCCAGGTTGATGAGGAGCGAGTGGCGGGTGGCTCCCCGGCTGCTCAGGGCCTGCCACACGGAGGCCAGTGTTTCCAGATTCTTGTTCACGTCTTCGGCTCCGATGACGATTTCTTCCGCTCCTTCGAGTGCCGGCAGGTTTTGGATGCGGGGCAGGCACAGGCGGTGGGTATGCTCGTCGGTCAGGATGAACAGCTTGTCGTGGGGACAGCGGCCGACGGCTTGGGCCAGGCTGCTTTCCAGCTCCCGGCACAGGATAACTTCTTGTTTGCTCATGTTGTATCTGCTTTTTTCTGTGGACAAAGATAGGACTTATCTTCGAAAGGCGTATCTTTGCGCGTGTATTGTTGAACAAAAAAACGAATAAAGTTATGAAAGCACTGCTGCCTGTGTATTGTCGTCCGTTGGGCTATTTCATCATTGCCCTGGCTCTGTTTCTTCCCTTCCTGATGCTGATGATGGGGCGGGTGACCGATGCCAACCTGTTGTTTTACAAGGAGTGTTCCAAGCTGCTCATGATGCTGGGGGCGCTGATGATTATCTTCGCGCTGAGCCGGCACGAGTCGGCCGAGACGGAAAAGGTGCGCAACCGTGCCGTGCGCAATGCCATGTTCCTGACCGTGCTGTATATCTTCGGCACCATGCTCTACCGGGTGGCCAAAGGTGACATTGCGACCGTAGAGAGTTCGTCTTTTCTGATATTCCTGATCATGAACGTGCTTTGTCTGGAGTTTGGTCTTAAAAAATCTTCCGTTGATCGATTGTTTAAGCGGAATAGTCGATAAAATGTTAAAATGTGCCTGTGCCCGATTAAACCTTTCTTTGTGACTACCGTCAAACGGAAAGCATGTTATATTGACGTTTTACATAGAAAGAATAGACACAGATGAGAAAAATTTTAGTACTGACAATGTTGCTTTGGGCGGTAACCCTGTCGGTGTTTGCACAGACTAAGAACATTACGGTTTCGGGTCGTCTGATGGAAGACGATACCAAGGCGCCTGCCGCGCAGGCCACCATCCAGTTGTTGTCGTTGCCCGACAGCGCTTACGTGACCGGTGCCGCAAGCGGGGAAGACGGAGCATTTTCACTCCCCAAGGTCAGAGGCGGGAAGTACGTGATGAAAGTATCTTATATAGGATACAAGACCAAGTACGTGCCCTTGCAACTGACCGCCTCGGCCCCCAACAAACGCCTGGGAACTCTGACGTTGGAGTCTGATGCCATCATGCTGGCCGAGGCTGTCATCGTGGCCGAGGCACCCCAGGTACAGGTGGTGGAAGATACGGTCGCCTTCAACTCGTCGGCCTACCGTACGCCGGAAGGTGCCATGCTCGAGGAGCTGGTGAAGAAGTTGCCGGGAGCCGAGATTGATGACGACGGCAACGTGAAAATCAATGGCAAGGATATCTCCAAAATCATGGTGGACGGCAAGGAATTCTTCGGCGGAGACGTAAAGACTGGCTTGAAGAACCTGCCGGTGGACATGATTGAGAAGCTGAAGACATACGACAAGAAGTCGGATCTGGCCCGTATCACCGGTATTGATGACGGCGAGGAAGAGACGGTGCTCGACCTGACTGTCAAAAAAGGTATGAACAAAGGTGTCTTTGGCAATATCGACCTGGCCGGAGGAACGAAAGACCGCTACATGGGGCGCGCGATGGTGAACTACTTCTATGACAAGACGCAGGTATCGCTCATCGCCGGTGCCAACAACGTGAACGACCAGGGCTTTTCGGGCGGTGGCGGCGGTCCCCGCTGGAGACGCAACAATGGTCTGACGGCCACCAAGGAACTGGGACTGAACTTTGCTACCGAGACGGAAAAAATAGAGCTGGGCGGCAGTGTGCGCTATAACTATCGGGGCAATGATTCCTACAGCGACGGATATACGGAAAACTTCCTGACCGGAGGAGCTTCGTCGTCGTTCAATAACTCGCGGACCAAGACACTCAGTGGCAGCAAGGATTTCCGTGCCGACTTCCGCATGGAGTGGAAGCCCGACACGTTGACCAATATTATCTTCCGCCCGAATTTCAGTTGGGGAAAGACATATAGTACGTCGGATGCCAAGTCGGGAACTTTCAACAGTGACCCTTATGCCGTAGTGTCCAATCCCAATGACTATCTGGACATCACTTCGCTGGCCAAGATGGACCTGTCGGGCGAAGCGTTCAGTGACAACGGGGTGGTGGACGACCCGTTGAAGGACATCCGTGTCAATACGTCGAACAATCTGTCGAGCAGCGATGGCAACTCCCTGTCGGCCGACGCTACCCTGCAGGTCAACCGTAAGTTGAATTCCATGGGCCGCAACATCACCTTCCGCGGTACGGTGGGGTACGACGATTCGGAAAGTACACAGTATACGGCTTCCAATACCCGATACTTCCAGCAGAACGAAGACGGAACGGTGACTCCCGAGGACATCATCCGCCGTTACATGACGACTCCGACCAATGGATATAATTACAGCCTGGAACTGACCTACAGCGAACCGCTTTGGAAAGCTACTTTCCTGCAGTTCCGCTATCGTTTCAATTACAGTTACAGTAAGAGTGACAAGAAGGCCTATGACTTGGGTGAGGACTGGAACTTCGGCGAGATGCTGCCCGAAGACTACGAAGACGGTTATGACCAGAGCCTGAGCAAGTTTGCGGAATACAGGACTTATACGCATCGTTTCAGTCCCAGCCTGCGTTTCATCCGTCAGAAGTATCAGTTGAGCATCGGTGCGGATCTGGAACCGCAGAAGACATCCTTGGGTTACAAAAAAGGCGAAATGGATACGCTGGCCGTGCGCAACGTCTTCAATGTGGCACCGAACGTGGACTTCCGATATCGTTTCTCCAAGGTGAGCCAGTTGCGCGTCACGTACCGCGGACGCAGTTCTCAGCCCGGTATGGAGAACTTGCTGGATGTGACCGATGACTCCAATCCGCTGAACGTTACCATGGGTAACCCCTACCTGAAGCCTTCGTTCAACCATAGCCTGCGCGTGTTCTACAATACTTATAATGTGGACCGTCAGCAGGGCATCTTCTCGCACGTCAACCTGCAGATGACGCAAAACAGCATCAGTAACTCGCGTACGTACAATCCGTCAACCGGTGGATGGGTAACGAAGCCGGAGAATATCAATGGCAACTGGAGTGCGTTCGGTATGTTCGGCATCAATTCGGCGTTGAAGAACAAGAAGTTCAACATCGGTTCGTTCAGTAATCTGTCCTATAATAATAATGTGGGATTCCTGACCACAGGTACCGGTGTGGATGCTGTCCAGCAGAAGAACACGACTACCAACCTGACTCTGAATGAACGCTTGAACGGAACTTATCGGAACGACTGGTTTGAATTCGGACTGAACGGAACGTTCTCCTATTCGATTGAAAAGGACAAGTTGACACCATCGAACAACCAGCAGCCCTATACCTTCTCCTACGGTGCCAGTACGACCGTGAATATGCCCTGGGGCATGAGCTTGTCCACCAACCTGGGCAACCAGAGCCGTCGCGGCTATTCGGATGCCAGCATGAACCGTAACGAACTGATTTGGAACGCCCAGTTGTCGCAGACGTTCCTGAAGGGGGATGCCACTGTCAGCTTCGAGATGTACGACATCCTGCAGCAGCAGAGCAACATCACCCGTTCGCTGACCGCCAGCGGCCGTTCCGTATACCAGTATAACGGCGTGAACAGCTATTGCATGCTTCACTTCATCTATCGTCTGAACATCTTCGGAGGCAAGCAGGCACGCGACAAGCGGATGGGACCGGGATTCGGTCCTGGCGGACATCGTCCGATGGGCAGACCGGGCAGACGTTTCTAATGTCTTTTCTGTTGTTTATATCCAATGTTTTTCATACATTTGTTTTCCATATAAGAACGATATGGAAAACAAATGTTTGATTGGAATTCTATATTAAGCCTGATTGCTACGGCCGCTTTCGATGTGGTCTATTTCGGTCTGGTTCTGGGTACTATTCTGGTGATTGTGCTGGAGAACCGTAATCCGGTCAAGACGTTGGCTTGGATATTGGTCTTATTGTTCCTCCCTGTTGTCGGACTGGTGTTCTATTTCTTTTTCGGACGCAGCCAGCGACATGAACGGCTCATCAGCAAGAAGGGTTATAACAGCTTGCAGAAGAAACCGTTGCTGGAGTACATGTCCCAGACGTCCAGTACGCTTCCCTTGGCCTATGGACGTCTCATCTCCCTCTTTCGCAATACCAATCAGTCGTTGCCTTTTGACGGTAACCGGGTGGAAGTCTACACTTCCGGCCGCACCATGTTGCAGTCCCTCTTGAGAGAGTTGCAGCAGGCTACCCGACACATTCATCTGGAGTTTTATATTTTTGAAGACGATGCCGTCGGGCGTATGGTGCGCGATGTACTGATAGACAAGGCGAGTGAGGGGGTAGAGGTACGGGTGCTCTATGATGACGTCGGATGCTGGCACGTGCCCAATCGTTTCTTTGAAGAGATGCGCGAGGCCGGCATTGAGGTAAGAGGCTTCCTGAAAGTGCGTTTCCCGCTGTTTACCAGTAAGGTGAATTACCGTAACCATCGGAAGGTGGTGGTGATAGACGGTCGGGTGGGCTTCATCGGAGGCATGAACCTGGCTGAACGTTATGTGAACGGCATCTCGTGGGGCATCTGGCGGGATACCCATCTGCTTCTTGAGGGAAAGGCTGTTCATGGTCTGCAGACGACTTTTCTGCTGGACTGGTACTTCGTGGATCGCACACTGATTACGTCGGCACGCTATTTTCCGAAGCTGGGATCTTACGGTTCTTCATTGATACAGGTTGTGACGAGCGAACCGGTAGGCCCGTGGAAGGAGATTATGCAGGGACTTGCGATGGCCATTATGGGGGCCAGGAAGTATTTCTATATCCAGACTCCCTATTTCCTGCCTACCGACTCGATGCTTGTCGCTTTGCAGACTGCTGCCTTGGCCGGAGTGGATGTCCGCCTCATGTTGCCCTTGAAGGCCGATTCGCGGATTACCCACCTGGCTTCGTGTTCCTATCTGGCTACGGTGCTGGGAGCCGGTGTGAAGGTTTATCTGTATCGGAAGGGTTTTCTCCATTCCAAACTGATGGTCTCGGACGACGAGCTGTCGACAATTGGTTCTACGAACATGGATTTCCGCAGCTTTGAACACAATTTTGAGGTGAATGCCTTTATCTATAGTGAAGAAACCGCTTTGCAGATGCGGGAAATCTTCCTGCAGGACCAGCGCGACTGCCTTCAACTGCATCTGAAGACGTGGTCCAAGCGGCCATGGCATCGGAAGGCGCTGGAGAGCCTTGTCCGTTTGCTGGCTCCTTTGTTGTAGTGTGTACCCCGTAGGGCTTTAGCGGAAGAAGGAGAAGTTGACGCTGCCGTATACTCTGCGTTCGATGAAGTGGGGATGCGTTTCGAAATTGTTTTTCTTTCCGTGCTCCAGGACGAACAGGCCGTCTTCCTTCAGCAAGTTATGTTCGAAAATCAAGTCGGGAATGGTTTCCAGCCCCTTGAGTTCATAGGGCGGGTCGGCAAAGATGAAGTCAAATTGTCCGCGTCCTCCTGCGATGTACTTGAATACGTCTCCACGGATAGGAATGCACTTGTCTGTCTTGACTTCGTTCATGATCTTGCAGATGAAGGCATAATGGTCGCGGTCCTTTTCGATACTGACCACCTGGTCGCACCCCCGCGATACCAGTTCGATGCTGATGCTGCCGGTACCGGCAAAGAGGTCGAGAGCCTGGACATGGTCCTCGAAGTCGAGGTAGTTGGAAAGTACGTTGAAGAGATTCTCCTTGGCAAAGTCGGTCGTCGGACGGGCTTTGAAGGTATGGGGTACGTCGAACCGACGTCTTTTGTAGATACCGCTGATTACTCGCATAGGGTGATGGCTTGAAGGTCAAGATGGTGGGCAGGCGTTGTGATGAATACTTGCCGGATATATTTTCGCAATTCGGGCAGCAACCGGTTCTTGTCATCCAGTTGTCCCGTCAGGTGCAGTTCGTCCCTTTCCTGATCGAATCCCAACTGTTTCCAGATGTACAGCATGTAATAGATGCTGTCTGAAGCAGCCTGGCAGGGAAAGGAATTGGCCAATAGCAGACGGCCCCGCTCGAAGGCGTAGACATCAGCTGCTCTTTTCCGTAAGTTTACGTACATTTTCCGGTTGTTTCCCAGTCGGCTTTTGGCAGAGAAGTATTCGATGAACGGGCTGGCCTGCGCATAGAAATGGGCTTCGGGATATTGCTCGTGCAGACAGTTGAAGGCGCTTTTGTCCATGCCGAACAGCACTACGATGTTGTCTTTGTGCAGGATGTTGTAGAGGACGGTTTCATTCTCCTGTTGGGAGAAATTATGGTAGAAAATGGTATTGGTCTGTTCGTCCTCAAAGTATTCCAACGGAATGAAGGTGAAACGTTTGCCGGCCATCAGCAGATTGACACGGCGGTAGGGCTGGCTCAGCCATTCCACTTTCCTGAATGCCTGTTTCAGGTTGGCCGTCAGCGAAAGGGACTCGTCAACTTCATAGTCCGTCAGCATGGAGCTGCTGTCCTCCAGAGGGTTGAGTACAGAAAAAGAAAATCCATCCGTACTAAGACGGATGGATAATGTATATTGCTTTGATTTAGTAAAATCAATCGTTTCTGTCATATACGCTTAGGAAGAATTATTCCCAGTTACCTGCGTTGTTGTTGGCTGTTTCCAGGCTACCAATCATCAAGCCGGCATATTTGCCCAGCTTGGTCTGCAGGTCAATCTTGTTGGCGATTTCCTGTTTGTCCAGACCGTTCAGGTAAACAGTATACGGAGTCTTCACTTCGAGCAGGCAGAAAGGAGCACCCGATTTGGCTGTATCGTTCTTGATGGCCATTTCAAACTGTGCGCCGTTGCCGAACGGTACGTATCTCATCGAATCGGCGTTGAAGCCTTTCGGGAAGATTGTATCGATGACGGCTACCCACATGGTGTCACGAGTAAAGTTTTCCAGCCCCAGTTTCTTTACTTCAGCATAGTTGCCAGTCTTCTTGGCCTTGTTGATGATGCTGATGGCTTTCTTTTCCGTCAGACCATCTTCCAGCTGCTTGTCAGTCAGCTCACCTTTCTTGTAGATGAAAGGCAGTTTGGCTGTCTTCACGAAGCTGATTAAGGTGTCGAAGCTCGGAGTGTACTGCTGGTTGTGCAGGTTGCGGTACTCGGTCTGAGCCTTGCGGATGTCTATCAGACGCGCAATGACAGCTTTCTCTCTGTTCTTTTCAGCTTTCTCGAAATTAATCGGGCCCATGATACTGGCATAGCAGATGTAAACCAGTACTAAAGCGCACAGGGCCAAAACGATATTAAATACTGTTTTCATGATAAATATGTTTTTAGTTTATTATATTCGTAAGTAATGTTATATTCGCACCGCAAAAATAAAAGAAATAAATTTAAAAACATCAGTTCCTCTTACTTTTTTCTTAGGCGAAAATGATAAATAACTATTTAGAAAGGCAAATTAAGGAAAATTTTCCTTATCAGCCAACTCCTGAGCAGGAAAATGCGATAAAATTGTTGTCTCAGTTTCTCTGTTCGCCGAAGGCGGATGTTACATTCCTGCTGCGGGGCTATGCAGGCACGGGAAAAACCTCGCTGGTGGGGGCTTTGGTACGGACGCTCGACTTCCTGAAACAGAAGGTCGTTTTGCTGGCTCCGACCGGGAGGGCGGCAAAGGTCTTTTCGGCGTATGCGGGGCATCCGGCCTTTACCATTCATAAGAAGATATACCGGGAACGGGCCTATTCGGGAGAAGGGGGAAACTTTACGTTGAACGACAATCTGACGACCCATACCTTATATATTGTCGATGAGGCTTCAATGATATCCAACGAAGGACTGTCGGGTGCCATGTTCGGTACGGGGCGGTTGCTGGACGACCTGGTGCAGTTTGTCTATTCAGGCCAGGGATGCCGCCTGTTGCTGATGGGAGATACGGCCCAGCTGCCTCCCGTCGGCGAGGAACTGAGTCCGGCGCTGTACGCCGATGCCTTGAGGGGCTACGGGCTGGAGGTCGTGGAGACAGACCTGACCCAGGTGGTCCGGCAGGAACAGCAATCGGGTATCTTGTGGAATGCGACGGCCTTGCGCCGACTCATTGCGGAGGAGGAGTGGGGCGTATTGCCTAAAATCAGAATATCGGGTTTCCCCGACGTCAAACTGTTGCCGGGCAATGAACTGATCGATGCCCTGTCGGCCTGTTACGATCGTGACGGTACGGACGAAACCATTGTCGTGTGTCGTTCCAATAAGCGGGCCAACATCTATAACAACGGTATCCGTGCCCAGATATTGTGGCGGGAAGAGGAACTGGAAAGCGGGGACCTGCTGATGGTGGCCAAGAACAATTACTATTGGACGGAAAAGGAAAAGAACCTGGACTTCATCGCCAATGGCGAGACGGCTGTGGTGCGCCGGGTGCGTCGTACCGCCGAGATGTATGGCTTCCGTTTTGCCGATGTCCTGTTGGCTTTCCCCAACTGGCAGGACGCCGAACTGGAAGTACGTTTGTTGCTCGATACACTTCATAGTGATGCGCCCGCCTTGTCGCGCGAGGAGAGCGAACGGTTGTTCCAGACGGTGCTGGAAGACTATGCCGACATTCCCTTGAAGCGCGACCGCATGAAGAAGATGAAGGCCGATCCCTATTACAATGCCCTGCAGGTGAAGTATGCGTATGCCGTTACTTGCCACAAGGCGCAGGGCGGGCAGTGGAAGAACGTTTTCCTGGACCAAGGGTACATGTCGGAGGAGTACCTGACGCCCGATTATTTCCGGTGGCTGTATACCGCCTTTACACGCGCCACCGATACCCTCTACTTGGTGAACTATCCGGCGGAACAGACAGAATAGGCGTTGGATTTATTCTTTCGGGAAGGCTTTCCTGTACAGGTGGTGTTTCAGGCCGGTTTGCACCAGGCCGCGCGCCGACAGATAGACCAGGAAGGCCAGCCACAGGGCATGGTTGCCCCAGAGGGGATAGAGGCTATAATAAAGTATGAAGAACAGGGCAGCCGCCACTCCCATGGCCTGCAGCATGCCGCGTGTGTAGGTGGCACCGATGTAGACGCCGTCCCAGATGAAGGCAGCCAGTCCGGCTGTGGGGATGAGGAGTGCCCAGCCGAAAAAGTGGGTGGCGGCTTCGGTCACCGACGGGTCGTCGGTCAGCAGGTTCAGAAAGCCCTGCCCGCTGAGGGCATAGGTGGCTGTGAACAGCAGGGCCATGACCGCTCCCCAGCCGAACAGACACCGGACGGTCGTGGAGAACGAGGTTCGGTCGCCGGCACCGATGTACTTCCCGCTCAAGGCCTCGCCGGCGTAGGCAAATCCGTCCATGATGTAGGAATAAAGAGTGAACAGCTGCATCAGCAGGGTGTTGACGGCCAGGATGATTTCCCCTTGGCCGGCTCCGGCCGATGTAAAAAAGAGGGTGACGGCCACCAGGCAGAGGGTACGCAGGAAGATGTCGCGGTTCACTTCGAAGAAGCGTTTCATGACCGACCTGCGGAACAACCCTTCCCTGCGGAAGGAGGCCCGCAGGTAGCCGTAGTGGCGCATCCAGAGCACGATACCCATCAGCAGGCCGGCATATTGGGCGATGAGGGTGCCCAGTGCCACTCCCTCTACCTTCATGCCGCACAGATAGACCAGGCAGAGGCTGGCCGCAATGTTCACCACGTTCTGCGTAATGGCTATCAGCATCGGGATGCGTGAGTTCTGCATGCCGATGTACCAGCCTGTCAGTCCGTAAAGGCCCAGCATGGCCGGAGCTCCAGATGCAGATGTGGAAGTAGGTTGTAGCCAGGCGGCCGACGGCTTCGGTAGGCCGGATGATCAGGAAGGCCGCTTCGCGGATGGGAACCTGCAGAACGATGAGCACCAGGGCAATACCCGTTCCGATGGTCACGGCCCGTACCAGCATCTGAACAATTTCGGTCACACTTTGTTTTCCGTACAGCTGGGCGGTCATTCCGCTGGTACCCATGCGCAGGAAACCGAAAATCCAGTAGATGATATTGAACAGCATGCCACCCACGGCAATGGCGCCGATGTAGGCGGCGTCGCCCAGATGGCCTACGATGGCCACGTCGACCAGTCCCAGCAGCGGCACCGTGATGTTCGACACGATAGCCGGCAGGGCGATGCCCAGTATTTCTCTGTCGGTCTTTTTCATATTTTTTGCTTGGTGGGCGCAAAGGTAAGCAGAATCGACGGAAATCGACGGCAATATTTAGCATTATTTCTCAAGGATTTGCTTGACGGTCTGATGGAAACTCGCTAATTTTGTGGAGCCTTGTCGCGAGGACGGGCCAAAACTATACTGAACTGACTATTTGGATGCCTTTATGAAGACCTTGACTTTATTTTTACTGTATTGCTGCCTGCTTCCGCTGGCGGCAGGAGCCCAGACGGCCGAAGCGTTGTTGCAGAAGGTGCCGGAGGCCATCGCTTCCGGACAGACGGGATATGCCGAAAGCCTGTTCCGTCAGGCTTGTCATGCGAATGCCTCTCAGGCGGAGATGTTTTACTGGACCAGCGTGGACAAGTCCTCGGAACTGGCGGTCCGTTTTGCCGCTTCGCTGGCTGAATGCTTCAAGGATGCCGCCAACTATGACAAAGCCTATCTGTTTTACAAGGAACAGCTTGCACACAAGCCGGACGACGTGACGTTGCTCGTGGCCTGTGGTGACATGGAGGTACGTCGGGGCAAGCTGGCCGATGCTTTGGAAACCTATGAAAAGGTCATCGGGCTGGACCCTGACAATCTGCAGGCCTGCATCTTCCTGGGAAACTATTATTATCTGAAGGCCGAGGATGCCCGCAAGAAGCTGGATGCCGACTATCGCCGCATTCCGTCGCCCACACGCATGCAGTATGCCCGCTACCGGAACGGTTTGTCCGAGCTGTTCGATTCGGGGTATGCCAAGGCGCGTACCTATCTGAAACATGTCATGACGCTTTTCCCGTCGACCGGTGCTGACTCTACACTCGAGCGGATCGATTCGCTCGAGCAGGAAATCAAGCCTTAAAAGTCTCCCGATTTATACCTTCTGTCAGAGGCTAAGCACCACGCGGTCGCCCAGGCGCTTGGCCATGAGGCTCTGTACCTCGCGCAGCTCGCTGTAACGCTTCATCAGGGCGTTGCATTGTGCTTCGTCGTGGGCTACGGCAGGGTCCTGCAGGGCACGCATCATATGCTTCAGCTCTTCGCCGACGATGGCATACTTGAAGTTGGTGGTCAGCAGGGGCACCAGCTCGTAGAGCCGTTCTTCGTCGGTCACAATCTTTTGGTTCTTGTAGTGATACTTGCTCAACTGGTAGCGGTCGCTGATGAGCTCCGTGCTCAGGCGGCTGATGACGGGGTCGGGATGGGTCACGAAGTAGTGCTCGGCCCGGAAACCGTCGTCGTGCAGGTGCTCGGCGGCTTCGGCCAGCATGCGGCGGTGCAGCGGGTTGTGGAAGGCCAGGTCGTCCAGCTGGAGGTCGGCCACCACGAACTCGATGACCGTGACGGGGATTTCCTTGCCCTCTTCGTCGGGCACGTTGCACATGACGCGCTCGCCGTAGCGCACCACCATCTGGAGGATGAGCCGTTCGTAGCGGTAGAATTCCTGTCCCTCCTTGCCTTCCTGCGGGATGAAGGAGATGTAATTGTCCATCGTTTCGGCAGAAGGAGGTGTCTGGGCAGCCGCTTCGGGCGGCAGGTCGTCGGCCTGTGGGGCGGGGATGCCGTCGGGGGCGGCGGTTTCGGAAGCGGTTGTCGGGGTGTCGGCCGTCGTCCGGCGGCGCTCGCGTTCGCGCTGTTCGGCCTTGCGTTCGGCTTCCTTCTCACGGCGTTTGGCCACTTCAGATACGAGCAGGCGGTCTTCCACGTGCAGCAGTTGGGCACATTCCTTGATGTAGACGTCGCGCACGATGGCTTCGGGGATGACCGAGATGCTCTGTACGATGTTGCTGATGAGCTCAGCCCGGCGGATGGGATCCTGACCGGCATCTTCCATCAGCAGGTTGGTTTTGAAGCGGATGAAGTCTGTCTCGTGTTCTTTGATGAAGTCCTGAAACTCGGTGGAGTTGTGCTTGCGGGCATAGGAGTCGGGGTCGTCGCCGTCGGGCAGGAGGCACACCTTGATGTTCATTCCCTCTTCGAGCAGCATGTCGATGCCGCGCAGAGAGGCCTTGATGCCCGCCGCGTCGCCGTCGTAGAGCACCGTCAGATTGTTGGTGAAGCGGTGTATCATCTTGATCTGCTGCGTGGTGAGTGCCGTGCCCGACGAGGCCACCACGTTCTCCACCCCGCTCTGGTGCATGGAGATGACGTCCGTGTAGCCTTCCACCAGGTAGCAGCGGTCCTGCTTGACGATGGCCTGCTTGGCCTGGTACATGCCGTAGAGCTCGTTGCTCTTGTGGTAGATTTCCGATTCGGGCGAGTTGACGTACTTCACCTTCACACCCTTGGTGGCGGCGGCCAGTACGCGTCCGCCGAAGGCTACCACCTTGCCGCTCAGCGTGTGGACGGGGAAGATGACGCGTCCCCAGAAGCGGTCGCGCAGGCGGTGGTCGTCCGTTTCGTAGCAGAGGCCGGTCTTCACCAGGTATTCCTTCTTATAACCCTTGCTGAGTGCCTCGCGGGCCATGGCGTCGTGGCTCTCGGTGCAGTAGCCCAGCTGGAACTTCTCGATGATGTCGTCGCGGAAGCCGCGGCTCCGGAAGTAGGCCATGCCGATGTTGCGCCCTTCCTCGGTCTGCCGCAGGGTACGGCGGAAGTAGTCGTTGGCCCACTGGTTGACCACGAACAGGCTCTCACGCTCGCTCTGTGCGGCCTTTTCCTCGCCCGTCAGTTCGCGTTCCTTGATTTCGATGCCGTATTTCTTGGCCAGGAAGCGCAGGGCCTCGGGATAGGTGAGCTGTTCGTGCTCCATGATGAAATGGACGGCGTTGCCCCCTTTGCCGCAGGCGAAGCATTTGCAGAGCCCCTTGGCGGGCGAGACGTAGAACGAGGGCGTCTTGTCGTCGTGGAAGGGGCAGAGACCCACGTAGTTGACGCCGCGCTTGCGCAGGGTCACGAAGTCCGACACGACGTCGTAAATCTGCGCCGCGTCCATAATCCGGTCTATGGTGGCTTGGTCTATCATTGCGAAGGACAAAGTTACGGGTTATTTTCGGATAATGTGTCACTGGGGGAGCATAAAGTGGCACTTTACGTCCGTCGACCTGCCTTGTGCATTCCTATTTGATGTTCTCGCGAATCTTGGTGAGGTATCGTTTCATGCCCTCGGCGTCTTTCTTCTCGATGATTTCGAGCAGGTTCTTCAGCTCCGTGCGGATGTTGGCCACCTGGGCGGGCGTTCGGGGGTTGAAGAGGATTTCCTGCAGCAGGTAGTCGTCTTCGTTCAGCAGGCCGCGGGCAATGGCCATGTGCTTCTTGAAGGTGGTGCCCGGCGCATCCTGGTGTTTCATCACTGCGGCGAAGACAAAGGTCGACACGAAGGGGATGGACAGCGAGTAGGCCACCGTCTCGTCGTGTTCGTCGAAGGTATATTCGAAGATGTTCAGCTTCAGCGTCTGGTAGAGGTCCTTGAAGAAGATGCGGCCCAGGTGGTCGCCTTCGGTGATGATGATGGCATTTTCCTCGCTCAGGTTGTTGAGGCTGGCGAATGTCGGTCCGAACATGGGGTGCGTGGACACGTAGCGGAAGCCGCTTTCCTTGTAGAAGGCCTTCAGTCCGGTCTTCACCGAAGCAATGTCGCTCAGGATGCAGTCCTTGGGCAGCACGGGCAGCACCTGGCGGAAAGCGTCGAGGGTGTATTTCACCGTGGCGGCGTTGATCACCAGTTCGGGTTCAAAATCTTTTATTTCGTCCAGTGTGGTGAAGCGGTAGGTGTTGTAGACGAAGCGCAGCTGGTGCGGGTTGACGTCGTACACGGCCGTCTCGTGCTGGAAACTCAGTACATCGTTGAAGAAGGAGCCCATCTTTCCGGCTCCGAGGATCAATATTCTCATGTTGATAGTGGTTAGTGGTAAGCGGTTAGTGGTAAGCGGTGAGTGGTTAGTGCGTAAGAATACTAACCGCTCACCGCTCACCGTTAACCGCTACTTATTAATGATTTCCATCTGCTGCCTTACACTCTCTTCGTGTATGGCTTCAAACACTTTCTTGATGAAGTCGGCATCCATGCCGCAGAGGGCACCCTGCGAGCCGCGCTTCTCCAGAATCTCGTTGTAGCGGCCTGTCTGAAGGATGGTCATGTCGTGTTCCTTCTTGTAGGTACCTATTTCGCGGGCCACGCGCATGCGCTTGCCCAGAATCTGGATGAGTTCGTCGTCGCATTCGTCGATCTGTTTGCGCAGTTCGTTCAGGTTCTCCGTACTCTGGTTGGTTTCGCGGATCACGAGCAGGTTCAGGATGTAGTCCAGAATGTCCGGCGTCACCTGCTGGGCCGCGTCGCTCCAGGCTTTGTCGGGGTTGCAGTGGCTCTCCACGATGAGGCCGTCGAAGCCCAGGTCCATGGCCTGCTGGCACAGCGGGGCCACAAGCTCGCGCTTGCCGCCGATGTGGCTGGGGTCGCAGAGGATGGGCAGGTTGGGGATGCGGCGGCGCAGCTCGATGGGGATGTGCCACTGGGGCAGGTTGCGATATATCTTCTTGTCGTACGACGAGAAGCCACGGTGGATGGCAGCCAGCCGCTTCAGTCCGGCCTGGTTGATGCGCTCCAGGGCGCCGATCCACAGTTCCAGGTCAGGGTTCACGGGGTTCTTCACCAGGACGGGGATGTCCACGCCCTTCAGTGCGTCGGCTATCTCCTGCATGGCGAAGGGGTTGGCCGTGGTGCGGGCGCCGATCCACAGGATGTCGATACCGGCCTTCAGGGCTTCGAACACGTGTTTGGCGGTGGCCACTTCGGTAGCCACGTACATGCCCGTTTCCTGTTTCACTTCCTTGAGCCAGGGCAGGCCTTCTACGCCTACGCCCTCGAAGCCTCCGGGTTTGGTGCGGGGTTTCCAGATGCCGGCACGGAATATCTTGATGCCGCGGCTGGCCAGCTGGCGGGCGGTTTCCATCACTTGTTCTTCAGTTTCGGCGCTGCAGGGGCCTGCAATCACCAGGGGGCGTTTGTCGTCCACGCCCGGGAGTGTAATTTTCTCTAATTCGAGTTCCATATTGTTTAGTTTTAATTGTTTCGGTATAAATGTTTCTGAGGAGTTAAGGAGTCAGGAGTTAAGGAGTTAAGCCAATACCTTTTTAATCGGCATTGCAGAACTATCGGCTTAACTTCTTAACTCCTTAACTCCTTAACTCCTTAACTCCTTAACTTCTGACTTCTGAAATGTTCCTGATTCTCTCCAGCGCCTCCTCCAGCTTCGCATCCTTGCAGCAGAGCGAGATGCGGATGTAGCGTGCGCCGTTCGAGCCGAAGATGAAGCCCGGGGTGATGAAGACGCGGGCTTCGTGGAGCACGCGTTCGGTCAGCTCCTCCACGTCCTTGCACGAGTCGGGGATGCGTCCCCAGAGGAACATGCCCACCTGCCGTTCGTCGTAGGTGCAGCCCAGCGTGTGCATGATTTCTCCGGCCAGGCGGCGACGGTTGCGGTAGTTGCGGTTGTTGCCTTCGTACCAGTCGGCATCGGCCTCCAGGGCAGTGGCGGCGGCCAGCTGCATGGCGCGGAACATGCCGCTGTCGATGTTGCTCTTCACCTTCAGTACCCATTGTACGAACTGCGGGTTCGAGGCCAGCATGCCGATACGCCAGCCCGGCATGTTGTGGCTCTTGCTCATGGAGTTGAACTCGATGCAGCAT
>CATXSD010000049.1 GCA_958402075.1 Mediterranea massiliensis | reverse complement strand
TAGAGATGAAAGAAAACGTAAATCCTGCTACCGGACATCTGGGAGTTCTGTCGTAGGAGTAGGTGGTGCGGTGGCTACCACGATGATAACCGGTGTATTGGCTGCCCGCAAGGGACTGGCTAAGCCCATCGGTTCGATTACGCAAATGGCTACCATGAAGACACAAGACGGCAAGGAGCATTTGATTAAAGACATTGTTCCGTTGGCCGATTTGAGTGATGTAGTGTTTGGCGGTTGGGACATTTTCCCCGACAATGCTTACGAAGCCGCGTTGTATGCGGAGGTGTTGAAGGAGAAAGACCTGAACCTGGTGAAGGACGAGTTGCAGGCCATCCGGCCGATGACTGCCGCCTTCGACCATAATTTCGCCAAACGTCTGAACGGTACGCACGTCAAGAATGCGGCTACCCGCTGGGACATGGTAGAGCAGTTGCGTGAGGACATCCGCCAGTTCAAGGCGGCTAACCATTGTGACCGTATGGTTGTCCTGTGGGCGGCCAGTACGGAGATTTTTGTTCCGTTGTCCGATGAGCACATGTCATTGGAGGCGCTGGAGAAGGCCATGAAGGAGAACAATACGGAAGTTGTTTCGCCGAGTATGTGCTATGCCTATGCAGCCATTGCCGAAGGGGCTCCCTTCGTGATGGGCGCGCCCAATCTGTGTGTGGATACGCCGGCCATGTGGGAATTCTCCAAAAAGATGAATGTACCCATTGCCGGAAAGGACTTCAAGAGCGGACAGACGTTGATGAAGACCGTGCTTGCGCCGATGTTCAAGACACGTATGCTGGGCGTGAGCGGCTGGTTCTCGACCAACATCCTGGGCAACCGTGACGGCGAGGTGCTCGACCAGCCCGAGAACTTCAAGACGAAGGAGGTCAGCAAGCTGTCGGTTATCGACAACATCTTCGAGCCGGAGAAATTCCCCGACTTGTATGGCAATGTTTACCACAAGGTGCGCATCAACTACTATCCGCCTCGCAAGGACAACAAGGAAGCGTGGGACAACATCGACATCTTCGGATGGATGGGTTATCCCATGGAGATTAAGGTCAACTTCCTGTGTCGTGACTCTATCCTGGCCGCGCCCATTGCGCTCGACCTGGTGTTGTTCAGCGACCTGGCCCTGCGTGCCGGGATGTGCGGCATCCAGACCTGGCTGTCGTTCTTCTGCAAGAGTCCGATGCACGACTTCGAGCATGAGCCTGTTCACGACCTGTTCCAGCAATGGCGCATGGTGAAGCAGACGCTCCGGGCGATGATCGGCGAGAAGGAACCGAGTTATCTCGATTGAGAAGAGAAAAAATGCATGAAAAAAGAGGATGTACACGATGAAGAAGAGTGTACACCCTCTTTTGTGTGACATAAAAATAATGATGAATAGTAGACCGCCTTTTCTTCCCATGTTGATAGGCACGGGCTTCGGTTCGGGCTTTTCACCGGTAGCTCCCGGCACGGCAGGTGCGTTGCTGGCAGCCTTGATATGGTTTTTCCTGTCGTTCTTCCTGACGGGGCTCACGCTGTTGTGGGTCACGGTCGCGTTGATTTTGGTCTTTACGGTGGCTGGTGTGTGGGCTGCCGACCGTCTGGAACCGGTATGGGGCGAAGACCCGTCCCGGGTGGTGGTCGACGAGATGGTGGGTGTCTGGATTACGTTGCTGGCCGCTCCGGCCGGACACCTCGGATACGGATTGGCGGCCTTTGCCCTGTTCCGCCTGTTCGATATCTTCAAGCCTTTGGGCATTCGCCGGATGGAGAGCCTTCCGGGAGGTATCGGAGTGATGATGGACGATATCCTGTCCGGCATCTATGGTTTCATTCTTTTGATTGCAGTAAGATGGTTGGCCAATTGAGAGGGAAAGACTGGTTTGTCGGCTGGCGTCGCGTGGTGTGGGTGTTTTTCAAGGCCCAGCTCTCCGCCCAGTTTGCCAGTTTCGTCGACTTTCTGGTGACCATCCTGTTGTTCAAGCTGTTCGATGTCTTTTATCTGTATGCCACGTTCCTGGGCTCTGTGCTGGGAGGGGTGGTGAACTGTGCCATCAATTACCGGTGGGTGTTCCATTCCGAAGATTGCAAGAAGGTGCATGTGGCGCTGAAATACATTGTCGTTTGGGGAGGGAGTATCTTGCTGAACACGTGGGGCACGTTTGCCCTGACCGAGTGGCTGACGGGCATGACGTGGGTCAACAGCCTGCTGGGCTATTATGTGGACAACGTGTTCATCCTGGCAAAAATTATTGTTGCGGTGGTTGTGGCTCTGTTCTGGAACTACCACATGCAGCGTGTGTTCGTTTATCGGAATCATAATATAAGGAAAATCTGGAGATTTGTGTTGAAAAACAAAAAAAGAGAATAGATATGACTTACAGAGACTACTTACAACAACTGATTTACAAGATTATCAATCCCGTCGTGCAGGGCATGATTCGGGTGGGGATTACCCCGAACTTCATTACGACCACCGGCCTGGTGCTGAACATCGTGGCGGCCATTGTGTTTGTATATGCCGGTTTGGCCGGCGAGGAGCTGGCGCTGACGCTTGCCGGTTGGGCGGGCGGCATTGTGCTGTTTGCCGGCCTGTTCGACATGATGGACGGGCGTGTGGCCCGGGTGGGAGGCATGTCGTCCACTTTCGGTGCCCTCTACGACTCCGTGCTCGACCGCTACAGTGAACTTTTCACCCTTTTCGGCATTCTCTATTTCCTGCTCTTTCAGGGATATTTCTGGGGAAGCATCATCACGGCTGTCGCTCTGCTCGGCTCGTTGATGGTGAGCTATGTGCGTGCCCGTGCCGAGGGCCTGGACCTGGATTGCAAGGTTGGCCTGATGCAGCGTCCCGAGCGTGTCGTGCTGACGGCTCTGGGCGCCATCTTCTGCGGTGTTTTCCAGGACTGTACGGCTTTCGACAGCGTGTACATCCTGATTGCTCCGTTGGCTGTGATAGCCGTGTTGGCCAACTGGACTGCCTTTGTCCGTATCAACCATTGTCATAAACTGTTGAAGAAGCAATAATCGGATGAAACAGAACGTTTTGCCGCCGGCAGGTGAGTCCCTGCCGGTTCTTGTAGTGTCAGCCATGTTCCTGGTGCTGACGGGCGTGTTTGTGGGCATCCGTCCCGAGCATTTCTTGCTGGTGGGGCTGTTTCTGCTGCTGTTTTTTGCGGGAAGAACCACCCGCAAGCTGGCTGTGGCCCTGCTGCCCTTTATCATATTCGGCGTGTCCTACGACTGGATGCGCGTGTGGCCCAATTATGAAGTCAACCCCATTGACATCCGCGGCCTTTACGAAGCCGAGAAGTCGCTGTTCGGTATCCAGGCAGGCGGACAGACACTGATACCCTGCGAATATTTCGCCCTCCACCATTGCAGTGCGGCCGATTTCATGGCCGGTATCTTCTACCTCTGCTGGGTGCCGGTGCCCATCGCTTTCGGCCTTTGGCTTTACTTCAAGGGGCGCCGCAGCCTCTACCTGCGTTTTGCGATGGTGTTCCTGCTGGTCAATCTGATAGGCTTTGCCGGCTATTACATCCATCCGGCCGCTCCGCCCTGGTATGCCATGAACTATGGCTTTGAGCCTGATCTCTCCACGCCGGGCAATGTAGCCGGCCTGGGGCGCTTCGACGAGTTGCTGGGCATTACGGTCTTCGAAGGCATCTACGGGCGCAACGCCAATGTCTTTGCCGCCGTTCCGTCCCTGCATGCCGCCTACATGGTCGTGGCTTTGGCCTACGCCGTCATGGGCCGTTGCCGCCGCTGGCTCATCGCTGTCTTTGCCTTTATCATGGTGGGCATCTGGTGGACGGCCGTCTATTCCGGCCATCACTATCTCATCGACGTGTCGCTGGGCATCTGCTGTGCCCTGCTGGGCATCCTGCTGTTCGAGCAGGGGCTGATGCGCTGGGGGGCTTTCCGTCGTTTCTTCGGCCGTTACAGCCGTTACATCGGAGCGGCGGACTGACCCCGTTCACTCTTCCGCGTTCTGCTCGCTGTACTTGGAGGGCGACACGCCGAATTGTGCCACGAAGTGTTTCCGCAGGGTGCGTGTGTCGTTGTAACCCACCATCTCGGCAATCTCCTGCATGCTGTACCGGTTTTCCAGAATCAGCGAGGCGGCCTTGCTCATGCGTACGCTGCGGATCATGTCGATGGCTGCCAGTTCGCTCCGTTGTTTGATTTTGCGGTAGAGGGTCGGCTGGCTCATGTGGAGCTGGTCGGCCAGCATCTTGACGTTGAAGTTCTCGTCGGCCAGGTTGGCTTCGATTACCTGTATCACCTGGCGGATGAAGTAGTCTTCCGTTTCCTTCTTCCCCTCTTCCGTTTCTTCGGTTTTCAGCCGCAACGTGCCGGCATACAGCCGCTTCAGCCGTTCGCGCTGGCGTATCAGGCTCCATACTCTCGTCTTGAGCATTTCGGGGTTGAAGGGCTTCATCATGTAGTCGTCGGCACCGATGCCCAAGGCCTGGATGACGTCCGAGTCTTCGGACTTGGCGGTGAGCATCAGGATGGGGATGGAAGCCGTCCGGGGCGATTCCTTCAGTTCGCGGCAGCATTCCAGACCGTCCTTGACGGGCATCATGACGTCGCAGATGATGAGGTCGGGCTGTATTTCTTCCGCCCGGCTGATGCCTTCCTCGCCGTTGGCCGCTTCGCAGGTCGTGCATTCTCCCTCGAACAGGTTGGCTATGTATTGCCGGATGTCGGCGTTGTCTTCCACGATGAGCAGGCGGTGGCGGGTTGCGTCGTCGGCCGTTTCGGATGGCGGTTGCACGGCGGGGTGGGGAGCTGCGGGCCTGGAGACGCCTACGAAGGTCACCTTCTCGCCGGCGGTGTCGAAGTGGCTGTTGCCTTCGGGTATGTAGAGGCTGATGATGGTGCCGTGTCCGGGATGGTCGGCCGTCCGGATGTAGCCGTGGTGCAGGTCGGCGATGTTCTTCACGATGCGCATGCCGATGCCCGTCTGGGTGGAGTGTACGGGAGTATTGGCTCCGGTAGTGAACGGTTCGAACAGGTGCTCCTTCACTTCCTGCGGGATGCCTGCACCCGTGTCGCTGACGGTGATGTTGCAGAAGGGATGCCCGTCGATGACGGTCCTTCCCAGAATCAGTTCCACTGTGCCCTGCGGCTGGGTATACTTGAAGGCGTTTGACAGCAGGTTGCGTATGGCGGAGGCCATCTTCTCTGCGTCGATCCACAGCAGGAGCGGTTCGGGCAGGAGGTGGATGCCGAACTGGTAATGGCCTTTCTCGGCCATGGCCTTGAAGGGTTCGCATACGTCTGAAGCCAGCCGGTTGATGTCGGTCTCCGCCACTTTGAGCCGGACCATGTTGGCCTCTATCTTCTGCAAGAACAGCAGTTGGTCCATCTGGGCATGCAGCGACCGGCTGTTGTCGAAGGCCGTCTGCAGCTGGCGCCGGGCCTGGGCCGACAGGCCGTCGGTGTGGAGCAATTCCTGGAGCGGAGCCAGAATCAGGGTCAGCGGCGTGCGCAGTTCGTGGGCTATTTCGGTGAAGAAGCGTTCGCGCTCCATGCGCAGTTGCTTTTCCTTGTCGCGTTCCACGTTGGCAGTGAACACTTCATGCTCCAGCTGCATTTCGTGTTCCAGCCGTTTGGCCCTTATGCGGATGCGCCTCCAGACGTACCACAGGATCAGGGCCGCGGCGAGGAAGATGCACAGGCGGAACCAGGCGCTGTTGCTCCAATGCGGGCCGATGGCGATGTGCAGGCGGGTAATCTGGTCCGAGGTCTTGTTGGGGTGGATGTTCTTGATTTCGAAAATGTAGTCGCCGTGCTTCAGGTTGGTGTAGGACACCTTTTCCTCTCCTTGCGTATAGATCCATTCCTGCTGGTAGGGGTACAGGCGGTAGGCATACATCTGCTGTTCGTCCGAGTAGGAGAGGTCGCTGAAGTTGAGGGAGAAGTCGCGGTTCTTGTAGCTCAGCCGGATGTCCGACAGGTAGGAGATGCCATAGGGCAGGATGGTTTGTCCGTTGACCGGCCGGCCGATGTCTACGGGGCGGTTGTCGACCTCGAGGCCGGTTATCAGGACCTTCTTCGGCACTTCGAACCGGTCTGTCTTGTCGGGCCTGAAGTAAGTCAGATTCTTGTTGTTCCCCCAGAACAGGGTGTGCTTCCAGTAGAGGGCCGAACGGTTGCTGCCCGACACGTAGTAGTTGTAGAACAGGTGTTGGCGGCTGTCATAACGCGAGATGCCCGAGTTGGAGCCGATCCAGATGTTTCCCTTTTCGTCTTCGGTGATGCAGCCCACGAAGTCGTTGCACAGCCCGTCCTGGGTACCGAAGGTTTGCACGATGCGGTTTTCCGCGGGCGAGAGTACGGCCAGCCTGTTCATGTAGCCCACATACAGCAGTCCGTTGCCGGCAGCGTGGAGGGAGCGGATGGAAGGATTGGAGATGCCGGCCGTCTTTTCATACCCTGTTTCCAGCCGTTCTTCCTGAAGGTTGTATCGGTAGAGCCCCGTAGTGGTGCCCAGCCACAGGTGGTGGTCGGCTGTCTCGGCCAGTGCGCGGATATAGGGAGCGGGAAGCGTCTTCCCTTCCGGATCTGTAAAGTGTATCTGCCGGGAGTGCGTTGTGACGGGGTCTATCCGGTAAAGCCCGGCCTGTGTCCCTGCCCAGATGGTTCCCAGACTGTCGGCCAGCAGGCTCCATACCGATGCTCCTTCGACCGGAGTGGGGCCGTCGGTGAGTTTCACGACTTGAAAGCTTTTCTTCCGTGCATCATATCGGGTCAGGGTGCCGTCCGTGTTCCCGAACCACAGGTTTCCTTCCCGGTCCCGGGTACTGCTCAGCACCGTGTGCCGTTGCTGTACTTCGGAAGTGCCGGCCGCGGCAAAATCCAGCGGCTCGTCCGTATGGAAGGGAGTGCGGCTGCGCAGGATGCCCCGGTGGAAGGTCGTGAGCCACAGGTGGCCTTCGTCGTCGCCCAGCATGGAGCAGATTTCGTTGTGTCGGTCCTGGTAATAGCGGTTGTAGAACTGTTCCCGCAGGTCCGACCAGATGGCTCCTCCTCCGTCCGTCCCTATCCACAGGATGCCCTGCGGGTCGTAGTAGGCGGTAATCATGCGCGTCTCGATATCGCGGAACACGTAGGAGGTGGTGTTGTTGAACACCTGTCCCGTCATTTCGTCCGGGTTGTTCTTGCTCAGGCTGATGAGGGTATAGCCGTTCCACGTGGCGGCCAGGTACCGGTTCCTTTCGAGGCGCACCACTTCGAACACATCGGTGTGCGACAGCTGGTTGGCCGTATACTTGTTGTGGTACGTCATTCGGGTGGTACGTCCTGTCCGTGTGTTGTGGCGTATGAGTCCGTGGGTGAGGGTGGTCATCCAGATGTTGCCGTCTTCGTCATACAGAAGCTGGTTGATTGTGATTGGGCGTTCGAAACCGATGCCGTTTACGGGCTGGAAGCCGTCCATCCGTTCCGTGTCGGCCTTCATGATATGGCCATAGGTATCGGCCATGCAGAGATGCCGTTTGTCGGGAGCCAGTGACAGCTTGGCCAGCAGGCTGCCTGCGTGTTTGTCGGGCTTATAGCGTTTCAGGATGCGGAGCGTGATGGTATCGTTCTGCGGGCGGTTGGTCCTTTGGGCCAGCATCAGCTCGTGGTTGTCCATCATCCAGAGGATGGAGTCGTTGACCGGCGCGGTGGCAATGGCTCTGACGGCTTTCCCGTCTTCCGTCCGTATGGGCACGAAGCGTTCGCCGCGCAAGTCGAAGGCATGGAGGTAGCCCCGGCTTTCAAAGCACAGGAGTCCGTCCGATATCTCCTTCAGGTCGGAGAGGTTGGCACCGGTGTTGTCGAAGGGGAAAGCCTTTACCTGCTTGCCGTCGTAGCGGTTCAGGGCGTCGCGCGTGCTGAGCCAGATGAACCCGTTGCGGTCCTTGCAGATGGCGTGGATGGTGTTGTCCGACAGACCGTTTTTCATGGTCAGCAGGTGGAGGTCCTTTTCAAAGAAGGCACGGCAGGGCAGCTGCACGCAGAGGCACAGGCAGGTGGTCAGTAGTATATATAGATACTTAAGGTTCATGTTTTGTATATGATTAGGCCATACAAAGAAATAAAAAAACTCTTATTTATCGAAATGAAATGCTAAAAAAAAGAAGTTGGGCACTTCTCGGGGCCTTTGCTGCCGTTTACAACTTCAGATGGAACGGTTTGGTTATAATATCTTACAATTCAGGTTTGCTCCCGTCTTTTGCCCGAAGTGGTCGGAAAAGGAGGTTTGAACCCCAACGCCCGTAGGTTTCAAACATAGGAGGCTTATGTTTGAAACCCAAGGCCCCGATGTTTGAAACATTCGCTCCCCCCTGTGTGAAGCCTGTCCGGGACGGGGGTGGGTCGCTCTTGTCGGGTTGTGGTTATATTATTTTACATGGGACCTCATGGAGGCTCCGGCGGCCTTTGACGTCTGTTTCCCTTCCTCCTTCATGCAGTGCTTCCTGACCTTCTGACGAAGCACCGTGTCACCTCCTCACACAGTGCTTCGTTACACCCTCAGGAAGCACTTCGTTGCACCGTGACGAAGCACTGTGTCAGAAGCTCATGTAGCACCGTGTCGTTACCTCTTCCTCCGGCCTCCCTTTTTCTTGCCTGCGCGGCCCGAAGGTCGTATGAAACCTTGTAAAATGCTGCAAAAGTGCAAGAAAAGTTAAGGATGTATTAAACGTGTATGCTGAATGAAACGTTCGTGCAGGGCTTTTCAGCGGCAGGCCGGCTATATTTGCAGCAGAGTAATAAACCAATGTTTAACTTTAAAATTAAGGAAAAACATGAAAAAAAGCCTTATTTTCTTTCTGATGCTTTGGAGCTGTTTCTTCGCGTACGCCCAGCATCTCAGTATTACAGGTAAAGTCACAGACAGACAGGACGAGCCCATCATCGGTGCCAGCGTGCTTGTCAAAGGTACTTCCAACGGTGTCATCACCGACCTGAACGGTGTGTTCAACATGAAGGACGTTCCTTCGGACGGCGTCCTGACCATTTCTTACATCGGATATAAAGATGTGGAAGTGAAAATCAATCCTTCACAGACTTCCTACTCCATCAAGCTGGAAGAAGACAACCAGATGCTCGATGAAGTGGTGGTCGTAGGTTTCGGTACACAGAAGAAAGTAAACCTGACCGGTGCCGTAGCTTCGGTTGACAACAAGAAACTGGAATCCCGTCCCGTAACCTCCGTAGGACAGGCTTTGCAGGGTGTTGTTCCCGGTCTGAATGTCAGTATGCCCGATGCCGGCGGTAAGCTGGACGCCAATCCTTCCTTCAATATCCGTGGTACGGGTAACTTGGGAACAGGTTCGAGCGCATCGCCCCTCGTGCTGATTGACGGTGTGGCCGGTGACATCAACCAACTGAATCCGCAGGACATCGACAACATCTCCGTATTGATGGATGCCGCTTCGGCTGCCATCTACGGTTCGCGTGCTCCGTTCGGTGTCATTCTGGTAACCACCAAGAAAGGTAAGCAGGGCAAGACGAGCATTTCCTACTCCAACAACTTGCGTTGGTCCCGTCCGACCAATATCCCCGACATGCTGGACGCCTATACCTTTGCCCAGTACTTCAACCGCGCGATTGACAACACAGGTTCCGGTGAAGCCCATTTCTTCTCGGACATTACCATGGAACGCATCCAGCAGTACATGCGTGGCGAAATCACCACGACGGCCGACCCCTCTCTGTCGCAGAACGGTAACTGCTTCGCTTTCAACCAGAATTCCAATGACAACCAGAACTGGCCCCGCAACTTTATCGACAAGACCGCTTTCGGACAGGAACATAACCTGAGTCTGTCGGGCGGTAACGAAAAGGTGCAATACTATGTATCGGGTGCATTCCTGAGCCAGGACGGCCAGATGAACTATGCAGACGATAACAAGAAACGCTACAATGCCAGCGCACGTATCAGTGCGGAGATCACCAAATGGATGCGTCTGGAATTCAACAGCCGCTTCATCCGTGAAGACATCGGCATGCCGACCTTCCTGAAGCTGTATGGCGACCGCTTCTTTGCAGAAACAACCAAGCTGCACCCCAACATGCCGCTGTACGACAACAACGGACACTATACCCGCAACCCGAAGCTGATGCAGCTGACGTCGGGCGGACGTTCCAATACGCAGGACGACACGTACTTCACACAAGGCAGCCTGATTCTGACTCCCGTGAAGGGACTGACCATCCATGGTGATCTGGCCATCCGTACCGGCAGCTACGAGCATCTTTATAATGTAGCCCGAGTATATCTCTATGACAAGAACAACAATCCCGTTCCCGAACAGTGGCTGGGCGGTGATGCCGACCTGGCAGCCGGCAAGACATGGGCCTACAGCGAGCAGCAGCGCGAAACGATGATCACTTCGTCGGCCTATGCAGACTATAGCCTCAACTTCCTGGAGAAGCACAACTTGAAAGTGATGGTCGGTATGAACAGCGAAAGTTACCGATACAATAATGTATGGGCCAAGCGTTCGGACGTCATGAACGACAGCAATCCCGATGTCAACACCTCTACCGGTACACAGAGCAACGGTGCCTATCGTGGCGAATGGTCTTCTTTGGGATACTTCGGCCGTGTGAACTATGATTTCGACGGACGCTATCTGTTCGAGTTCAATATCCGCCGCGACGGTTCTTCCCGCTTCCGCGCCGACCAGCGTTGGGCTACATTCCCCTCTGTATCGGTGGGTTGGAACATTGCCCGCGAATCCTTCTGGGAGCCGCTGTCCGAGTGGGTCAACACGTTGAAGCCCCGCTTCTC
Organism: Mediterranea massiliensis; assembly: GCA_958402075.1. Lineage (GTDB taxonomy): Bacteria > Bacteroidota > Bacteroidia > Bacteroidales > Bacteroidaceae > Bacteroides > Bacteroides massiliensis_D. Next base: position 7,249 of record CATXSD010000049.1, on the reverse strand, counting down.
CTACGGTAGCCTCGGCAACCAGAATACCAATTCCTATTATCCCACGTATGCCATCCAGAACGTAACTGTAGGTAGCCCCGATGCCGGTGGACGCTGGTTGCTTACTACCGACAGCAAATCGAACATCGCAGGTGCCCCGGCTCTGGTGAGCTCTCTGTTGACTTGGGAACGCGTGTACAGCTATAATTACGGTGTAGACTTCGGTGCCTTCAACAACCGTCTGAGCGGTTACTTCAACTACTTCATCCGCGATACCAAGGACATGGTAGGTCCCGCACAGGAAATTTCTCCGATTGTAGGTGCATCGGCACCGAGCCGCAACAATACGTCTTTGCGTACCAAGGGTTGGGAACTCCAGTTGAACTGGCAGGACCGTGTCGGCGAGTTCAATTACAACGTGGCTTTCAATCTGTCAGATTCCCGTACGCGTGTCACCGAATATCCCAATGCCAGCAAGAGTCTGAACACTTATTATGAAGGACAGAATCTGGGAGAAATCTGGGGATACGAATCCCTGGGTATGGCCAAGACCGACGAGGAAATGGCAGCACACCTGGAAAAGGTGGACCAGAACACGATACCGGGTGTCAATCTGGCCGCATCGGGATGGAAAGCCGGTGACATGATGTATGCCGATTTGGACGGTGACGGTAAAATCACCAACGGTGAAAGCACCGTAGACAATCCGGGTGACCGTAAGGTGATAGGTAACAGCACGCCGCGTTTCCGTTTCGGTTTGAACATCGGAGCCGAATGGAAGGGTTTTGACCTGAGCATCTTCTTCCAGGGCGTGGCCAAGCGCGACTATCTGTTGAGCGGTATGATATTCTGGGGTGTGGACGGCAATGCATGGTCTTCTACCGGTTACAAGGAACATTGGGATTTCTTCCGTCCGGAAGGCGACCCGTTGGGTGCCAATACGGATGCTTATTATCCGCGTCCCCTTTGGAACTCCAACCAGAACCGCCAAAGCCAGTCACAGTTCCTGCAGAATGCAGCCTACATTCGTCTGAAGAACCTGCAGATCGGCTATACCCTGCCCAAGACATGGACCAGCAAGGCCGGACTGGAGCGCGTCAGAGTGTTCTTCTCGGGTGACAACCTGTGGACCGGTACTTCCATCAACAAGAACTTCGACCCCGAAGCTTTGTATCAGAACGGTATGACTTATCCGTTGAGCCGTACGATTTCTTGTGGTATTAATGTAACATTGTAACCTATAAAAGCATCTATGATTATGAAATTGAAATATATATTCTTGTTTTCGGCAACCTTGTTGATGGGAACTGCCTGTTCAGACTTTTTGGATAAAGAACCTATTTCGGACAACGTAGACGGCAACTTCTTCACGGCCGAGAACCAGTTGGAACCTTATTGCAACAACATGTATGGCCTCTTGCCCGACCACGGTACGGGTACGGGTACCTTCGGATATTTTACGACGGACAACAACAGCGACGACATGACCACGGTCAATCAGGTGGACAACTTCCTGCCGCAGCGCGTTCAGGTACCGTCCAGCGGTAGCTATGGCAGTTTCAGTACCATCCGCACTTGCAACCTCTTTCTGGAACGTACCCAGGAAAACCTGGAGAACGGAACGTTGAGCAATGATGACAACGTGAAGCATTATATCGGCGAGATGTATTTCTTCCGTGCTTATGTTTACTTCAGCTTGCTGAAGGCTTATGGCGACTTCCCCATCGTGACCGAGGTCCTGACCGACGGCGACTATGCAGCCAACGTGGAGGCCAACAAGCGCAAGCCCCGCAACGAGGTGGCACGTTTCATCCTGAGCGATCTGGACCAGGCCATCGAGCGTCTGTATCCCAAGTCAAACGGCTTCACCGCCCATCGCCTGAACCGTGAATGTGCCTTGCTGTTCAAGTCGCGTGTGGCTCTGTACGAAGCTACGTGGGAGAAATATCATGCAGGTACGGCACGCGTTCCGGGCGGACCGGGATGGCCGGGCGATGCAGCATCTTTCACTGCTGACCTGAATACGGAAATCAATTTCTTCCTGGACGAAGCCATCAAGTCGGCCAAGGAAGTGGGCGACGCTTCTTCACTGATGCCGGATTATGCAGGGTTGTACAGCCAGACCGATTTGTCGGGCCAGCGTAACGAAGTCTTGCTGTGGCGTATGTACAGCGAGGATGCCAAGGTGCAGAACCAGGTGGTGGGAGCTACCCACGGCTACGGCTCCATTGATACTGAAAACGGAACCTATATCTTTGTTCACGGCGACAACACCGGCTTTACCCGTTCGCTGGTCGACAGCTATCTGATGACCGACGGTCTGCCTATCTATGCTTCTTCCAATTATCAGGGTGACAAGAGCTTGGTAAGTACCATGACTGACCGCGATTTGCGTCTGGTGACTTCTGTTGCAAAGCCTGGCGACAAGATTATGACTTTCGGCGGTAAGGATATTATGTACCAGTATCCCGGCCTGACATCGGCTGCCGGAGGTATCCGCGTGACCAGTACCGGTTACATTCCCCGCAAGGGTTGGATAGACAACGACGTGGTGTACAACAACGCCTATCCTTTGGCATTGCCGATTTTCCGTGCTGCCGAGGCCTATCTGAATTATATCGAAGCCTATTATCTGAAGAACAATTCGCTGGAAGACGCCACGCTTGACAAATATTGGAAGGCATTGCGCAGCCGTGCCGGTGTGGATACGGACTATAAGAAGACCATTGCTGCCACCGACCTGTCGAAGGAAATCGACCTGGCCCGCTATTCGGGCACTCAGTTGGTGGATGCCACGCTTTACAACATCCGTCGTGAACGTCGCAGTGAGCTGATTGCCGAAGGCATGCGCAGGGATGACCTGTATCGCTGGCGTGCTCTGGACATGATGCAGAACTATTGGGTGGAAGGCATGAACTATTGGGATGAGTTCCATACCGACTTCGAGAACGCTTGTACAGTCTGCAAGCTGACTTATTCGGCCCCCAACGCGGCTTCTGTCAGCAAGTATCTGCGTCCGCAGGGCAAGAATGAACTGGTGAACAAGTATAATGGCTATTGCTTTGAAACAGCCAATTATCTGTCGCCGTTGTCTTACGACGTATTCCGTCTGTCTACTCCCGAAGAGGGTGGCGACGTTTCGACTTCTGTTGTTTATCAGAATCCGGGATGGCCTGTTGAGGCTGGTGGCTTTGCTATCCAGCAATGATAGCATTCTTTTGAATCTATTATAAGTTAAGGTGTGCCAGGGATTAAGCATATTTTCCTATCTTTGGCACACCTTTTTATTTGAATGATATTAAATTAGAGAATATATGGTGAAAACTTTATTGTTGGGATTGTTGTGCTTGTCAGCATCCCTTTTGGCCTGCGCACAGGACAGCCGTCCCGTCCCTGCTCCCCGTCAGCTGAAGTGGCACGAGGCGGAGATGGGCGTTGTGTTCCACTACGACCTGCACGTGTTCGACGGCGAAGTCTACGGGCAGGGCAACAACCGCATCAATCCCATCGAGGATTACAATATCTTCAACCCTACACAGCTGGATACCGACCAGTGGATACAGGCGGCCAAGGCTGCCGGAGCGAAGTTTGCCGTGCTTACCGCGACCCACGAGACGGGCTTCGGCTTGTGGCAGAGCGACGTGAATCCCTATTGCCTGAAGGCCGTGAAGTGGCGCGACGGCAAGGGCGACGTGGTGCGCGACTTTGTCAACTCCTGCCGCAAGTATGGCATCCAGCCGGGTATCTACATCGGCATCCGATGGAATTCGTTGCTGGGCATCCACAACTTCAAGGCAGAAGGGGGCGGGGAGTTTGCACGCAACCGCCAGGCCTGGTACAAGCGCCTCTGCGAGAAGATGGTGACGGAACTCTGTACCCGCTACGGCGACCTGTTCATGATCTGGTTTGACGGCGGGGCCGACGACCCGAAGGGGCTGGGACCCGACGTGGAACCCATCGTGAACAAGTATCAGCCGGACTGTCTGTTCTATCACAACGTGAACCGTGCGGATTTCCGCTGGGGAGGGTCGGAGAGTGGTACGGTGGGTTATCCCTGCTGGTCGACGTTCCCGTATCCCTACAGCCACAGCAATGCGAACGAGGGTGTGAGAAACCACAACGAACTGCTGGCCCACGGCGATGCCGACGGACGCTACTGGGTGCCTGCCATGGCCGATACGCCCCTGCGCGGATACAACGGCCGCCACGAATGGTTCTGGGAACCGGGCGACGACGACAGGACCGTCTATCCGCTGGAGAACCTGATGGACATGTACGAGAAGTCGGTGGGACGGAACGCGACACTGATTGTGGGCCTGACGCCCAATCCCGACGGACTGATACCCGAAGGCGACGTGAAGCGTCTGAAGGAGTGGGGCGACGAGATAGCCCGCCGCTTCGGCACACCGCTGGCACAAACGGCCGGGCAGACCAGGAAGCTGTCGCTGGACCTGAAGGGCAAACAGAAGGCCAACTGCTACATCCTGCAGGAAGACATCGCGCAGGGCGAACGCATCCGCGCCTATCGGGTGGAAGCCCGTACGGGCGGGAAGTGGGTCACCGTAGACCGCGGCACGTCGGTGGGACACAAGCGTATCGGGAAGTTCGAACCCGTAGAGGCTACGGCCTTCCGCGTGGTGGTGGAGCAGTGTACCGGCACGCCGCAGATCCGCAGTTTCGGCATCTATAATAATTAAGTGTTATCTGAGCCTCTGACCTTTAATCACACAATAATTTATGAACAAAATCCTGTTTACAGCATTGGCTCTTACGCCCTTGGCCCCTGTGGCCGACGGCTGGGGAGCGACGAAGAAACAACCGGTTGCGGAAGAACAGAAGCGACCCAATATCATCCTGTTCATGGTGGACGACATGGGATGGCAGGACACCTCGCTGCCTTTCTGGACGCAGAAGACCCACTATAACGAAGTCTACGAGACGCCCAACATGGAGCGGCTGGCCCGGCAGGGCATGATGTTCACCCAGGCATATGCCTGCAACATCAGCTCGGCCACCCGTTGCAGCCTGATTACGGGAGCCAACAATGCCCGCCACCGGGTGACCAACTGGACGCTGGAGCGTGACAAGCAGACCGACCGCAAGAGCGACGTCGTGGAGCTGCCCGACTGGAACTACAACGGCGTCAGCCAGGTAGCGGGTACGAACAACACCTATGTAGGAACTTCTTTTGTGGAACTGCTCCGCCAGAGCGGCTATCACACCATCCATTGCGGCAAGGCCCACTGGGGCTCCATCGACACTCCGGGAGAGAATCCGACCCACTGGGGGTTTGAGGTGAACATTGCCGGTCATGCGGCCGGCGGACTGGCCACTTATCTGAGCGAGCAGAACTACGGCCATACGCGCGACGGCAAGGCTTATTCGCTGATGGCCATTCCCGGGCTGGAGAACTATTGGGGGACGGGCGTCTTTGCCACGGAAGCGCTGACACGCGAAGCCGTCAAGGCGCTGGACAAGGCGAAGAAGTACAACCAGCCTTTCTATCTTTACATGGCCCACTATGCCATCCACGTGCCCATAGACAAGGACATGCGCTTCTTTCCGAAGTACGTGCGCAAGGGGTTGAGCGACAAAGAAGCTGCCTATGCTTCGCTCATCGAGGGCATGGACAAGAGCCTGGGTGACCTGATGGACTGGCTGGAGAAGAACGGCGAGGCCGACAATACCATCATCATCTTTATGAGCGACAACGGCGGACTGGCTGCCGAGCCGGGCTGGCGCGACGGTGAGGTGCATACGCAGAACTATCCGTTGAAGAGCGGGAAGGGCTCGTTGTACGAAGGCGGCATCCGCGAGCCGATGATTGTGAGCTGGCCGGGCGTGGTGCAGCCCGACACGCGTTGCGACAAGTATCTGATGATTGAGGATTTCTATCCGACGCTGCTCGAGATGGCCGGTGTGACCGATTACAAGACGGTGGCTCCGCTGGACGGTGTCAGCTTCATGCCGCTGCTGCGTGGTACGGGCGACCCTTCGAAGGGGCGTGCGCTGGTGTGGAACTTTCCCAACATCTGGGGGAATGACGGCCCGGGTATCAACCTGGATTGCGCCATCCGCAAGGACGAGTGGAAATTGGTGTATTACTACGACACGGGCAAGAAGGAGCTGTTCAACATCCCCGAAGATATCGGTGAGAAGCACGACGTGGCAGCCGAGCATCCTGACGTCGTACGCCGCCTGTCCAAGGAACTGGGGCAGTACCTGCGCAAGGTCGATGCCCAGCGTCCTACGTTCAAGAGTACAGGCAAGCCTTGCCCCTGGCCGGACGAGGTGCAGTAGGCAAAAGATGGGACTGCCTCCCAATGAAATAAAGTGAATATTCCGTCATCCCGCACTTGATGCGGGATCCATATTTCACCGGCTGTGTGGTGATGGATCCCGGCTCAAGGCCGGGATGACGTTTTTTTAGTGATAGTACCCGCATATTATCGGGCTGTGCACGCAATCCGCTTGCCGTCGGCCTGGACGGCATAGATGCCTGCTCCTTCCAGTGAAATGGACGATGGTACGGTGAACTGGAAGAAGTTGGAGAAGTAGAGCAGCTGTCCGTCTTTCCTTACCTCGAAGGCTACGGCTTGGTCACCGTCGGTGATGCTTACCTGCCGGCCCGAGAGGCTGTAACCCACTTCCTTGGTAATCTGTACATTCTCCTTGAACTGGGTGTAGTAGCCCACGTCGCCCACCTGATAGTCTCCGATGCCCACGTCGCCGTTCTTGCGGTCTTCCAGGTAGTAGAAGGCATGTTTCGGGGCGGGGAACCGGGCCATGAAGTCCTTGGCTTCCTTGATCATGGCGTCTGTCACGCGGTAGTTCCAGGTGCCGTATTGTTCGATGGTGGCGTCTACCGGCTCGAAGAAGCCCCACATCTCGAAGAAGTCCGTCAGGTTTTCGTTGGCGGCCTGGCAGGCTTTCATGGCAAACTTCAGCTGGGCAGCTCCGGGGTCGGACTCCACGATGCGGTCTTCGCGCAGCAGCTTGAAGAGGGTCTGCCAGAAGTCGGCCTTATAGCCACAGCGGTGGTAGTAGTTCCACAGCTGCCAGTTCATGCGCATGTGTATCTCCGTATCTTCGTTCTGGTGGGTGGCGCTTCCCATGTTCCACCAGGCCTGGTGCTTTTCGCAGCGGGCTGTGGCCAGGGCGCTCAGTTCGCCGCCGCGCGGGCAGTCCTGGCGCAGCTTGTGGAGGACATAGTTGGAGAAGAGGTTGTTGGACGACTCGGTGGAGCCGGGCCAGTTGATGGCCTGCTGGT
>CATXSD010000048.1 GCA_958402075.1 Mediterranea massiliensis | reverse complement strand
CGGCGTTCAGGAAGCTGTTGACCGAATCGAAGCCCCAAGGGGCCGTCGCATAAAAAGCGGACAGGGAGGTGACTCTCCCTATCCGCTCCTCTATCTTCTGCACGGCATCGCGGAGGTTCTGCTCCTTGTTGCCGAGGTTGGTACCCAACCCTAAAAAGTACACAAATGAAGAATGAAGAACGAAGAATGATGAGGCATTTCCTTGCGATTCAGAGGCCATAGGGTTATCTATTTCTGCGCCCACAAACTCTTTCTCTGAGAATTCTTCATTCTTCATTCTTCGTTCTTCATTAGATCAGTTTACTTGTCCGTAATCAGCATGGCGTCGCCATAGGTACCGAAACGGTAGCCTTCCTTCAGAGCCACGTCGTAGGCGTTCATCACCTGCTCGTATCCGCCGAAAGCGGCCACAATCATCAGCAGCGTGGAGAGCGGCATGTGGAAGTTGGACACCATCGCATTGGCCACGGTGAAGTCGTAGGGCGGGAAGATGAACTTGTTCGTCCAGCCGTCGTAGGTCTTCAGATGGCCGTCGGTGCTGACGGTGCTCTCGATGGCACGCATCACCGTCGTACCTACCGCGCACACCTGCTTGTTCAGGTCCTTGGCACGGTTGACGATGTTGACGGCCTCCTGGTCCACAATCATCTGTTCGGAGTCGGTCTTGTGCTTCGTCAGGTCTTCCACGTCGATTTCACGAAAGTTGCCCAAGCCGGCATGCAGGGTGATGAACGCAAAGTCGATACCCTTGATCTCCATGCGCTTCATCAGCTCGCGGCTGAAGTGCAGGTTGGCCGTAGGAGCCGTCACGGCACCTTCGTGGCGGGCAAAGATGGACTGGAAGCGTTCAGCATCCTCGGGTTCTACGGGGCGGTTGATGATGCTGTGGGGCAGCGGCGTCTCGCCCAAAGCATAGAGGGCCTTCTTGAATTCATCGTGCGGACCGTCGTAGAGGAAACGCAGCGTACGTCCGCGCGAAGTGGTGTTGTCGATGACTTCGGCCACCATCGAGTCGTCGTCGCCGAAGTAGAGCTTGTTGCCGATACGTATCTTGCGGGCAGGGTCGACGAGCACGTCCCACAAGCGCAGTTCTTCATTCAGCTCGCGCAGCAGGAACACCTCGATGCGGGCACCGGTCTTCTCCTTGTTGCCATACAGGCGGGCGGGAAAAACCTTGGTGTCGTTGAAGACAAACACATCCTTGTCGTCGAAATAGTCCAGTATTTCCTTGAACACCCGATGTTCTATCTCCCCTGTCTTGCGGTGCAGCACCATCAGGCGCGACTCATCCCTGTACTTCGTGGGATGCAGAGCTATCCTCTCTTCAGGAAGCTTGAATTTGAATTGCGACAGTTTCATATCTTTCCTTTCTTTTTATAATAGGTTGTTTTATAGTTCTTGTTCTTCTTCCGTCTCTATCTCCTGCGCGTCAATCCACTCCCTGAAGTCCAGCGGATTGAGGCAGTCCTCTATGCGGACGTCGCCCACGCGCGTACGCTCCAGGGCCGTCAGATGGGCGCCGCTGTCCAGCGCCTCGCCGATGTCGCGGGCCAGGGCACGGATGTAGGTACCCTTGCTGCACACCACGCGCACCTTTATCTCGGGCAGGTTGCACTCCAGCAGCTCAATCTCGTCGATGACGAGCAGCTTGGGCTTCAGCTCCACGTCCTCGCCGCGGCGGGCCAGGTCGTAGGCGCGCGTGCCGTTCACCATGCAGGCCGAGAAGGCAGGGGGCACCTGCTGTATCTCGCCGACGAAGCGCTTCAGCGTCTCCTCCACCAGCTCGCGGGTGATGTGCTCCGTGGGATAGACGGCGTCTATCTCGTGCTCCAGGTCGTAGGAAGGGGTCGTGGCGCCCAGCCGGATGGTGGCGACGTACTCCTTCGTGTGGTACTGGAACTCTTCTATCCGCTTGGTGGCCTTGCCCGTGCATACAATCATGACACCCGTTGCCAGGGGGTCGAGCGTGCCGGCATGGCCCACTTTCAGTTTCTTCACTCCCAGCCGCCGGCAGATGTGGTAGCGCACGTGGCCCACCACCTTGAACGAGGTCCACCCCAGCGGCTTGTTCAGGTACAAGACTTCTCCTCTCTTGAAATTCACGTCTCTCTTATCTTATATCTTAATAACAAGAATCATCCGAGCAGGTTCACCACCAGCGTCACTGCACCGACGATGGCGCAATAGATGCCGAAATACACCAGCTTGCCCTTCTTCACGATGTTGATCATCCACTTGCAGGCCAGGCAGCCCGACACGAACGCGGCCACAAAACCGATGACCAGCGACAGCGTGGGGATATCGCCCGCAATGGCCTCGCCCTTCATCAGCTTCATGCCGTCGAGCAGGGCCTCGCCCAGAATGGGGGGAATGACCATCAGGAAGGAGAACTGGGCCAGCTTGGCCTTGTCGTCGCCCAGCAGGAGGCCCGTAGCGATGGTGCTGCCCGAACGCGAAAGGCCCGGAAGTACAGCACAAGCCTGTGCCAGGCCGATGATGAAGGCATCCTTCTTCGAGATTTCGGCCTTCTGGCGGGGCTTGTAATAGTAGGAGAAGGTGAGCAGGGCCGCCGTCAGCAGCAGGCAGCATCCCACGATCAGCAGGCCCGAGCCGAAGATGGCTTCTACCTGCTCCTTGAAGAACACGCCCACGATGCCGATGGGTATCATCGAAATGACGATGTTGATGACGTAACGGGTCTCGTCGTTCATGCGGAACTTGAACAGGCCCTTGAATATCCAGTCAATCTCTTTCCAGAGAACCACCAGCGTGCTGAACACCGTGGCTACATGCACCACGACGGTGAAAGCCAGATTTTCCTCTCCCTCGATGCCGAACAGGGCCGAACCTATGGCCAGGTGGCCGCTGCTGCTCACCGGCAAATACTCTGTCAGTCCTTGCAAAAGCCCAAGGACAAGCGCTTCAAACCATTCCATTGTCTCTTTATAATCGTATTATTTTACTGTTTCATCGTTGTTTCCATTCCCTTCGCCACTGTCCTTGGGCCGGCGCAGCACGCCGTAAATCATGAACAGGAAGCCCAGCAGGCACACTACGGGTGCCACCTTGATGCGGCGCACGCTGAAGATGTCGGGCTCGAAGTGCGTCGGAGTGGACGACGGTCCCGTCATCAGCACAAAGCCGATGATGACCACCAGCATGCCGATGGCCAGCAGGATGAAATTGGTCTTGTCGAAAGCAAACTTTTTCTTATCCATATCTACTTATTTGTTATTGTTGTCCAACCTCTTGTCAGATGTGATACAGCGCACCGGCCTTCATGCGCAGGTACTTGTTGACCGAAAGCAGGGCGCAGAGCCACGTGATGAGCACGCCGAACACCAGCACGGCCACCGACACCAGCAGCATCACTTCGGGCGTGATGACCTTGACCAGCTCGGGCTCCCGCTCCACCAGCCAGGTGGCCGTCGCCCACAGCAGCCCGTCGGCCAGCGCGGCCGAGAGCACGCCTATCCAGAAGTTGCGCCGCAGGAACGGACGGCGGATGAAGCCCCAGCTCGCCCCCACCAGCTTCATAGTGTGTATCAGGAAGCGTTTGGAATAGACGGCCAGCCGTATGGTATTGTTGATCAGCGCAAACGAAATCAGCGCCAGTATCACCGCCAGGCCCAGCAGCAGGAGGCTGATCTTGCGGATGTTGTCGTTCACCGCGTCCACCAGGTCCTTCTGATAGAGCACGTCCTGTATGTCGGTGTTCCTCCGTATCTGCTTCTCGATCTTGGCGATGCTGTCCGCATTGGCATAGTCCGACTTGAGCTTCACCTCGATGGAGGCCGAGAAGGGATTGTAGCCCAGAAACTCCTGCGGGTCGGTGCCCATCGCTTCGGTCTGCTCCGCGAGGGCCTGCTTCTTGGAGATGTATTCGGTGCTCTTCACGAACGGCTCGCCATTGAGGCTCTTCTGCAGGCGCAGGATGTCGCGCTCCTTCATGTCGTCGCTGATGACGATGGAGAAGTTGATGTTCTCCTTGACATACACCGACAGGTTGCGGGCGGCCAGCACGAAGAACACGACCAGGCCCAGCAGCAGCAACACCAGCGTGGTGCTGATGCACGAGGTGACGAACTGCATGTCGAACAACGGCGACTGGGGAGAGGTGGGTCTGGATTTCATAATTTCTTCTTTCTGAATACGTAAATCATGGAACTGCTGCGGTCCTTGCGCACCAGCGAGCTCAGCCAGGCCAGTGTGCCCGTCAGCAGGCCGCGCACGAAGGCGCACGAACGGCGCATGTGGCGCTCGGTGAGCATCGACACGTAGAAGGCGTCGAACGGCATGGGGTAGCGGGCCGACAGGATGAAGCCGTGCTTCGAGGCCAGCTGCTGCATGGTGGCGGGCGTGAAGTGCCACAGGTGGCGGGGCACGTCGTAGGCGGCCCAGTAGGCACCATACTTGCGGGCGTCGTAGGACGAGCAGTTGGGCACGGCCACGATGAGCACACCCTTGTCGGTGAGCAGGCGGCGCAGCGTCTCCCACGTCTCGTTCAGATGCTCCAGATGCTCCATCACGTGCCACAGGGTAATGACGTCGAAGCTGTCGTCGGCATAGCTGCCCAGCTCCGTGTCGGGGCGTACCTGCAGACCGAAGTGGGCGAGGGCAAACTCACGGGCGGCGGCACTCTTCTCCACCGCCTCCACCTGCCAGCCCAGCCGCTGCATGGTGTCGGCAAAGTAGCCCGTCCCCGTCCCGATGTCCAGCAGGCGGCCTTCGCGGCGGTGTGCCTCGCTGCGCACCAGCCGTGCCTTGCGCTTCAGCATGTAGCGGCGCACCCAGTGGTACACCCGGTTCATCAGTCCCTTGCGGGTATCCGAATGCGAGATGTAGTCGGGCGTCTCGTAGTAGCGGCCTATCTCCGCCTCCACGGGGAAGTCCTGTGTGAACAGGAAGCCGCAGTCGGCACAACGGCACAAGTGGAACGCCTCGCCCGTGGCATAATGGTCCACGCACGTCAGCGTTCGCTCCAGATGGGTTCCGCCACACAACGGACAGGTTTTTATAGTGAGTGTATTCATCGACAATTCCGGCCTAAGGCGGCGCATCCGCGAACAGCCGGGACACAGCACACCTAAATTTGGTGCAAAATAACAAATAAAAAGTGATTTACAGGCCGTTTGTTAAGGAGATTTAAGACATGCGCGCGCCCGAAGAGCGCTTCCGGGCAGCCTCCACGCCGCAGTGCTCCGTGGCGTTCCCATGCAGTGCTTCCTGACCCTCTGACGAAGTGCTTCGTCACCCCCTCAGGAAGTGCTTCGTGACACCCTCAGGAAGCACTGTGTCGCACCCTCACGAAGCACCGTGTCGCAAGGGCCCCCCGGGGAGCCTCCGGCAGCCTCCAACGCCCCGCCGCAGGAAAGGCATGGCTTTCCTCACTGGAAAACATTGCTTTCTTTGCCCCGAAACATTGCTTCTTCGGAGGGAAAACATACTTTGTTCGGAGGCGGAACATCGGCGCATTTGGGGCGAGGCAATGCCGCCCGACGGACAGAAACCACCCCAAAGTGTCCGCCAAAAGCGGACACCTGTTCGATATCGGACACGGGCGGCAATATAATGAATACTGATTTTCAACCGTTTATAGTTTTGGCACGGCATTTGAATATCTATCGGCGGATGGACGCCCCAGAAAAAAAAGAAGCCCGACGGTGCAACTTTTCCTTCCGCGGACAACGTCTAACCAATAGAACGAACATTGAAAACAAGAACCCTTTAAAACAACAACATTATGAAAACTATGAACGTATTCAAAGCATTGGCATTCGCCGCCCTCACCCTGGTAAGTATCCTCAACACCCAAGCCCTGGCACAGGAGAACTTCATCACCAACGAAGAAGTGAAGAACAACCTCGTCGTATCGAAGACCATCTACAAGCAGGACGGCAACTATCTGTACAACCACCTGCACTACGAGTTTGCCTACGACGACCAGAACCGCCTCGTCAGCAAGACGGCCACCAAATGGGACGGCACGGCAGACAAGTGGGTCCCCTACTTCCAGATGACCTACCGCTACGAAGTCGGTGAAGTGGTGATGAGCTACGCCCGCTGGAACGAAGCAGACCAGAGCTACAACAAAGACGTAAAGCAGACCATCTACGAGCTGGACAAGGACAACGTACCCGTAGCCTGCCGCCAGGCAACGGAAGCCCCCACGCTGATGGCCGAACGCCGCTGAACGGCCGACGGCGACTGTTAAACTCGCCCCATCGTTTCCGGGGAGCGGCAAAATGGTGTACTTTTGCATCCAGATAAATCCTTAGAACCCGCACCCACATGAAGACAACGGCTCCGTTCCTCGGAAACGAACGCACCCCGTCCGGCAGAATGGACGAGATAGACTACCTGAAATGCGTCTGCATCCTGCTGATGGTGGTCTTCCACCTGGCCTACATCGGCGACAAGTATCCCTACGCCAAGCTGGTGGTCTATACCTTCCACATGCCTGTCTTCCTGCTCATCTCGGGCTACCTGACCCACATCGGCAAGCCAGCCAGGCAGTTCCTGCGGAAATATCTGTGGATTTTCATCCCCTATGCCGTGATGGAGACGGGCTATGCGGTGGCTTCCAGTCTGCTGCCCGTGCGCCAGGGACTGGAGGAGCTGAGCCTGCCCGCCGTGGTCGAAGCGCTCTTCGTCTCGCCCGTGGGGCCTTACTGGTACCTGCACACGCTGATACTCTGCGCCCTGCTCTACTACGCCGTCTTCCGCCTGGTGCGGGGACAGACGCTTACCCGCTTCATCATCCTCGGGCTCTGCCTCTACGGCCTGGCACGCCTGCACCTGCTGGCCTTCGCGAACGCCGCCTACTTCCTGGGCGGGTGCATACTGGCGCAGAGCGGCGTACAGCTGAACCGCTTCTTCCGCCCGTCACTCTGGGCTGCCGCGCCGCTCGTCCTGCTGTGCGCCGTGCCCGAAAACCTGTCGCGCGGCACGCTGGCCGGTGTCCTCATCACCTATCTGGCCGCCTGCCTGCTGCTCCGCTTCTACCCGCTGCTGACGCCCCGCCTCCGCCGGGGCAGCCTGTACATCGGACGTCACACGCTGGCCGTCCTGCTCTTCTCGCCCCTCTTCACCATGCTGGCCAAGGGCTACCTGCCGCTGCTCGCTTTCGACCCTACGGGCATGCTGTTCCTGGCGACAGCCACCGCCCTGGCTGTGGGTGGCAGCTTCGCCATCGAACAGGCGATTTACCGGTTGGGGCTTTCCCGCTATTTCTTCGGGAAATAAAGACTACTTGCGGCCTGCGGCAAAGAACTTCCACACCAGCGCACTGCATGCGGCGCCTACAAACGGAGCCACGATGAAGAGCCACAGCTGCGAAAGTGCCTGTCCGCCTTCTACCAAAGCGGGACCGATGCTTCGGGCCGGATTGACCGACGTGCCCGTGATGGGGATGCAGACGATGTGGATCAGCACCAGCGTCAGGCCGATGGCCAGACCGGCCAGATTGCCTGCCCCGTTCTTCTCGTCGGTCGAGCCGAGCACCACCAGTACAAAGATGAAGGTAAACACGGCCTCGGCAATGAACGCCTGCCCCGTCTCGCCCATGTCGAACGTATTGGAGCCCGTGGACGTAGGCCCGTCAAATCCGCCCGACGATACGAGCAGGGCCAACACGAACGAACCGATGATGGCACCTATCACCTGGAAGATCATGTACATCGAGGCATCCTTGCTGCTCATGCGCCCCGACAACCACACGCCCAGCGTAATGGCGGGGTTGATGTGGCATCCCGAAATGCTTCCAATCGTATAGGCCATGGCCACGACGGACAAGCCGAAAGCCAGGGCTACTCCCAAGGTTCCTACTCCGGCACCCACGGTGTCGGCTGCATTACCGGCGAATACGGCACTGCCGCATCCCATCAAGACAAGCACCATCGTGCCTATCATCTCTGCCAAATACTTTCTCATACGCTTCGATTTTAAGGGTTAGACATGTTTTTCGATGATAAATTTCTTAAATATAAGCATTTTCCTTCTACCAAAGTACGGAGGAAACGCACTTTAACATTTCAGTTTTCTCCCGTTGTAACGAATTATAACCAATGAAGGGACGTAGAGAAAAAGCAGGTCCGGAAGAGCTTTCTGGAGAGGGGATTCCGATGTTTCAAACATAGAGGGCTTATGTTTGAAACATAGACCCTGCATGTTTGAAACATAAGCCCTCTGGGGTTGAAACCTTTTTTCAGGCGGCTCCGGGGCAATGACCCGGAAGTTTTATATTTTGTAAAGATTGTTCATTAAGCAATCTCTTCGCCCAGCAGCGTGGCCGAACTGGAGCCTGTGATGCGTACCGTCACCAGGTCACCCACACGGTGCGTGCCGCGGTCAAACACCACGACGCGGTTCTGCTCCGTACGGCCGAAAAGCTGGTCGCGGCTGCGCTTCGACACGCCCTCGACCAGCACCTCGTAGGTCTTGCCTACGCAGCGCGCGTTGGCTTCGGCCGAGAGGCGGTTCTGCAAGGCAATGATTTCGTTCAGACGACGGATTTTCACCTCTTCGGGGATATCATCGGGCAGGTGCTTGGAGGCATAGGTGCCGGGGCGCTCGGAGTATTTGAACATGAAGGCGGAGTCGTAGGCGCATTCCTCCATCAGCGAAAGCGACATCCGGTGGTCTTCCTCCGTCTCGCTGTGGAAGCCGCTGAAGATGTCGGTCGAGAGACCACAGTCGGGGATGATGCGGCGGATGGCGGCCACACGCTCCAGGTACCACTCGCGGTCGTACTTGCGGTTCATCAGCTTCAGGATGCGGCTGCTACCGCTCTGCACGGGCAGGTGGATGTGGCGGCACACGTTGGGCTCCTCGGCGATGACGTGCAGCGTCTCGTCGCTCATGTCCTTGGGATGCGAGGTGGTGAAGCGGATGCGCATCGAAGGAGCCGCCTGGGCCACAGTGCGCAGCAGCATGGGGAAGGTGACGACTTCGCCGTCGGGCCGCTCGAAGCGGTAGGAGTTGACGTTCTGCCCCAGCAGGGTCACTTCCTTGTAGCCTTTCTGCTGCAGGTCGGCCACTTCGCGCAGGATGCTCTCCACGTCGCGGCTGCGCTCGCGTCCGCGGGTGTAGGGCACGATGCAATAAGTGCAGAAGTTGTTGCACCCGCGCATGATGGACACGAAGCCCGAGATGTGGTTGCCGCAGATGCGCGAGGGGATGACGTCGCGATAGGTTTCCGTGGTCGAAAGCTCCACGTTGATGGCCTTCTCGCCCGCCTCGACGGAGGCAATCAGCTCGGGCAACGTCAGGTAGGCGTCGGGACCTACCACGAGGTCCACATGATGGTGGGCGATGAGGTCGTCCTTCACCCGCTCGGCCATGCAGCCCAGAACGCCCACAATGAGGTGCGGCCGCTTCTTCTTAAGCGAATGGAAGAACTCCAGGCGGTTCAGTATCTTCTGCTCGGCGTTGTCGCGGATGGAGCAGGTGTTCATGAACACCGCGTCGGCCTCGTCCAGCGTTTCGGCCATATTGTACCCCGCCATCTGCATCACAGAGGCAATCACTTCACTGTCGGCCACGTTCATCTGGCAGCCGTACGTCTCGATAAACAGTTTCTTTTCGCTGTCGGTAGTTGCAGATTTAAAGTCTGCTCCCATCTTCTTTTCCATATAATATAGGTATAATCGTTGATTCAAGCGGCAAAGATAGTGCAAACTGGGGGAAGTACAAAAATGGAGACATAGTTTTCAGCGCTTTACCCCTTCCCTGCCATCCCTCAAGACATCCGACACCAACCCGCGCCCGACGACCTCCCCGACGGCAACTTTCCTGACGAAGCCCCCTGCTTCCCGGTTGCCCGAATCATTCTCCCCAACTGGAAAATAACTTTTTCCCCATTGGAGAAAAATCTGAAACTGCTCCAAACCACCTGTCCGTGTACCTGCACAAGCCGATTTACTCTACTATTCTTCCTTTATTGGTTAATTATTATTAAACGAATGAACAATAATGAAAATGTATTTGGTTGTTTTCGACAAAATTTACATTTTTGTGCTTGAAAAAAAACATTAGATTTTTTCATAGTTAAGGTTTAGGTTAAAAAAACAAGGGGAGCTGTGAAGCTGCCCTTTTTTATTGCCGTTTTTATTGGCTACAATCAGATTATTTGGTTACCTTTGGCGGTGGAATAAACACAACCTGAGTATGGAAGACATCTTAAAGTTTCTGCTGGTGGCAGGCGTCATCATCATCGGTTTCGTCAGACAAGCCAGGAAGGAAGCCCGGCATGCGGCCCCGCCTTCCACGGACGAAAACGACATGCCCTTCCCCCACGAAGCCCGTCCGCTTCCAGAAAACTGGGAAGGAATCCCCATCCCTCCCCCTGCTCCACAGCCCGAACCTACACAGCCCAAAGGCAACAAACGCAAACAGGCGCCCCAGCCTTTCATCCCGAAAGGCCGTGCAGACAACGACCTTCACCGAAGCACACACCCCGACGGGCGCAAACAGACGGACCACCCGACCGAACCTGAAAACACCGCCGCCGATATCGACATCCGGTCGGCCGAAGAAGTACGCCGGGGCATCATCTGGGCAGAAATATTGAAAAGGAAATACTAAAACAACATTTTAAAGATAGTAACGATAAAGAATTATGGCATTCAATTACATCTCAGCAGAAGAAGCTGCAAGCCTGATCAAACATGGCTACAACATTGGTTTGAGCGGATTTACTCCCGCAGGAACTGCAAAGGCAGTCACACACGCCCTGGCCGGCATTGCCGAAGCCGAGCATGCTAAAGGAAACCCCTTCCAGGTAGGAATCTTCACCGGCGCATCGACCGGCGACGCCTGCGACGGCATCCTCTCGCGCGTGAAAGCCATCCGCTACCGTGCTCCCTATACCACCAACAAAGACTTCCGTACGGCTGTCAACAACGGCGAAATCGCCTACAACGACATCCACCTCTCACAGATGGCACAGGAACTGCGCTACGGATTCATGGGTAAAGTGGACGTAGCCATCATCGAAGCCTGCGAACTGACCGAGGATGGTAAAATCTACCTGACGGCTGCCGGCGGTATCTCGCCCACCATCTGCCGCCTGGCCGACAAAATCATCGTCGAACTGAACGCCGCCCACAGCAAGGCTGCCATGGGTCTGCACGACGTGTACGAACCCCTCGACCCGCCTTACCGCCGCGAGATCCCCATCACCAAGCCCAACGACCGCATCGGCCTGCCCTACATCCAGGTAGACCCGAAGAAGATTGTAGGCGTGGTAGAGACCAACTGGCCCGATGAAGCCCGCTCGTTCTCGGCTGCCGACCCCGTGACCGACAAGATCGGACAGAACGTGGCCGACTTCCTGGTACACGACATGAAGCGCGGCATCATCCCGCAGAGCTTCCTGCCCCTGCAGAGCGGTGTGGGCAACATCGCCAATGCCGTACTGGGCGCCCTGGGACGCGACACCACCATCCCCGCTTTCGATGTCTACACGGAAGTGATCCAGAACTCCGTCATCGGCCTCATCCGCGACGGACGTGTGAAGTTTGCCTCCGGCTGCTCGCTCACCGTGACCAACGACTGCCTGCAGGGCGTATACGATGACATGGACTTCTTCCGCGACAAGCTGGTACTCCGCCCGTCGGAAATCTCCAACAGCCCCGAGGTGATCCGCCGCCTGGGTGTCATCTCCATCAACACCGCCATCGAAGCCGACATCTACGGCAACGTCAACTCCACCCACATCGGCGGTACCAAGATGATGAACGGCATCGGCGGCAGCGGCGACTTTACCCGCAACGCCTATATCTCGATTTTCACCTGTCCGTCCGTTACAAAGGAAGGCAGAATCAGCGCCATCGTGCCGATGGTATCGCACGCCGACCACAGCGAACACGACGTCAACATCATCGTCACCGAACAGGGTGTGGCCGACCTGCGTGGCAAGAGCCCGAAGGAACGTGCACAGCTCATCATCGAGAACTGCGTTCACCCCGACTACAAGAACATTCTGTGGGATTACCTGAAGCTGACCGACGGCAAGTCGCAGACTCCGCACGCCATCCGTGCCGCACTGGGCCTGCACGCCGAACTGGCCAAGAGCGGCGACATGCGCAACGTGGACTGGGCACAATATAAGTAATGAGTAACAGGCCGAAGCTACAGGCAGACAAACACTATCTGTAGCTTTAGCCTATATTTTTATAACTTTTTTCAAGCAAACGCTTGCATTTCCAAATAAAATGCATACATTTGCCCTCGTTAAACAATAAAACGTAACAAAAGATGATTATCAACCTGCATAAATATTGGTGGTGGCAACCGTTACAACTTACATACAGTCGTAAAGGAGGCAGCACTCGTATATGCAGTCATTGATACCACCGCTTCCAAGTTCCAGACGGAACAAGGACAGACGGAAGGACAAGAAAAGAAAAGAGCTTCGCCGCAACTTGCGACGGAGCTCTTTTCTTTTTATCACAACCCCAGAAACAATAACCTCAAAATACATTGCAACAATGAACTACTCAATCGATTCAAACGGCTACTACGGTGAGTTCGGCGGAGCTTACATCCCCGAGATACTGCACCGCTGTGTCAGCCAGCTGCAGGAAGCCTGCCGCACCATCCTGCCCAGCGATGATTTCAAACGCGAATTCGAAGACCTGCTGAAACACTACGTCGGACGTCCTTCCCCCCTCTATCACGCCAAACGCCTGTCCGAAAAATATGGTTGCAAGGTCTACCTCAAGCGCGAAGACCTGAACCACACCGGTGCCCACAAGATCAACAACGCCGTGGGGCAGATGCTGCTGGCCCGCCGCATGGGCAAAAGCCGCATCATCGCCGAAACCGGTGCCGGACAGCACGGTGTAGCTGCCGCCACCGTCTGTGCCCTGGCCGGCATGGAGTGCCTGGTCTTCATGGGAAAGACCGACATCGAACGCCAGCGTGTCAACGTGGAAAAGATGAAGATGCTGGGAGCAGAGGTTGTACCCGTCACCTCGGGCAACGCCACCCTGAAGGATGCCACCAACGAAGCCATCCGCTACTGGTGCTGCCACCCGGACGACACCTACTACCTGATAGGTTCTACCGTGGGTCCGCACCCCTATCCACAGCTGGTGGCCCATCTGCAATCAATCATCGGAGAAGAGATCGCCCGCCAGCTCCCCGAATTCGAAGGACGCGAATATCCCGACTATCTGATAGCCTGCGTAGGCGGAGGCAGTAACGCTGCCGGTACCCTGCTACGCTTTGTGGACGACCTCCGGGTACACATCGTGCTGGCCGAAGCCGGCGGTCTGGGAGTAGACTCGGGCAAGACGGCAGCCACCATGGCCCTGGGACGCATGGGCATCCTGCACGGCGCACGCACCTATGTCATTCAGAATGAAGACGGACAGGTAACGGAACCTTACTCCATCTCCGCCGGACTGGACTATCCGGGCATCGGCCCCCTGCACGCCCACCTGGCTGCCACCAAACGGGCCGAAGTCATGGCCATCAACGACGACGAAGCCCTACGCGCCGCCTACGAACTGACCCGCCTGGAGGGCATCATTCCGGCGCTGGAAAGCGCCCACGCACTGGCTGTACTTCCTCACCTTCAAGCACGTCCCGACGATGTAGTAGTCATCACCGTATCGGGCCGCGGAGACAAAGACATGGACACTTATCTGAAACATCAAACTGAATTTAACTTATGACTTACCATTATACTACCCAACTGCGCACGCTGCCGGGCGACATCCACACTCCAGTGAGCACGTATCTGAAACTGCGAGACCTTTTCCCACAAAGCGCCCTCATGGAAAGCTCTGACTATCACGGGGGCGAAAACGGCCGCTCCTTCATCGGCCTGTGTCCCATCGCTTCCATCAGCATCGGCCATGGAACAGTAGTGACCCGCCTACCCGACGGTTCACGGCAAGAACAGCCCCTGGAAGCTGAAGGAGGGATGGCGGCAGCCCTGGACAATTTCCTGGCCCGCTTCCACGTCACAGGCGAAGGAAGCCGTTACTGCGGCCTCTACGGCTATACGTCGTTCAACGCCGTCCGCTACCTCGAAGGCATTGCCGTGAAGGACAGTCGGCAGGAACGGAACGATGCCCCCGACGCACTCTACATCCTCTATCGCTACCTCATCGTATTCAACGACTTCCGCCACGAACTGATGCTCATCGAGATGCTGGCCGAAGGCGAGACCAGTAACCTCGACCAGGTGCAGAAGGCGGTGATGAACCGCAACTTCCCCACCTACGGTTTCCGTCCTACGGGAGAAGTAACTTCGACGCTGACCGACGACGAACACCGCGCCAACATCCGTCAGGGCATTGCCCATTGCCTGCGGGGCGATGTGTTCCAGATCGTTTTGTCACGCCGTTTCGAACAACATTTCGAAGGCGATGACTTCAATCTGTACCGTGCGCTGCGCAGTGTCAATCCCTCGCCCTACCTTTTCTATTTCGACTTCGGCGGATTCCGCATCTTCGGCTCCTCGCCCGAAACACACTGCCGCATTGCCGACGGACGGGCCTACATCGACCCCATAGCCGGTACCACCCGACGCACCGGCAATCGCGAGGAAGACGAAGCCGCTACCCGCCGCCTGCTGGACGACCCCAAGGAGAACGCCGAACACGTGATGCTGGTAGACCTGGCACGAAACGACCTGGCACGAAACTGTACCGATGTGCGTGTAGACTTCTTCCGCGAACCGCAGTTCTACAGCCACGTCATCCACCTGGTGAGCCGTGTCAGCGGCGACCTGCGACCGGGAGCCGGGGCCGTGAAGACTTTTCTCGATACCTTCCCGGCCGGTACGCTGAGCGGCGCTCCCAAGGTGCGGGCCATGCAGCTCATCAGCGAACTGGAACCGCACAACCGCGGCGCCTACGGCGGATGCATCGGCTTCATCGGCCTGGACGGATCGCTCAACCAGGCCATTACCATCCGGACCTTCGTGAGCCGCAACAGTGTGCTGTGGTTCCAGGCAGGCGGAGGCATCGTAGCCAAGAGTAATGTGGAGAACGAGCTCCAGGAAGTGAACAACAAGCTGGCCGCCCTGCGCCGCGCCATCGAGCTGGCACAGGAATTTTAAATGAGAGGAGGAATACATATGGGAAAAGACATACTGACAACCATCATCGAACACAAGCGGGTGGAAGTGGAAACACAGAAACAACTGCAGCCTGCCGGCAAGCTGACAGAAATCATCGGCCAACGCAACCCGCAGTCTGCCCGCCACAGCCTGAGACAAGCGCTGGCCGCCTCAACGACAGGCATCATTGCCGAATTCAAACGCCGTTCACCCTCAAAAGGATGGATAAACCGCGAAGCAAAACCCGAAGAAGTCATACCCCAGTATGAAGCAGCCGGCGCTTCCGCCCTGTCCATCCTGACAGACGAGGCCTTCTTTGCCGGCACGCTGGACGACCTCACCGCGGCACGCCCGCTGACCGGCCTGCCCATTCTGCGCAAGGATTTCGTCATTGATTCCTACCAGCTGCTGCAAGCCTGTGCCGCAGGGGCCGATGCGGTACTGCTCATCGCGGCCTGTCTGGAGCTTACACAATGCATGGCGCTGGCCGAAGAAGCCCACCACTTGGGACTGGGAGTATTGCTCGAACTGCACAGCCCGGACGAACTCGATTACGTAGCCTGCGCCCCCGACCTCGTGGGAGTGAACAACCGCAGCCTGGGTACCTTCCACACCGATGCCTCGCATGCCCTCACCCTGGCCGATGCCTTGACAAAGGCTACAGAAAGTCTGCCCCAACACCCGTTGCTTGTAGCCGAGAGCGGCATTCATGACCCTGAAACCGCCTGTCTGCTACGCAACCACGGCTATCGCGGCCTGCTCATCGGCGAACGCTTCATGCGAGGCGACCGGCCCGGCCAGGAACTGCATGCATTCATCCAACAAATGTCTAACCTCCCTACTCCGTCAGCCTTATGAACCTGTTGATCAAAGTATGCGGCATGACCGACGGCGACAACATCCGCCAAGTCGAAGCCCTGGGTGTGGACTACATCGGACTGGTATTCTATCCCCGCTCGCCGCGCTTCGTCTACCAGATGCCCAGCTATCTGCCCCAGCAAGCCCGCCCCGTAGGCGTCTTCGTCAACGAAAGCAAAGAAACCGTACTGACGTATGCCGACCGTTTCGGACTGGACTGCGTACAACTGCACGGCGACGAGTCACCCCTGTACTGCCGCGCGCTGCGCGAAGGACACGGACTGACCGTCATCAAGTCTTTCCACCTGGCCACTCCCCGCGACCTGGCTGCCGCCGACGACTATCACGGCGCCTGCGACTACTTCCTGTTCGAGAGCAAGACTCCCCAACGGGGTGGTACCGGCCGGCAGTTCGACTGGACCTTGCTGAACCGCTACACCGGACAGACACCTTTCTTCCTGAGCGGCGGACTCAATGCAGGCAGCGTACGGGCCATCCGGCAGTTCCGCCATCCGCAACTGGCCGGCATAGACCTCAACAGCCGCTTCGAGACATCGCCCGGCATAAAAGATGTGGAAAGAATCCGACTTTTCCTCAAAGAACTGAAAGAATACCATTAATCATTTTATTATCATCATTGACAATGACACATATCGCTATCATAGACAACTACGACTCGTTCACCTACAATCTGGTGCAACTGGTCGAACAGACTGGCGCCCGGGTCACCGTGCTGCGCAACGACCGTTTCGCCCTGCCCGACCTCGCCGCCTACGACAAACTGCTGCTCTCGCCCGGCCCCGGCATCCCCAGCGAAGCCGGCCTGCTGCTGCCCGCTATCCAGACCTATGCCCCGACCAAACCCATCCTGGGTGTCTGCCTGGGTGAGCAGGCTATCGGTGAAGCCTTCGGCGCACAACTGTGCAACCTGGCCGACGTGTTCCACGGCGTACAGACTGAAATCAGCCTGCCCTCGCCCCAACATCCCGAACTGGCCGACGACTATCTGTTCGAAGGACTGCCTCCGCGCATCGCCGTAGGCCGTTACCACTCGTGGGTGGTGAACCGCAACGGACTTCCCGACGCACTGGCCGTCACCGCCGTCAGCGACGAGGGCCTGATTATGGGACTGCGCCACCACACACTGGACGTACACGGCATCCAGTTCCACCCCGAATCGGTACTGACGCCTTTGGGCGAACAAATCATCCGCAACTGGATAAATCATCAGAATGAATCATCAACCATTTAGCATCCAACATTCATGAAACAGATACTTTCCCGACTTTTCAATCACGAGCACCTCAGCGAGGCCGAAGCCCGCCAGCTGCTGCTCGACATTACCGACGGCCGCTATCCCGAAGCGCAGGTGGCCGCCCTGCTGACAGCCTTCCGCATGCGCGACATCACCGTAGACGAGCTGACCGGCTTCCGCGAAGCGCTGATGCAGACGCGTGTGCCCGTGGACTTCGCGCCCTACCGCCCCATCCACATTGTGGGTACTGGAGGCGACGGCAAGAATACATTCAACATCTCCACCTGCGCCTGCTTTGTGGTGGCAGGTGCGGGCTACAAGGTGGCCAAGCACGGCAACTATGGTGCCACGTCGGTGAGCGGTGCCAGCGACGTCATCGAGGAACACGGCATCCGCTTCACCGCCAACCCCGACACCCTGCGCCGCAGCATGGACGAATGCAACCTGGCCTACCTGCATGCACAGCTCTTCAATCCCGCCATGAAATCCGTAGCCGCCGTACGCAAGGCACTGGGCGTTCGCACGCTGTTCAACCTGCTGGGCCCGCTCGTCAATCCCTGCCGTCCAGCCTACCAGCTGCTGGGCGTGAGCCAGTTGTCACTGATGCGCCTCTACACCTACGTATTCTACAAGGCAGGCATCGAGTTTGCCGTGGTCAACAGCCTCGACAACTACGACGAAATTTCCCTGACCAATGAGTTCAAGGTGATGACCCGTCACGACGAACGTATCTACCGCCCGCAGGAACTGGGCTTCGAACCAGCCAGCCCCACCGAACTACAAGGAGGACGGAGTCGCGAAGACGCCAGCCGCATCTTTGACGCCGTACTCACCAACCGCGCCACGCCGGCACAGAAGCACTGCGTACTAGTGAACGCCGCCTTTGCCATCCAGCTCATGGAGCCGGGCAAGGATATCGGCGAATGCATCGACATCGCCCGCCGTTCGCTGGAAAGCGGACAGGCGCTCAAGACACTGAAGAAATTCATTGAAATAAACCGATAGACAAGAAACATAAACAAGGAAACCATGAACCGTATAGACCAACTTTTCCAGACCAAGAGCAGCCGCATCCTTTCCATTTACTTCTGCGCGGGCTGCCCCACCCTCGCCGGCACTGCCGCCACCATCCAGGCCCTGCAGGACGCAGGCGTAGACATGATTGAAGTAGGTGTCC
>CATXSD010000047.1 GCA_958402075.1 Mediterranea massiliensis | reverse complement strand
CAGGGCAGCTCCACCCAGCCGACCGCACCCTACAACCGCACCGCCACGCCACGTACACCCCCCGGGACTATTATGAAGAAGCCCTGCGCCGCGACCCCATTGATGTACGAAACAACAACGCCCTGGGCCTGTGGTACATCCGCAAAGGCCGCTTCCAGAAGGCTGAGCAGTACCTGCTCACGGCCGTCAAGACCTTGCAGAAACGCAATCCCAACCCCTACGACGGCGAGCCCCTGTACAACCTGGGCCTTGCCTTGAAATATCAAGGACGTATTGACGAAGCCTACAACCGCTTCTACAAGTCGTGCTGGAACGCCGCCTGGCAGGATGCCGGTTACCTGGCCTGTGCACAAATCTCCACTTGGCAGAACCGTCTGGAGGATGCCCTCTATGAGATAGACCATTCGCTCATCCGCAACTGGCACAACCACAAGGCACGCGCCCTGAAAGCAACCCTCCTGCGCCGCAACGGCCAGCCCGAAGCTGCCCGGAAGCTGATCGAGGAGTCACTGGCCATCGACGCTTTCAACTTCGGATGCCGTTACGAGCTGTATCTTCTCACACACGACGAACAGACCTTACAGACCCTCCAAGAAATGATGCGCGGCGAAGCCCACAACTACGACGAGATAGCCCTCGACTATTGTGCCGCCGGCTGTTGGGACGAGGCCATCTCCCTCTGGCAACTGGCCATCGGCCAGCAGGCCGTCAGCCCCATGACCTATTATTACATGGGCTGGTGTATGAAGCAGGGTGGCAAAGAGGGATATGCCGACGTCTTTGTACAAGCCTCGCAGGCCTGTCCCGACTATTGCTTCCCCAACCGTCTGGAAGCCATCCTGGCCCTGCAATGCGCTATGGAAGTCAATCCGTCCGACGCCAAGGCTCCCTACTACCTGGGCAACCTGTACTACGACAAACGCCAATACGACCTGGCCGTCCAGGCCTGGGAAGCGTCCGTTCAGAAAGATGACACCTTCCCCATTGTCTGGCGCAACTTGGCCCTGGCTTACTTCAACAAGCAGCAGGACGAAGAGAAAGCCGTGTCGTGCATGGAACGTGCCTTCCGCCTCGACCCCACCGATGCCCGTATCCTGATGGAACTCGACCAGCTGTACAAACGTCTGCACCGTCCGCACGAACAGCGCCTGACCTTCCTGCAACAATATTCGGAGCTGATAGCCCGCCGAGACGACCTCATCCTCGAAGAAGCCACCCTTCTGAATCAGACGGGCCATTATGAAGAGGCCAAGCAAATCGTGGATAGCCATCACTTCCATCCTTGGGAAGGCGGTGAAGGCAAGGTTTCCGGCCAATACCAGTTTGCCCGCATCGAACTGGCCAAGCAAGCTCTGGCCGATGGTAGAGCCTCCGAAGCCATACGCCTGCTTGAAGAATGTCTGGTCTACCCGCACAATCTGGGCGAAGGGAAACTCTATGGCGCACAGGAAAACGACTTCTACTATTTCATGGGGTGTGCCTACCAGTCTATAGGAAACGAGGAAAAAGCAACCGAATGTTGGGAAAAAGCGACAAACGGGCCAACCGAACCTGCTGCCGCCCTCTACTACAACGATGCCAAGCCCGACAAAATCTTCTACCAGGGCATGGCCTTGCTGAAGCTGGAACGTACCGACCAGGCCAAAGGCCGCTTCCACAAACTCGTATCCTATGGCGAGAAACATCTCTTCGACCAGGTACGGATGGACTATTTTGCCGTATCGCTGCCCGACCTCCTCATTTGGGACGACAGCCTCGATACGCGCAACATCGTCCACTGCAAATACATGATGGCTTTAGGACACTGGGGACTGGGCGAACAAAAGAAGGCCCTGCACCTGCTGGACGAAGCCGCCTCACTGGACAATAATCACCAAGGAATTTATAGTACACAAACTCTGATCAAACTTCAATTGTCATGAAAATACACCACCTCTTACTCCAATTGTTATGCGTGGCTTTCTGCATCTCGGTCCACGCCCAAGTAATGGATCTGTCGGGGACCTGGCGTTTTGCCGTCGACCGCAACGACCAAGGCATATCCGACCAATGGTACCTCCGTACACTGGACGACCACGTCCAGCTGCCAGGCTCCATGATTACCAACGGGAAAGGTGACCCTGTAGACCTGAACACTCCGTGGGTAGGTAGTTTCAACGACCAGACTTTCTTCAAACTGGACCGCTATGCTCCCTACCGCACCCGTGAAAACTTCAAGATTCCCTACTGGCTGCAGCCCGACAACTATTATTCCGGCATAGCCTGGTATCAACGCGACATCGAAATACCCAAATCGTGGAAGAAGAAAAGTATCCATCTCTTCTTCGAACGCTGTCATTGGGAAAGCCGCGTCTGGATAGACGGCAAGGAAGTAGGCATGCAGAACGCCTTGAGTGCTCCGCAGCAATACGATCTGACGGACTACCTCACCCCAGGCAAACACACCCTTTCCGTCCGCGTGGACAACGCTGTGCGTGCCATCAATCCGGGTGAAAATTCCCATTCCATCTCCGACCACACACAAGGAAACTGGAACGGCATTGTCGGTGCCATGTACCTGGAAGCCAAGGGAAGCTCCTACTACAAACAGCTGGATGTCTTCCCCCAGATCGAAAAAGGCAGCCTGACAGTAAAAGCCAATGTATGCAACACAACCGACAAACGTCGGAAAGTAACGCTGACTTTCAGTCTGCAAGGAAAAGAAACCAGACAATCCTTTACCCTACAACCGAGTGAAAACCAGCTGGAGATAACTCTTGCTCTTCCCAAAGATGTCAAGACCTGGGACGAATTCAATCCCAATCTCTATACGTTGTCCTGTTCCCTCCAAAACGGTAAAGAGGAGCTGGACAACCGGAATGTCACTTTCGGTTGCCGCACCTGGAGTGTGAACAACGGCCGGCTCTACCTCAACGGTACTCCCGTCTTTCTGCGCGGAACCCTCCACTGTGCATCCTTCCCCCTGACCGGCTATCCAGCCACCGACAAAGAAGAATGGATGCGCGAACTGCGTATCTGCAAACAATATGGCATCAACCACATCCGTTTCCACTCCTGGTGTCCGCCCGAAGCTGCTTTCCAGGCCGCCGATGAACTGGGCATGTACTACATGATAGAATGTTCTTCCTGGGCCAACCAATCAACGACCATCGGTGATGGCAAACCCATCGACGAGTTCATCCGCCAGGAAGCCGAACGCATTGTCGATGCCTACGGCAACCACCCTTCGTTCTGCCTGATGGCTTATGGTAACGAACCTGCCGGAAAGCATTCCAACGACTACCTGACCCGTTTCGTCAGCGAATGGAAAGAACGCGATCCGCGCCGCCTCTATACTTCGGCCGCCGGTTGGCCCAACCTGCCGGTCAATGATTTCCTCAGCGACGCCAATCCCCGCATCCAGCAATGGGGAGCTGGCTTGAAAAGCATCATCAATTCAAAAGCCCCCTCCACGACCTACGATTGGCGCAGCTACACCCACAAATTCAAACAACCATTCATCAGCCACGAAATTGGCCAATGGTGCGTATATCCCAACTTCCGCGAAATGCAGAAATACACCGGAGTTTATAAAGCACGCAATTTCGAGATTTTCCAGGAAAGCCTGAAAGAAAACGGCCTTATACAACTGGCCGACAGCTTCCTGCTTGCATCGGGCAAATTGCAGACCCTCTGTTACAAAGCCGACATTGAAGCTGCCCTGCGCACTCCGGATTTCGGAGGGTTCCAGTTGCTGGGACTCAATGACTTCCCCGGCCAGGGAACGGCACTTGTAGGTGCACTCGACGTGTTCTGGGAAGAGAAAGGTTATGTCACAGCCAAAGAATACAGCCGTTTCTGCAACAGCCTCGTTCCGTTGGCACGCATTCCCAAACTGGTGCTCGACAATAACGAAACCTTTACCGCCACGGTCGAAGCGGCCAATTTCTATCGCCCGATTACACAACCTAAAGCCGAATGGACCATCCGTGACGCCTCCGGCCGCAAACTGGGACAAGGCAGCTTCGATGTAGCCCGCCTGGACATTGGCAACTGCCTGCCCCTGGGCAACATCTCATTCAACCTGAGCGACATCCACAAGGCCAGCCAACTGAAACTGGAAGTCACCGTAGACGGGCACAGCAATGACTGGGACTTTTGGGTCTATCCGTCGCAAAAGCAAGTCTGGGATGAAACCTTGCTGCTGACCGATACGCTCGACCAGACAGCTCTCGACCGTCTGCAAGACGGCGGCAAGGTACTATTCTCGCTCAAGAAAGGTTCACTGAACAAAACGATGGGTGGTGAAGTAGCGGTAGGATTCTCCAGCATCTTCTGGAATACGGCTTGGACCAACGGACAAGCCCCTCACACCTTAGGCATCCTGTGCAATCCCGCTCATCCGGCTCTCCGCGACTTTCCCACCGACTACTACAGCAACTATCAGTGGTGGGATGCCATGAGCCATTCAGACGCCATCCATCTCAGCAAGTTGTCGAAAGACATCCGTCCGCTGGTGCGCGTCATTGACGACTGGGTGACCAACCGCTCGTTGGGTCTGCTCTTTGAAGTGAAGGTGGGGCACGGCAAACTGCTGGTATCGGGTATCGACTTCCATCAGGATATGGACCATCGGCCGGCTGCACGCCAATTGCTCTATAGTTTGAAGCAATACATGCTGAGCGATGCCTTCCAGCCAACGGTCAGCCTACAACCCGAAAATATTCTGAAATTGACCCAACCTTAAAACGGTCCCTTCAAGAAGCAAATCATTTTATACAACATCCAGCGTTGCCGCACCTTCCATACAAGGCGGCAACGCTGTTTTTTTATAAGAAATTCTGCCGCAAATGGTATAATGTATGACGAAAACACTATCTTTGCTGCTAACGAAAATAATGTTGAACCTTTTAAACTCAAAAAAGATATGTACACCATACAAGCCAACACAAGCGGCACACGCAGCATTGAAGTTTCGGACGAAAATCTGACGACCATCCAAAAGTACGGACTGTTCCAACATCTCATTGACAGCAACGGCATTGTGGACGAAACCGTGCTCGACAAACTGAAACTGAACATCCGCTCGCTCATCGCCGCACAGGTGGAGGACAGCAAAGACCTGCTCGACCTCTGTATCGACGTCATCTATCACAATAACATGAAAGCCTTCGGACTGCAGCAGCTCATCCGACTTTACCTGGAATGGCTGCCCGCCCATCCGCTGGAAGAAGAAGAGGAAGAATGAGATGAAGACCATCAACACCTGCGGCCCTCTGCCCTACAGCCCGCTCATACCGGCCATCATAGCCCTGTGTGAAGCCCGCCCCGGCGAAGTTCTAGAAATCGTCATGGACAATGCCAGCGCCTTCAACGACCTGAAAGAATACCTGGCCGAACAGGGCATCGGTTTCCGCGAAATCTACGAAGGAGAACGGATGACTGTGCAATTTACGAAATAAGGTCGTATCTTTGTACCCATGAAAGAATACAGACTGACAGACTGGTTGCCCACCACCAAGAAAGAAGTGGAACTTCGCGGATGGGACGAATTGGACGTAATCATATTCAGCGGCGATGCCTACGTGGACCATCCCTCGTTCGGAGCCGCCGTCATCGGACGTATCCTCGAGGCCGAGGGGTTGCGGGTAGCCATCGTTCCCCAGCCCAACTGGCGCGACGACCTGCGCGACTTCAAGAAACTGGGCCGCCCGCGTCTGTTCTTCGGCGTGTCGGCCGGATGCATGGACTCCATGGTCAACAAGTATACAGCCAACAAGCGCCTGCGCAGCGACGATGCCTATACGCCCGACGCACGCCCCGACATGCGTCCCGAATATCCGTCCATCGTCTATACCCAAATTCTGAAAAAGCTCTATCCCGACGTACCTGTCTTTCTGGGCGGTATCGAGGCGAGCATGCGCCGCCTCACCCACTACGACTACTGGCAGGACCGCGTACGCCCCAGCATCTTGTGCGACAGCGGTGCCGACCTGCTTATCTATGGCATGGGCGAAAAGCCGGTAGTCGAACTGGCACGCCGCATGCAGCAGGGACTGCCGCTGGACGATATACCCCAAATTGCCTACCTCACCCGTGAAGTCCATCCGCAGGAGGACGACATCACCCTCTATTCCCATGAGGAATGTCTGAAGGACAAGAAGAAGGAAGCAGCCAACTTCCGCCACATCGAGGAAGAGAGCAACAAATATGCCGCCTCGCGCATCCTGCAAACGGTAGGCAAGCAGGTGGTCGTCGTCAATCCGCCTTACCCGCCCCTCACCACCGAGGAGCTGGACCACTCGTTCGACCTGCCCTATACACGCCTGCCCCACCCCAAATACAAGGGCAAACGCATCCCCGCCTACGACATGATCAAGCACTCCGTCAACATCCACCGCGGATGTTTCGGCGGCTGTGCCTTCTGCACCATCTCCGCCCACCAGGGAAAGTTTATCGTGAGCCGAAGCAAGGAAAGCATCTTGAAAGAGGTGAAAGCCGTCATGGAGCTGCCCGACTTCAAAGGCTATCTGAGCGACCTGGGCGGACCGAGTGCCAACATGTATCGCATGCACGGCACCAACCAGGAACTGTGCAAGAAGTGCAAGCGCCCCTCGTGCATCCACCCCAAGGTATGCCCCAACCTGAACACCGACCACCGGCCCCTGCTCGACATCTACCACGCCGTAGACGCCCTGCCGGGCATCAAGAAGTCGTTCATCGGAAGTGGTGTGCGCTACGACCTGCTGCTCCACGAGAGCAAGGATCCGCAGGTGAACCAAAGTACCCGCCAATATACGCGCGAGCTCATCGCCCGCCACGTCAGCGGCCGCCTAAAGGTGGCCCCCGAACATACCAGCGACCGTGTGCTCAGCGTGATGCGCAAACCGCCGTTCGCCCAGTTCGAGACGTTCAAGAAGATTTTCGACCGCATCAACCGCGAAGAAGGCCTGCGCCAGCAACTCATCCCCTACTTCATCTCCAGCCACCCCGGCTGCCACGAAGAAGACATGGCCGAACTGGCCGTCATTACCAAGCGGTTGGATTTCCATCTGGAGCAGGTTCAGGACTTTACGCCCACCCCCATGACCGTTTCTACCGAAGCGTGGTACACGGGCTACCATCCCTACACGCTCGAACCGGTGTTCAGCGCCAAGACGCAGCGCGAGAAGCTGTCCCAGCGGCAGTTCTTCTTCTGGTACAAGCCCGAGGAACGACGGAACATCGTCAACGAATTGCGCCGCATCGGCCGCCCCGACCTGATAGACAAACTGTATGGCGGGAACAGAGGGGGCAGGAAATAGAAACAATCCTTTTCATTCCCACTGCACCACTTCAACCCCTTCGGGCAACTGCAAATGCTTCACACCCCTCACGGCTATTTGATCCTTGTACGAAGGCAGTTGCAGGCGTTCGAAAGTGACATCCTCTACATCGTCCAACACAAAGGCGGGACGGAAGTCGTCGGCGGCCAGCTGCAGCTTTACGTTCCTGAAGGCAATGCCCCGGACATGGCGCACGTAGAAGCCCCACGCTGGTAACTCGCCGAACATCGAAAACTCCGGATAACCGTCCACTTCCTCGGGTACGGCATCGAGCCTCCACAGGGGCACGTAGGCCATGCCCTTCGTCGCCCGTCCGGGATAGCGCACCGTCACGTCTTCTATCACCACGTTCTCAACCGCCGCACCGGGTATGCCCGTGATGGAGGCCGGTATCGGATTGTGGAAGAAGGTCAGAGCCGGTCCCCGCAGGTCATAGTCCTCGTCCGGCCGACCGAAAGGAACTTCCACCTCCATCTGTCCGATGTAGATGTTGCGCAGGAAACCAGGCGCTTCGCCCGAACGGTGGCCCAGCCGGATGAAGAGCGGATTGCCCGTATTCCGCGCCCGGACGCGAGTCACCCGTACGTCTTCCAGTCCGCCTCCGTCCACCGTCTCGATGGCGATGGCCGAGCGGTAGGTGTCGTACACTTCCATGTTGTCGA
This sequence comes from Mediterranea massiliensis, assembly GCA_958402075.1. Taxonomy (GTDB): domain Bacteria; phylum Bacteroidota; class Bacteroidia; order Bacteroidales; family Bacteroidaceae; genus Bacteroides; species Bacteroides massiliensis_D. The sequence goes on along the minus strand of CATXSD010000047.1, from coordinate 10,494 downwards.
TGGTCACACGGCGGAAACCTCCGTGCGAGGCCGTACCGAACTTCACCGCGCTCGCGCTGGAGCAGATGCGGCAGTCGGCTATGTAGATGGAGTCATTGGCATGTCCGGGATAATAGGACTTCAGGCAGATGCCGTCGTCGGCCGCATTGATGTCGCACTGCTTGATGCGCACGTTGCGGCAGTCCGTGATGTCCAGTCCGTCGTTGTTCCAGTAGGCACGGTTGTACACCGTCAGGTTGTCCATCACCACATTGCGGCACAGCTCCAGTGTCACACCCCAGCAGGCACTGTTGCGCAGGGTCACGTCGCGCAGCGTCACGCCGTCCACGTGCGACAGGCGGAACAGCTTGGGCCGCGCCGTCTCGCCCGGACGCTTGCGACGGTTGTTGTAGTTGGGGTCGATGCGCACACCCCGATGGTGCAGGCTGTCGATGTTCAAGGCCAGCTCCAGTCCCTGCCCGTCTATCACGCCCTGCCCCGTGACGCCGATGTTCCGCGCTCCGTTGGCCACAATCAGTGCCAGGGCCGAGTTGTCCTTGGCGTTGGGCGACACCGGCTCGCCCGCCATGCGTTGCGGACGGTAGTCGTCGGGGTTCGTACTGCCCAGCAATACCGCTCCCCGCTCCAGGTCCAGCCAGACACCGGACTTCAGTTCGATGCACCCGGTGATGTAGGCTCCCGCCGACAGGCGGACGATGCCGCCTCCCCGGGCAGCTACCTCGTCTATCATCCGCTGCAGCTGCTCGGTCTGCACCGTCTTCAGTCCGGGCTTCACTCCCCAGTCTGCCGCATGGTACAATTTTTCCTGTGCCGACACTGCCACCCACGCCAGCAGGCAGCAGCACAGCACCCCGACGCATCTCCTCCATTTCCCTCTATTATTTCCTTTGACATTTTCCATATTTCCGTTCGTTTGATTTGACAAATATAGCAAGAAAAACTGAAAGATGGAGCGAGAATCGGATTTCCTCCGTTCAAAGAACACCGGACATAGCAGCAAAACACCAGTACTTCCAGACAAGTACTTGAATAATCCTACGCAAGTACTGGAGTATTTACATGGAAGTACTGACAACAAAGTCAATTCTCTGCCACAAAAAAACCGCTCTTCCATTTGCCAATAGAAATAATAGGAGTATATTTGCCACCGGAATTAGTAATCGCCCAGACACATCTGTCGGCGATGCAAGGGAATCCGGTGAAAGACCGGAGCTGTACCCGCAGCTGTAACCTCCATTCCAACCAAGGTCTGCAACCGCAGAAGCCACTGTTGCCCACGGGCAATGGGAAGGCAAAGCAGACAGGAGGAAGCCAGAATACCTGCTAATGTCCACAACAGAAAGCACGGAGCTTCCGGGATCAGGAGCGAAGTATGGCATATATTGAAGAAGCAATCATCCGGTTCATGCCCCATCCATCCCTTGCGGAAACGGGAAATTGTCAGTCGTCCTTCTGAAGCAACGTGCGCATTATTTATTATCATTCAAACCTTACGCATGATGCAGATGAAGGCAGGAATCATTGCGCTGTTGCTGTATGCAGTTCCACAGGTATCGGCGCAAAGCATTTTGGACGGCAAGAAGACGGAAGACCTCTCCCTGATGCTGGAAGAAGTGGTCGTGACAGGAACGGGGACCGAACACTATCTGAAGGACGCTCCCGTACAGACCGAAGTCATTACAAGACGTGCTCTGGAACAGTTCCAGGCCCGCAGTATGGAAGAGCTGCTGGCAGGGCTCTCCCCCTCGCTCACGTTCCACGACGGGAGCATGGGCAGCCACATCCAGCTCAACGGGCTGAACAACGACTACATCCTTATTCTGATTGATGGCAAGCGCATGAACGGCGATGTGGGTGGGCAGAACGACCTCAACCTGCTGAATCCGGCCAACATCGAGCGCATCGAGATTGTGAAGGGAGCCGCCTCGTCGCTCTACGGAAGCGACGCCATAGCCGGAGTAATCAACATCATCACGAAGAAGCATCACGACAAGACGGAATTCACCTCCACCAGCCGTGTGGGAGCGTACGGCGACGTGCGCGAAAGCGCGTCATTGGGACTGACCATCGGAAAGGTAAAGAGCATGACCGGCGTGAACTTCCACCACACGGACGGATGGCGTAACACCGACCTGCAATGGAACCAGCAGCAGCTGAAACCCGGCTCCACAATGAAGACCGTCAACCGCTCCACCAACTATACGCTGACCGAGAACCTGGACTGGAACGTCAACGACCGCCTCTCGCTGACGGCATCAGGCTCCTACTACGAACGCTGGGTGGTACGTCCGCATGGACCGTGGAGCTATCTGCCCAACGACTTCTATTACCGCAACTATGGCTTTGCCGCCGGAGGCAAATACCGGCTGGGCAAACGAAACTACCTGACGGCATACCTCTCCTACGACCGCTACGGCTACTTCTACGACTACAAGCTGCAGGAAGTGACCGACTACTTCAAGGACGGAGACCGCATCACCTATTTCCCCGGCCAACGCATCAAGCAAAGCGTCCAGCGCCAAGTACTGGGACAGGCGAAAGGCGTGTTCTACATCGGCGACCGCCACCTGCTGAACACGGGCTTCGAATACCTGTACAACCACCTCGAATCGCCACACCACATAGACGGAGACCGGGCCTCAGTCTACACACTGGCCGCATACGCCCAGGAAGAGTGGACGGCAGCCGACGATGTAGTCCTCACGGCCGGTGCACGCGGCACGGTACACAAGGAAACGGGCTTCAACCTCAGTCCCAAAATTGCGGTGCTCTACAACAAGGGCGACTTCCGCCTGCGGGCCTCCTATGCCCTGGGATACAAGTCGCCTACCGTGAAGGAACTGTACTACAACTACACCGCCACCCTGGGCGGAGGTTCCCTGACAGCCTACCACGGCAACAAGGACCTGAAAGCCCAGACTTCCCAGTATGCCTCCGTCGGAGCGGAATACGCGGGACGGAAGTTCCAGGCCAGCGTGACGGCCTATGCCAACTTCCTCCGCAACATGATTGAGCTGGTGGAAATCAACCTGACCGCCGAAGAGAAACTGGACGAGATAGAGAAAAGCAAGATGTATCTCAATCTGACCCAGGCACGCATCTGGGGAGTGGACTTCACCTTCAACTACCAGCCCGTCCAGACCCTCACTGTGAGCGGTGGCTACAGCTTTTCCGACCCTCGGGCGCAATATCCCGACCAGGGTGCCGACTACATGAAATATATTCCCATCGACGCCACGTCCCAACACAACGCCACGCTCAACGCTTCGTGGCACCATACGTGGAGCCGCTACCGGCTGGGCCTTGCCGTCTACGGGCGCTATCAGTCGGTGCGCCGCTATGTGGAAGACAACGATGCGGACGCGTTCCAGACCTGGCGCATCAACACGGCCCATACCCTACTGGGCATGAAAAAATGGACACTGACCCTGAACATCGGCGTAGACAATCTGTTCAACTACGTCGACCGGACACCATTCGGACGCAACCGGGCCACGACGACACCCGGCCGCACGGTCTATGCCTCGGCACTCATCAAATTCAAGAACCGATAAACTCATATTATTAACCCAAAAACTCAAACGTATGAACAAAAGTTTCATTTCATCCAGCCGGATGGCAGTCCTCGCGGCAGCCATCCTGTGCACAGGCCTTGCCTCGTGCAGCGACAAAGACCATGAAGAAAGTACCCTGAACCCAGCCCAGCAAGAGGTCACCCAGACCAAACAGCACGACACGGCCCTGCTGCTCTGCACCTTTGGAAGCACCTACAATGAATCCCTTTCGGTGTACGACGACATCATCGGCGACTTCAAGGCCGCTTTCCCCGATGTAGACATCTACATGTCGTTCACCTCCCGCACCTGCATCAACCGTGTACAGGCTTCCACGGGCATCCAGCGCTATGAACTGGACCAATGGCTGAAGGCCATCGGCAACGCCGGTTACACTCGCGTGGCCGTGCAGTCCCTCCACGTCATCCCCGGTGAGGAATACCTCTCCCTGATGAACACAGACATCAAGAAGTATTTCATGATCCAGTGGTTCCCGAACATCGACGTGCTGAAAGGCGCCAACCTGCTGGCCGACGACGAAGACACCGAAGCCGTAGCCGACGTCCTGTACAAGCATTATTCGTCCCAGCTGGCCGACCGCCACAGCATCGTCCTGCTGATGGGTCACGGCAATCCGGACGAGAACTACAACGCCAACCACAAGTATGCCGACGTGCAAAAAGCCTTGCAGGCCAAAGCGGAAAACAAGAATATCTTTGTAGGCACCGTAGACTATGGAGACATGCTGTTTTGGCCCAAGGAAGTAGAGGAAAATCCGGCGAACCGCATTACCGATGCAACCATCGTCCGCAGCCAATACCCCGACTGCATCTATTCCCAAGTGATGCAGTATTGCGACAACAACGGCCTGCAACCTGGCGACGTGAAGGTCTATATTGCTCCGTTCATGTCCATCGCCGGAGACCATGCCCACAACGACCTTTGGGGACTGGAAGCCCTGGCCGAAGGTTCTGACATAAATCAGGTGGATTTGAGCACCAACAAGTTCAGCTGGCGCGAACGTCTGGAGAAGATCGGATTCCAGGTACAGGGAGAATTCGAGTCACACCCCATCGCACAAGCCGGAGCCGACCACGGCATTGCCGAAGGCTGTGGCATCCGTGCCCTAGGGAGTTATCCCGCAATCCGACAGATTTGGGTGAAGCATCTGCGTGAGCAATGGGATGCCGATGCCTGGGAAAACGGGAAAGATTATCAATAAAGAAAGGAATTTCTACCTGCCCGAAAGTTCACGATGCCATAGCTGTTACATTCAAGAAGACTTTCGGGCAGGAATTGAGAAAATCATTTCTTGCAAAATCAGAAAGGAACGGACCCGTCGCTCCCCCCTCCACCGAACGGATTGAAGTCGGCCTCGGTAGGAGGCGGAGGTGTGGCCGGACTGCCTATCGGTGCATTCATGCGCGAACCGAACGTGGTTCCGCCGCCCTCGCTGGGAGGAGGAATAACCAAGTCGTCCTCGGGATTCTGGAAACGGGTATACTGTCCGATAAACTTCAGGCGGACATCTCCCACCGCACCGTTACGGTGCTTGGCAATGATGATTTCAGCCATACCGCGCAGGTCGGTACCGTCGGCCGAAGTATATATCTTGTAGTACTCGGGACGATGGATGAAGCACACCATATCGGCATCCTGCTCGATGGCTCCCGACTCACGAAGGTCGCTCAACTGCGGACGTTTTCCCTCCTCACCTTCACGATTCTCCACACCACGGTTCAACTGCGACAAGGCAATGATGGGAATGTTCAGTTCCTTGGCCAGTCCTTTAAGTGAACGCGAGATGGTGCTCACTTCTTCCTGACGACTACCGAAAGACATGCCGCTGGCATTCATCAGCTGAAGGTAGTCGATGATGATGAGCTTCACACCATGCTCGCGCACCAGACGGCGGGCCTTGGTTCGCAATTCGAAGACCGAAAGCGACGGTGTGTCGTCCACGTAGAGCGGGGCGTCTATCAGGTCTCGCAGCTTGTAGTCCAGCTGCTGCCACTCGTAATCGGCCAGCTGGCCGCTCTTGATTTTCTCGCTCGGAATCTCGCAGACGTTCGATATCAGACGGTTCACCAGCTGTACATTGCTCATTTCAAGCGAGAACAGGGCTACGGGATTATGATAGTTCACTGCAATGTTCTTAGCCATGGACAGCACGAAGGCCGTCTTACCCATGGCCGGACGGGCAGCGATAATAATCAGGTCGGAGTTCTGCCAGCCTGAAGTCATCTTATCGAGCTTGGTAAATCCGCTTTCCAGTCCGCTCAGACCATCGGTACGCGCGGCGGCCTTCTGTATCAGCTGGTAGGCTTCGGAGATAACGGGATTGATCTGCGTATAGTCCTTCTTCATGTTCTGCTGGGAAATCTCAAAGAGTTTTCCTTCCGCTTCCTGCATCAGGTCGTCCACATCGATGGTTTCGTCGAAAGCCTTCGTCTGGATGTTGCTTGTAAAGGTGATGAGTTCGCGGGCCAACGCCTTCTGAGCAATGATACGGGCATGGTATTCGATGTGCGCCGACGAAGCCACCTTGCTGCTGAGCTGTGCCAGATAGAAGGGTCCTCCCACCTCGTCCAGCTCTCCCCGCTTGGAAAGCTGCTCCTTGACGGTCAGGATATCAACCGGCTTCTGGTTGATGGCCAGGTCTGTAATGGCGGCGTAAATCAGCTGATGCCGGTGTTCGTAGAATGACTCCGGCCGCAGGATTTCGCTCACCAACGAATAGGCATCCTTCTCAATCATCAATGCACCCAGCACGGCCTCCTCAAGTTCGGGAGCCTGGGGTTGTATGCGTCCGTAGTCGGTCACCGGCTGCGGCGTTTTGCTTCGCGACGTGCGTATGTTTCGTTTCTGTTCTGCCACGGTCTGATATATAACGGTTTAGAAAATTGACAAAGTATGTTCCTGGCCCTTTCGGGCAAAGGGGAAACAAAGATACGGGAAATTCTCCATACTCTATCCTTTCAACGATGTCTTTTTATGAAACGTTTATGTGGCAGTTCGACGGTTTATTGCTACATTTGCACGTACAACCGCTAACATGAAATGCGTATGATTACTTTTCCGAATGCCAAAATAAATCTGGGACTGAACATCACTGAGAAACGTCCCGACGGATACCACAACCTGGAAACTATCTTCTACCCCATCCCACTGGAGGATGCCCTGGAAGCCTGTCCCCGCAAGGAAGGGCCGGGCTGCTATTCGCTCTCACAGAGCGGACTGTCCATCGAAGGAGATGCGGAAAACAACCTGGTGGTAAAGGCCTACAAACTGCTGGACGAAACCTACCACCTGCCTCCTGTAGACATCTATCTGCACAAGCACATCCCGTCGGGTGCAGGGCTGGGAGGCGGTTCGGCCGATGCCGCCTTCATGCTGAAACTGCTGAACCGGATGTACCGGCTGAACCTGACAGACGACCAACTGGAAGCATACGCCGCCCGGCTGGGAGCTGACTGTGCCTTCTTTGTCCGCAACCAACCGACATACGCCGAGGGCATCGGGAATATCTTCTCGCCAGTAGAACTCTCGCTGGCCGGCTGGCAACTGCTGCTGGTAAAACCGAATATCTTCGTTTCCACCCGCGACGCCTTCGCCCGCATTCGTCCCCGCCACCCGGAACGCAATTTGAGAGACCTCATCAACCAACCCGTGGAAAGTTGGAAGGACTATATGATAAACGACTTCGAAGAGAGTGTGTTCCCTCAATTCCCGGCTATCGGCGACATCAAGACAGAGCTCTACCGCCTGGGAGCCGTCTATGCCTCGATGAGCGGTTCAGGCTCTTCGGTCTACGGTCTGTTCGCTCCTGACGTTGTGCTACCCGATGTTGACTTCGGTACAGACAGTCAAGTATTCAAACTGAATCTGAAGTAATGGGAGAACAAAAAAGGCACGCTGAACCTGTCTCATCAGCGTGCCTTCCCATTTAATGCTAAAGTATCTTTATCAATAGACCTCTACCTTGGCGGCCAAAGCCTTTGTCTTGTCGCGCAACGCATCGAGGTCACTGCCCAGCGGTGCATAGCAAAGTACCACACCCATACGGCGGTTGACGCGCGTAGTGGGCTTGCCGAAAATGCGCAGATACGTATCTTCCGCCTTTGTCACTTCCTCCATGCCACGGTAGTTGGGACGTTCCTGACTGGCTATGGGCGACAGGATAACGGCACTGGCTCCCATCCGTTCCAGTTTGATATTCGGAATAGGCAATCCCAAAACAGCACGCAGATGCAGTTCAAATTCATTCAGATTCTGGGTGCCGGCCAAGGTCACCATACCCGTATCGTGCGGACGGGGAGAAAGTTCGGAGAAATAGACACCGTTCTCATGGCTCAGGAAGAATTCCACTCCCCACAGACCGGCACCTGTCAGGGCACGGGTTACTTTCTCTGCCATCTCCTGCGCTTCATTCAGATGGGCAGGATCAATGTGGGCAGGCTGGAAGCTCTCCCGATAGTCACCACCTTTCTGCACGTGACCGATGGGCGGGCAGAACAGCGTAGGCCCGTTCTTCTGAGTGACCGTAAGCAAGGTAATCTCACTATCAAATTTGATGAACTCTTCAATAATCAGTTCCTTGATGTCACCTCGACTTCCGTTGCAACCATATTCCCAAGCATGTTCCAGTTCATCGGCACTCTTCACCAACGACTGTCCTTTCCCCGAGGATGACATCAGTGGCTTCACAACGCAGGGGAAACCTATCTTAGCAGCTGCTTCCTTCAGTTCATCGAGCGACTTCGCATAGAAGTATTTCGCCGTTTTCAGCCCAAGTTCCTTGGCTGCCAAGTCACGGATAGCCTTACGGTTCATGGTAAAGTTCACCGCACGCGCACTGGGCACCACCTGAATGCCTTCCTTTTCGAAATCGTAAAGGCGTTCAGTACGGATAGCCTCAATTTCGGGAACGATAATGTCCGGCTGATGCTTGCGCACAACGCGTTCCAGAGCATCGCCATCGAGCATGCTGAATACTTCACACTCATCTGCCACCTGCATCGCAGGAGCTCCCGCATACGAATCGCAGGCAATGATATACTGTCCCTTGCGCTGGGCAGCAATCACAAATTCCTTGCCCAGTTCACCGGAACCCAATAACAAAATTTTCTTCATCGTACTATCTGTCTATTATAAATGTATATATTCCAACAAAAGAAGAAGACCTTTCCAACAAGAATCATCTTGTTGAAACGGCCTTCCAGAAGTTTATTACTGATGCTGTGCCCTCAACAAATCGTTGACTGTCTTCACGGGATTGAACGTACTCAAAGGTACTTCTACAAAGACTGTATTCCAATCGCTCATCGCTCCGTTCCACAACCCTGGCAATTCGAGCGCCTTCAGATCCTTGCCGTTTTTCGATTTATAGGAAATGAATCCTGTCGCCTTGTCGACGTACTTCACCAAGTCAAACTTATGACCTTTATAGTCGCGCACAGCGCACACCAGATCTACCGGATTGAAGTGAGTCCCCTTCTCGAACATTTCCTTCTTGACCGGATCTTTCATGTCTATCTGAGAGCTTTCCAATATCTGCAAAGAAATGGTACCGTCACTGTTATAAGCCAGGAACGGACCACCGCCAGGCTCACCTACGTTCTTAACCATACCACAGACACGCATCGGGAGGTTCAGCTTCTTCTTCAAATAAAGGGCCATTTTGGAGACATCGAGATTCTTCACTTCCGGATTCTTGCAATGCAGGTTCTTCTGCAAGAACTGAAGAATCTCAAGCACCTGGTCGTGAGTGTATTTCCCGCTGTCCAGCAACTGCAGATAGCTGAATGTCTTCTGCTGTAAAGCCACCAGCACACCGGCAATCAATTTCTTGTAAAGAACGGTGTCCCCCTTCATCTTGTCGGGTACCACATTGTCAATGTTCTTGATAAAGATGATATCGGCATCCAAGTCATTCAAGTTCTCAATCAAGGCGCCATGACCTCCCGGACGGAAAAGCAGTTTTCCATTGTCACGGAAAGGCTTGTTTTCCATATCCGCAGCGATTGTATCGGTACTTGGTTTCTGTTCAGAGAAACTGACGTTATAGTCTACTCCGTATTTCTTGGCATAAGCGGAAGCCTTTTCATCGACCAATGCCTTGAACAAAGCCCGGTGTTCGGGCGATACGGTAAAGTGAACGTTCACCTTTCCGTTCTTGTTGGCTGCATAAAGGGCGCCTTCCACCAGATGTTCTTCTACCGGCGTGCGGTTGCCGTCTTCGTATTTGTGAAACTTCAACAAGCCTTTTGGCAAAGAACCATAATTCAGCCCCGCAGCCTCCAGCAAAGCCGACACAACAGCTTTGTATTTGCCTGCAGCCAGTAATTCCGGAATTCCCCGGCCTGCAGTCTTCAGGCAAGCTTCATTCAGATCGGAATAAAAAGCGAATTTCTCAATTTTCTCAAAGAATGTCTTCTCAAATGTAGTCTGGGGAGCCTCATAATCAGCTCCCAGAAATTCGAACAAGTTCTTGAACATGCGGCTGGCTGCGCCCGAAGCCGGCACAAACTTCACAACCACTTTATCCGTCTTCATATAGGCTTCCCACGCATCCAGATACTTTTTCTGAGCATCGGCATCAAGAGCCAGAATACCATTCTCGACCGAAGCGGCCGCATACAGTTTCAGGTAGGGAAAGCCTTTTTCAAAACAAGCCAGCTGTTCGGCAATTTGTTGTTCCGAGATGCCTTTTTGGGCAAGCATCTCTTTGTCTTGTTGTGTTATCATAATAATATCTATTATATTTTTGAATCGTCTTCCATTCTTTTATTGCCCAAAAATACAAAAAAACTGTAACAGAGACGCGAAAATAAGGGAAAATCTGCAATAGAATCCTGATATGGTATCTACACCATTTCCAAAAGATCCTGACTTCGTCAACGCGTACCCCAAAATTCATCAGCAAACAATGGAGCTATAC
>CATXSD010000046.1 GCA_958402075.1 Mediterranea massiliensis | reverse complement strand
GTGGGAGAGTAGGTAGCCGCCGTCTTGAGTGGAAGTCCTCCGTGACGAACGTGTCGCGGGGGACTTTTCGTTTTTACACGCCACGCTTCCAGCGCCCTTTTCCTTTCCCCTTCCCCGCCTCCCCACGCAGTGCTGCCTCACCTCCCCATGCAGTGCTTCCTCATACCCTCACGAAGCACTGCGTCACACCCTCAGGAAGCACTGCGTCACACCCTCAGGAAGCACTGCGTCAGACACTCATGAAGTGCTTCGTCAGAACTTCATGAAGTGCTTCGTTGCACCGAAACAATGTGTTTCTTCAGATTTTCTTGAAATGCTTGGTTAAACCGAAACAAAAAATGGGTGAGCTTATTTTTTCTGTTTTCGACTTTTGTTATATTTGCGCTTGAATTATTTTATAGGTTTATTTTTAATATTAATTGGATTTATGAAGACAAAAGTATTTTTGGCTGTGATGTTCGTGTTTTCTTTGACTGTGATGTCTTGTGGTAACAAGAAGGCAGCAGAGGCAAATGCTGATACAGCTGTGCAAGTTTGTGATTCTGCATGTACGAAAAACGCTGGTGAGTGCTGTGCCAATGACAGCATCTGTAAGGATGGCTGCAAGGGCAGCTGTGGAGATGACTGCGAAAATGCTGCGTGCCAGAAGAAGGCATGCGACAAGGCTTGTGAGAAATAACCTTGATGGTGACCCATATTGTGGCGCATCCCTTTCGGGTGCGCCTTTTTTGTGTCATATTCACGGTGATGTAATGCGTATTGTTATAGAATGTCGTGTTTTGATTGAAAAAAGTAACGGATTTATTTGCATGCTATGAAATTATATCTACCTTTGCATCGTTTTAAAACCAAAATGATGATATGATTATTCAGAGCTTTACATATATTCTGCTGTGTGGCATTATTATTCTGCTAAGAAAACGTAGTGGAAGTGAGTGTCGTGCATGATTATATGTAAGTTCAAAGAGATATAATGAAGCCTTTCTCACTTCCCTGTGCGAAAGGCTTTTTTTATTGCACATAAACTTATAAATACAATAAACAAGATGAGTGACAGATTATTTATTTTCGACACGACGCTTCGCGACGGCGAACAGGTTCCGGGATGTCAGTTGAACACAGTAGAGAAAATCCAAGTGGCCAAGCAGCTGGAGTTGCTGGGTGTGGATGTCATTGAAGCAGGATTTCCCATTTCGAGTCCGGGTGACTTCAATTCGGTGATTGAAATATCCAAGGCTGTGACGTGGCCTACCATTTGTGCCCTGACCCGTGCTGTCCAGAAAGATATCGATGTGGCGGCAGAAGCCTTGAAATATGCCAAGCATAAACGTATCCATACGGGAATCGGTACGTCTGATTCTCACATCCGCTATAAATTTAACTCCAACCGTGAGGAAATCATCGAGCGGGCGGTAGCAGCCGTGAAGTACGCCCGTCGTTTTGTGGACGATGTGGAGTTTTATGCAGAGGATGCCGGGCGTACGGAGAACGAGTACCTGGCCCGTGTCATCGAGGCTGTCATCAAGGCAGGGGCTACGGTGGTGAACATTCCCGATACGACGGGCTACTGCCTGCCTTCGGAGTATGGCGCTAAAATCAAGTATCTGATGGAGCATGTAGACGGTATCCATAACGCTGTTATCTCGACCCATTGCCACAACGACCTCGGTATGGCGACGGCCAATACGATGGCTGGTGTGCTGAACGGTGCCCGCCAGGTGGAAGTGACTATCAACGGTATCGGTGAACGTGCCGGAAATACTGCGTTGGAGGAAGTGGCGATGATCATCAAGTGCCATAAGGATATCGATATCGAGACAAACATCAATACGCAGAAGATTTATCCGACGAGCCGCATGGTGTCCAGCCTGATGAACATGCCCGTGCAGCCCAACAAGGCTATCGTGGGCCGCAACGCCTTTGCCCATTCTTCGGGTATTCATCAGGACGGCGTGTTGAAGAATGCGCAGACCTATGAAATCATCGACCCGCACGACGTGGGCATCGACGACAACTCCATCGTATTGACGGCCCGTAGCGGACGTGCGGCGTTGAAGAATCGTCTGCACGTGCTGGGTGTGGAGCTGACTCAGGAGAAACTGGACAAAATATATGAAGAGTTCCTCAAACTGGCCGACAAGAAGAAGGATATCAATGATGATGACATTCTGGTACTGGCCGGTGCCGACCGTACGCAGAATCACCGCATCAAGCTGGAATACCTGCAAGTGACGAGCGGTGTGGGTGTCCGTTCCGTGGCCAGCATCGGATTGAATATCGCGGGCGAGAAGTTTGAGGCAGCTGCCAGCGGCAACGGTCCGGTGGATGCGGCCATCAAGGCACTGAAGAAAATCATCGACCGGCAGATGACGCTGAAGGAATTCACGATTCAGGCCATCAGCAAGGGCAGCGACGATATGGGTAAGGTACACATGCAGGTGGAATACGACAACCGCAGCTACTACGGTTTCGGTGCCAATACCGACATCATTGCCGCTTCTGTGGAAGCATACATCGACTGTATCAATAAATTCAAATAAACATAGCAAAGATTCTAATTAATTTATTCATTATGAATACATTGTTTGATAAGATCTGGGACGCCCACGTGGTGCAGAAGGTGGAAGATGGTCCCACACAGCTTTATATTGACCGCCTCTACTGCCATGAGGTGACCAGTCCGCAGGCTTTCGAGGGCTTGCGGGCACGGGGGCTCCGCTGCTTCCGTCCGGAAAAGATTTTCTGTATGCCCGACCATAATACGCCGACGCACGACCAGGACAAACCCATCGAGGACCCTGTATCGCGCAAGCAGGTAGACACGCTGGCACGGAATGCCGAGGAATTCGGGCTGACACATTTCGGCATGATGAATCCCAAGAACGGCATTATCCACGTTGTAGGTCCCGAACGCGGCCTGACTTTGCCGGGGATGACCATCGTATGCGGAGACTCCCATACGTCGACCCACGGAGCCATGGGGGCCGTAGCCTTCGGTATCGGTACCAGTGAGGTGGAGATGGTATTGGCTTCGCAGTGCATCCTCCAGACACGACCCAAGACGATGCGCATCACCGTGGACGGCAGGCTGGGCAAGGGAGTGACAGCCAAGGACCTCGCCCTCTATATGATGTCGAAGATGACGACCAGCGGTGCCACGGGTTATTTTGTGGAATATGCCGGCGAGGCTGTCCGCAGTCTGACGATGGAAGGTCGCCTGACGCTGTGCAACCTCAGCATCGAGATGGGTGCACGCGGCGGCATGGTGGCACCCGACGAGGTGACCTTCGCTTACATCAAAGGCCGTGAATATGCGCCGAAGGGCGAGGATTGGGACAAGGCCGTAGCCTATTGGAAGACGCTGAAGAGCGATGACGACGCCGTGTTCGACAAGGAAGTGCGTTTTGACGCTGCCGACATCGAACCGATGATTACCTATGGCACCAACCCCGGTATGGGCATGGGCATTACCGCCCATATTCCTACCACCGAAGGTATGGGCGAGGCGGCAAAGGCTTCGTTCCAGAAATCGCTCGACTACATGGGATTCCAGCCGGGCGAGTCGTTGCTGGGCAAGAAGATAGACTATGTGTTCCTCGGTGCCTGTACCAACGGCCGTATAGAGGACTTCCGTGCCTTCGCTTCCATTGCTAAAGGTCGCAAGAAGGCTCCCCACGTGGTAGCGTGGCTGGTCCCCGGCTCGTGGATGGTCGATGCCCAGATACGTGAAGAGGGACTGGACAAGGTGCTGGCCGAGGCAGGTTTCGAAATCCGCCAGCCGGGCTGTTCCGCCTGTCTGGCAATGAACGACGACAAGGTGCCTGCGGGCAAGTATGCCGTGTCTACGTCGAACCGCAACTTCGAAGGGCGTCAGGGACCCGGTTCGCGCACGTTGCTGGCCAGTCCGCTGACTGCCGCTGCCGCTGCCGTGACGGGCGTGATTACCGATCCGCGCGAACTGATGTAAGAATATGCATACAGATGATCATTCATTAACTATCGTACTACAATGAAACAGAAATTCAACATCATAACTTCCACCTGCGTTCCCCTGCCGCTGGAGAACGTAGATACCGACCAGATTATCCCCGCCCGTTTCCTCAAGGCAACGACGCGCGAGGAGAAGTTTTTCGGTGACAACCTTTTCCGTGACTGGCGCTACAATGCCGACGGTACGCTGAACAAGGATTTCGTGCTGAACAATCCCACGTACAGCGGCTGCATCCTGGTAGCCGGAAAGAACTTCGGATCAGGTTCCAGCCGTGAACATGCCGCCTGGGCCATTGCCGGATATGGTTTCCGTGTAGTTATCTCAAGCTTCTTTGCGGACATCCACAAGAACAACGAGCTGAACAACTTCGTGCTGCCCGTGGTAGTGAGCGAAGCTTTTCTGAAGGAATTGTTCGAGAGCATTGCGGCCGATCCCAAGACCGAGGTCGAAGTGAACCTGCCCGCCCAGACGGTGACCAACAAGGCAACGGGCCGCACGGAAACATTCGAAATCAATGCCTACAAGAAACATTGCCTGATGAACGGGCTGGACGACATCGACTTCCTGGTAGAAAACAAGAAGAAGATAGAGGACTATGAATCGGCGGCACACAAATGATGCTGCCTGCCACAATAATTTGCCAACTATGAACCATCCAAGAATAGAAATCATGGACACCACCCTGCGCGACGGGGAGCAGACCAGCGGCGTGTCTTTCGTGCCTCACGAGAAGCTGATGATTGCCCGTCTGCTGCTCGAGGAGCTGAAGGTGGACCGCGTGGAGGTAGCCTCTGCCCGCGTGTCCGACGGCGAGGCCGATGCCGTGCGCATGATCTGCGACTGGGCCGCCCGACGCGGCCTGTTGCAGCGCGTCGAGGTGCTGGGCTTCGTGGACGGGCATGTGTCTGTCGACTGGATACATGCCGCCGGGTGTCGTGTCATCAATCTGCTGTGCAAGGGCTCGTTGAAGCACTGCACATACCAACTGAAGAAAACCCCCGAGGAGCATATCACCGACATCCGTGCGGTGGTGGACTACGCCGACTCGCTCGACATGGACGTCAACATCTATCTGGAGGACTGGAGCAGCGGTATGAAAGATTCGCCCGACTACGTCTTCCAGCTGATGGATGCCCTTGTCGGCACTTCTATCCGCCGCTTCATGCTGCCCGACACACTGGGCATCCTCAATCCCCTGCAGGTCATTGAGTTCATGCGCAAGATGAAGAAACGTTATCCCGACGTGCATTTCGACTTCCATGCACACAACGACTACGACCTGGCCGTCTCCAACGTGCTGGCAGCTGTGCTGAGCGGTTGCCGTGGTCTGCACACCACCATCAACGGTCTGGGCGAACGCGCGGGCAATGCCCCGCTGGCCAGCGTGCAGGCCATCCTGAAGGACCACTTCAACGCCATAACAGGCATCGACGAGAGCCGTCTGAACGAGGTGAGCCGCGTGGTGGAGTCGTATTCCGGCATTGCCATCCCCGCCAACAAGCCCATCGTGGGCGAGAATGTCTTCACACAGGTGGCAGGCGTGCATGCCGACGGCGACAACAAGCGCAACCTCTATTGCAATGACCTCCTGCCCGAACGCTTCGGCCGTCGCCGCGAGTATGCCCTCGGCAAGAATTCCGGCAAGGCCAACATCCGCAGGAACCTCGAAGACCTGGGGTTGCAGCTGGACGACGAGTCGATGCGCAAGGTTACCGAACGTATCATCGAGCTGGGTGATAAGAAGGAACTCGTCACGCAGGAAGACTTGCCCTACATCGTGTCCGACGTGCTGAAGCACGACGTGCGCACCGAGCGCGTCAAGCTGAAGAGCTACATCGTCAACCTGGCCTACGGGCTGAAGCCGATGGCCACCATCAAGGTGGAAATCAACGGCAAGGAGTACGAAGAAAACAGCAGCGGCGACGGTCAGTACGACGCTTTCGTCCGCGCCCTGCGCAAGGTGTACAAGGGTACGCTGGGCCGCCGTTTCCCGATGCTGACCAATTATGCCGTCAGCATCCCGCCCGGCGGACGTACGGACGCCTTCGTGCAGACGGTCATCACGTGGAGCTTCGACGACAAGGTGCTCCGCACCCGCGGCCTCGACGCCGACCAGACGGAGGCTGCCATCAAGGCTACGATGAAGATGCTGAACCTCATCGAGGACAGTTACGACAAGACTGAGGCATCTTCTGACTCCTCTCCGCGTATGTAATGACTCTGAGGCTGCACGGATACCTGAAGTTTCCTGCTTGCGGAACGGGCGTTTCCTACTGGGGGAACGGGCGTTTCCTACTGGGGAAACGGGAGTTTCCTGCGGGGGAAACGAAAGTTACTCCGTGGGGAAACAGAGACTGTCGGCACAGACATTGCTACGGGCACAGGTATCCGTCCTGTCCCTTCAGCTTGGGAAAAGTGGTCCGTTCAGACTTTTAAGAAAAATTAGGGCCGGAGATATGGAATAAAATGCTTATTTTGAGCCCTGAAACAAAGGTGAGACATGAAAAAGATTAGCTTGAAACCCTGGCAGCGCTATGTGCTGGTTTTCATTCTGCTGCTGGCCGTCAATGGCTTGCTGCGTTGGCTAAGCCCCGACGAGGAGTGGAAGGACGGCAATCTGCTGGTCAACGTCGTGGTGGCGGCCCTGCTCACCGCAGGCTTCATTGCTGCCGACCGCCGGCGCCTCAGGAACAAGAAGTATAAAGACAAAGTACAAGAATTATTGAATAACAACGAATAAACGATATGGAACTGAAAGTAGCAGTATTGGCCGGTGACGGTATCGGCCCCGAAATATCCGCCGTAGGTGTGGATGTAATGACCGCCGTATGCGAGAAGTTTGGTCACAAGGTGACGTACGAATACGCCCTCTGCGGTGCACATGCCATCGACGAGGTGGGCGATCCCTTCCCCGAAGCCACCTATCAGATATGCAAGAATGCCGACGCTGTCCTCTTCTCGGCCGTGGGCGACCCGCGCTTCGACAACGACCCCACTGCCAAGGTGCGTCCCGAGCAGGGGTTGCTGGCCATGCGCAAGCGTCTTGGCCTCTATGCCAACATTCGCCCCGTGCAGACCTTCCAGTGCCTTCTGCACAAGTCACCTCTGCGCGCCGAGTTGGTCGAGGGTGCCGACTTCCTCTGCATCCGCGAACTGACGGGCGGCATGTACTTCGGTGAGAAATACCAGGACAACGACAAGGCATGGGATACCAACTATTACACCCGTCCCGAGATTGAGCGCATCCTTCGTGTCGGCTTCGAGTATGCCATGAAGCGTCGCAAGCATCTGACGGTAGTCGACAAGGCCAACGTGTTGGCTTCTTCCCGCCTCTGGCGTCAGATAGCCCAGGAGATGGCCCCCAAATATCCCGAAGTGAAGACCGACTATATGTACGTTGACAACGCCGCCATGAAGATGATACAGGAACCGCGCTTCTTCGACGTGATGGTCACCGAGAATACCTTTGGCGACATCCTGACGGACGAAGGCTCTGTCATCAGCGGTTCGATGGGCTTGCTTCCTTCGGCCTCTACGGGCGAGAGCACGCCGGTCTTCGAACCCATCCACGGTTCGTGGCCGCAGGCCAAAGGGCTGAACATCGCCAATCCTCTGGCTCAGATACTCTCCGTAGCCATGCTCTTCGAATATTTCAACCTGAAAGAAGAAGGTGCTCTTATCCGGAAGGCTGTCGATGCCTCGCTCGATGCCAATGTCCGTACGCCTGAAATTCAGGTGGAAGGCGGAGCCAAGTATGGCACGAAGGAAGTAGGCGCCTGGATTGTTGACTACATACAGAAAGCCTGACGCCTCATGATAGCAAAGAACCTGATAGATCTGGTAGGCCGCACTCCGCTCATGGAGCTGTCGGCCTACAGCCGTCTGCACGGGCTTTCCCGTCCGCTGGTGGCAAAACTGGAGATGTTCAACCCCTCAGGCAGCGTGAAGGCACGTACTGCCCTGGCCATGATTGAAGATGCCGAAGCTCGTGGCTTGTTGAAGCCCGGCGCTACCATTATCGAACCCACCAGCGGCAATACAGGCATCGGCCTGGCTATGGTGGCTACCATCAAGGGGTATCACCTTGTCCTCACCATGCCCGAGACCATGAGTCTTGAGCGTCGCAACCTGCTGAAGGCACTGGGAGCTGAAATTGTGTTGACGCCCGGTGCGGAGGGAATGGCGGGTTCCATCGCCAAGGCCGAGGCATTGCGTGACGCCACGTCCGGTGCCGTCATCCTCCAGCAGTTCGACAACCCTTCCAATCCGGCCATACACGAGCGTACTACCGGTGAGGAAATATGGACTGAAACCGCCGGGCAGGTGGATGTCTTTGTGGCCGGTGTGGGAACGGGCGGTACCGTCAGCGGTGTGGCTCGTGCCTTGAAAAAGCACAATGCTGCCGTGCGTATCGTGGCCGTCGAGCCGGCTTCGTCGCCTGTACTTGAGGGCGGACAGGCCGGACCTCACCGCCTGCAGGGCATCGGTGCTAATTTCATCCCCGCCAACTACGACGCTTCTGTCGTCGACGAGGTGATTTCCGTGTCCGACGACGATGCTTTCCGTGCCTCCCGTGAGCTGGCTGCCACCGAAGGACTGCTGGCCGGCATTTCGTCGGGTGCCGCGCTTCATGCTGCCCGCACCTTGGCTGCCCGGCCCGATATGCAGGGCAAATGTATCGTCGTGCTTCTGCCCGATACCGGCGAGCGTTATTTGTCGGTGGGGCTGTATTGATCCCGATTATTTATACCTTATATATACTATATTTATTGCATATGAAGAAAGCCTTCCTGTCCGTACTTCTGCTTGTAGTCACTTGGCTTCCTGCCTTGTCGCAAACCTATGACGAATGGTGCGAGCGTGCCGTGACTGCCACCGAGCAGGATAGCCTCGAACAGGCTGAATACTGCATCCGCCAGGCTCTGAAACTGGAGCCCGCCAATGTGCGCAATGCCCTGCTCTTCTCCAATTTGGGTACCATTCAGCGCAGCCAGCACCGTTACGAGCAGGCTTTGGAGTCCTATAGGCTGGCCCTCAACATCGCTCCCATGTCTGTTCCCATCCTGATGAACCATGCCACCCTCTCGCTCGAGATGGGGCAGGACGACAAGGCCCGTGCCGACTATTCGCAGGTCATCGAGCTGGAACCCCACAACGTCGAAGCGCTGCTGATGCGTGCCTACATCTACATGAACCGGCGCGACTACAAGTTTGCCCGCCTCGACTATGACACGCTGTTGAAGGTGGATCCCCGTCACTACAGCGCCCGTCTGGGGCTGGCTACCCTTCACCAGCGTGAGGCCCGCTATGGCGAGGCCCTGAAGGTGCTCGAAGGCATGCTGGCCGACAAGGGTGGTTCGACGCCTTATGCTCCGCGCGAACTGGCTGTGGTCTATGTGGCCCGTGCCGGCGTGGAGCTCGACATGCGGAACACCGATTTGGCTCTGATGGATCTGGACGAAGCCATCCGGCTGGACCCTGAACAGGTGGAGGCCTACCTGATGCGCGGGCGGGTCTATCTGATGCAGGAAAAGAAGACGCAGGCCAAGCGCGACCTGGAGAAGGCCGTTTCGCTGGGCGTGCCCCAAAGCGAGGTGCGCGAACTGTTGCGTCAGTGCAGGTAGGACGGCGGTTGTCCCGGTCAGACGAAGCGTCGGATGAGCTTGACGAATTCTTTCCCGTATTTTCGTTTTTTGTATTCGCTGATGCCGCTCACGTTGCCGAAGGCTTCGAGGGTCGTGGGGCGTTGGGCGGCCAGCAGGTGCAGCACCTTGTCGGACAGGACGATGTAGGCAGGCAGTACCTCCTCGTCGGCCAGGCGCTTGCGCAGATCCTTGAGAGCTTCGAAGAGGTCGGTGCTTTCTCCGCTTTCCATTCCCAGTGGCAGTTCGCGCATGACGGGCGATGCCGTCCGCCGTTTTCTTCCTCGCGTGCCCGTCGTTTCCTCCCTGCGGATGACCACCAGGCGGGCTGTCTCCCTGCCGAAGAGGACGTCGCTTCCCGCAGGGGTTATCTTCAGGTGGTTGCTTTCGTTGTAAGCCACTTCAAAATATCCCATTTGCAGCATCTGCAGCAGGTAGTCCTGCCAGTCGCGGGCGGGGATGTCGCGTCCGGCTCCATAGGTTTTCAGCTGGTGGTAGCCTTTTTCTTTGAGTTCGGCATTGAGGTTGCCGCGCAGGATGTCTACCAGCATTTGGGTACCGACCTGCTGATTGGTGCGGGCGATGGCGCTCAGTGCTTTCTGTACGATGACGGTGCCGTCGAACCGTTCGGGCGGATTCTTGCATACGTCGCAGTTGCCGCAATCGTGTGTCCGTTGTTCGCCAAAATAGTTCAGTAGGATACGCCGTCGGCAGATGTCGGCCTCGGCATATTGCTGCATGCGCTGGAGTTTCTCCAGATTGATTTCACTCTGTCCGCTTTCGTTGGCAAACTTGGTCAGCAGGATGAGGTCGGCCATCGAGTAGAAGAGCAGGGTGTCGCTTGGCAGACCGTCGCGTCCGGCACGTCCTATTTCCTGATAGAAACTCTCGATACTCTTGGGCAGGTTGTAGTGGATGACCCACCGCACGTTGCTCTTGTCGATGCCCATGCCGAAGGCGACGGTGGCACACACTACCTGTATGCGGTCGTTGATGAAGTCGTCCTGTGCGCGATTGCGCTTTTCGGTATCCAGACCGGCATGGTAGACGGCGGTACGGATACCGTTCTTCTGCAACATTAGTGCCACGCTTTCCGTCTTGTTCCGGCTCATGCAGTAGATGATGCCGCTTTCGCCCCGATGCCTGCCGATGAAGTCGAGGATGGCTTTGTTCTTTTCCTTCTGCTGGTAACCGCGCTTGACGGTCAGGCTCAGGTTGGGGCGGTCGAACGACGAGAGGAAGATGCGTGGTTCCCGCAGGTGGAGTTGCCGGACGATGTCTTCACGCGTCAGCTTGTCGGCAGTGGCGGTCAGGGCGATGACGGGTGTCTGTGGGAAGTGGCTCCGCAGGATGCCCAGTTGGGCGTATTCCGGCCGGAAGTCGTGTCCCCATTGCGAGATGCAGTGGGCTTCGTCAATGGCAAAGAACGAGATGGAGATGTCGCGCAGCAGGTAGTTGGCCTCGGCCAGCAGCTTCTCGGGCGAGATGTAGAGCAGTTTCAGTTTTCCTTCCATGCAGGCCCGGCGGATGCGCAGGTTTTCTGTCTCGTCGTTGTTGCTGTTCAGGGCAGCGGCGGCTATGCCGTTGGTGCACAGACTTTCCACCTGGTCTTTCATCAGGGAGATGAGGGGAGATACGACGACGGCAGTTCCTTCGCACACGAGGGCGGGTACCTGGTAGCAGACGGACTTGCCGCCACCGGTAGGCATCAGTACCAGGGCATCTCTTTTCTGTAACAGATGACGGATGATTTCTTCTTGTTGCGGACGGAAGCTGTCGTACCCGAAATAGGTCTTGAGCACTTGTTGGATTTGAGTCATGCGGTGGTGTCTATATTTTTTCTTGGGCAAAGTTACACCATTTATTTGAATATCCGCTCTGTCTTTCCCATGAATATTTGGATGCGCGAGACGGGCTTCTACGCGATTTTATTACATTTTTATGCTTTTATTCAAGCTTTTTTATTCTTTTTAGGGGAGAAATATGTACGAAAATAGTTGCATATATCAAAAAAAAAGCAGACTTTTGTATGTCCTAAACAAAACAGATTGTTAGGACGCTAAATGTAAAACCCCTAACCAGTTAATTCAATGAGTGATTTAGAAAACAAAACGCAGGAAGAGGCTCCTAAGAAACGCCCGTACAACCTGCGTGAAAAGAAAGAGAAGGACGCGGCCTACCGTGCTTTGATTCGTCCCGAGCTGGCGGACGAGTTGTATGACAAGATCATGAACATCATCGTTGTACAGAAGAAGTATAGAGACCGTGACTACTCAGCCAAAGAGTTGGCTAAAGACCTGGAAACCAACACCCGCTATTTGTCGGCGGTGGTCAATTCCCGTTTTGGTATGAACTATTCCTGCCTGCTGAACGAGTATCGCGTCAAGGAAGCCATGCACCTGCTGAAAGACAAGAGATATGCAGACAAGAATGTGGAAGAAATCAGTACGATGGTAGGTTTTGCCAACCGTCAGTCTTTCTATGCGGCTTTTTACAAGAATGTCGGTGAAACTCCGAACAGCTATCGCAAAAAGCATGCGGAGAAGAAAAAATAAACGTACTCCGTAAGGAGTGGATGAAAAAGGAAATATTCGGGAGCCAGGGCTTCGGGATACTTCCTTTTTTATTTATGGCCGATGTTATGGAAGGTATGTACAGAATTGAGATTACTTAAACAGACCGATATATGAGAAAACAATTTCTTTCGATGGCCGCCGCTTTGGCGATACTTTCCGCTTGCGGAGGCCAGAAACAAACCTCTGCCGAGGCAGAAAAATTTGATTATACCGTGGAACAATTTGCTGATTTACAGATTTTGCGCTATCGTGTGCCGGGCTTCGAGCAGCTTTCAATCCAGCAGAAGCAACTGGTCTATTATCTGACGGAAGCGGCTCTGCAGGGCCGTGACATCCTGTTCGACCAGAACGGCAAGTACAACCTCCGCATCCGCAAGGCCCTGGAGGCAGTCTATACAGGTTATAAGGGCGACAAGCAGTCGGCCGACTTCAAGGCCTTGGAGGTGTACCTCAAGCGCGTATGGTTCTCCAACGGCATCCATCATCACTACGGATGCGAGAAGTTCGTGCCGGGCTTCACTCCCGAGTTTTTCAAGCAGGCGTTGGCCAGTGTCGATGCTTCCGAACTACCGTTGGCCGAAGGTCAGACGCTGGAGCAGTTCTGCGACGAGATTTTCCCCGTCATCTTCGACCCCGCCGTGATGCCCAAGCGCGTCAATCAGGCCGATGGCGAAGACCTGGTGCTCACCTCTGCCTGCAATTACTACGAGGGGGTGACGCAGAAGGAGGCCGAAGACTTCTACAACGCCCTGAAGGACCCCAAGGACGAAACGCCCGTTTCCTATGGACTAAACAGCCGTTTGGTGAAGGAAAACGGCCGTGTTCAGGAGAAGGTGTGGAAGGTGGGCGGACTCTACGGCCAGGCGCTCGAGAAGATTGTCTACTGGCTGAAGAAAGCTGAAGGCGTGGCCGAGACACCCGAACAGAAGGCCGTCATTGCCAAGCTGGTGGAATACTACGAGACGGGCGACCTGAAGACCTTTGACGATTATGCCATCCTGTGGGTGAAGGACCTCAATTCGCGTGTCGACTTTGTGAACGGCTTTACCGAAACTTATGGCGACCCGCTGGGCATGAAGGCCAGCTGGGAGTCGCTCGTCAACTTCAAGGACCTCGAGGCTACCCGCCGTACGGAGATCATCAGCAGCAATGCCCAGTGGTTCGAAGACCACTCGCCGGTGGACAAGCAGTTCAAGAAGGAGCAGGTGAAGGGCGTTTCGGCCAAGGTTATCACCGCCGCCATCCTGGCAGGAGACCTCTATCCGGCTACGGCCATCGGCATCAACCTGCCCAATGCCAACTGGATACGCAGCCAGCACGGCTCCAAGTCGGTGACCATCGGCAACATTACCGATGCCTACAACAAGGCTGCCCACGGCAACGGCTTCAACGAAGAATTTGTTTATAGTCAGGCCGAGCTGGACAACATCAACAAGTATGCCGACCTGACCGACGAACTCCATACCGACCTGCACGAATGCTTGGGTCACGGTTCGGGCAAGCTGCTCCCTGGCGTCGATCCCGATGCCCTGAAGGCTTATGGCTCTACCATCGAGGAAGCTCGTGCCGACCTCTTCGGCCTCTACTACGTGGCCGACCCCAAGCTGGTTGAACTGGGGCTGCTGCCCGATGCCGATGCCTACAAGGCCCAGTTCTATACCTACCTGATGAACGGCCTGATGACCCAGCTGGTGCGCATCGAGCCGGGCAATCAGATTGAGGAAGCCCACATGCGCAACCGCGCCCTCATCGCTCACTGGGTGTACGAGAAGGGAGCGGCCGACAAGGTGGTCGAACTGAAGAAGAAGGACGGCAAGACCTACGTGGTGGTGAACGACTATGCCAAGGTGCGCACCCTCTTCGGCGAATTGCTGGCCGAAATCCAGCGCATCAAGTCGACGGGCGACTTCGAAGGTGCCCGTCAGCTGGTCGAGAATTATGCCGTGAAGGTCGATCCCGAACTCCATGCCGAAGTACTCGAACGCTACAAGAAGCTGAACCTGGCTCCCTACAAGGGCTTTGTCAATCCGAAGTATGAGCCTGTGACCGACGCCGACGGCAACATCACCGACGTGAAGGTGAGCTACGATGAAGGTTATGCCGAGCAGATGCTTCGCTACAGCAAGGATTACGCCACCCTGCCTTGCGTCAACGAATAAGGCCTGACGTGCGCTATACCTGTCTTTAGGCACGGATGCCACGGATTTTCACGGACGAACCGATGTGACAATTCGTGTCGTTCGTGCCTAACGTGTCCCAAGAAACGGCCTTACGAGGCTAATTTGTTATTTTCTATACGTTTGAATGATGGATTTACATGAACAACTGAAAGATATCAAGACCCAGCTTCGCCTCTCGATGAACGGCGTCGTGTCGCAGAGCATGCGCGAAAAAGGGCTTGTCTACAAACTGAACTTCGGCGTCGAGCTGCCCCGCATCAAGGGCATTGCCGCCTCCTACGAGAAAAACCACGCCCTGGCCCAGGCCTTGTGGAAGGAAGACATCCGCGAGTGCAAGATTTTGGCCGGCCTGCTCCAGCCCGTCGACACTTTCCTGCCCGAGATTGCCGACATCTGGGTAGACACCATGCCTACGGTAGAGATTGCCGAACTCACGTCGATGAACCTCTTCCAGCATCTGCCCTATGCACCTGCCAAGGCCTTCCGATGGATAGCCGACGAACGCGAGCTGGCCCAGATCTGCGGCTTCCTCACCATTGCCCGCCTGCTTCAGAAGAAAGGCGACATGGAGGACCGCGTGGCCAACGAGTTTCTCGACCAGGCCGTTTCTTCCTTTTTGGCCGGTTCCTATTCCGTGCGCAGCGCCGTGATGGCGGCTCTCCGCCGTTTCATGGAGCATAGCGAAGAGCATGCCTTCAGAGCCTGCCGGTGTGTGGACGGTATGAAGGACTCTCCTTCCGAGGCCGAACGCCTGCTCTACGAAGTGGTGAGCGGCATGGTCGGATGAGTTCGTTCCGCTCGGCAACTTTTCCAGCTTTTCCTTTTGCTTTCCACAAAAAAGGCTTAACTTTGTTGGCTGTTAGAGAAAAAAACGGCCTGAAAGATGGAAGCTCAGAATGTGAAAGATACGGTCAAGCAGATATTCACCGAATATCTCAATGCGAACGGGCATCGGAAGACTCCCGAACGCTTTGCCATACTCGATACCATCTACTCCATCGACGGCCATTTCGACATCGACACGCTCTACTCGCTGATGGCCGACCAGGAAAAGTTCCGTGTCAGCAGGGCTACCCTCTACAATACCATCATCCTGCTCATCAACGCGCGGCTGGTCATCAAGCATCAGTTCGGCAATTCGTCGCAATACGAGAAGAGCTACAACCGCGACACCCACCACCATCAGATCTGTACCCAGTGCGGCAAGGTGACGGAGTTTCAGAACGAAGACCTCCAGCACGCCATCGAGCATACCAAGCTCAGCCGCTTCAGTCTGACGCACTATTCCCTCTACATGTATGGATTGTGCAGCAAGTGCGAGCGGGCCAACAAGAAAAAATTGAAGAACAACATTCATAAGAAAGAAAAATGAAAGTAGATGTACTGTTAGGATTGCAATGGGGCGACGAAGGCAAAGGCAAAGTCGTCGACGTGCTGACGCCGCGCTACGACGTGGTGGCCCGTTTTCAGGGCGGACCGAACGCCGGTCATACACTGGAGTTCGAAGGTCAGAAGTATGTACTCCGCTCGATTCCTTCGGGAATTTTCCAGGGCGACAAGGTGAATATCATCGGAAATGGCGTAGTGCTCGATCCGGCCCTCTTCAAGGCTGAGGCCGAAGCGCTCGAAGCATCGGGGCACGACCTGAAGCAGCGCCTTCACATCTCGAAGAAGGCCCATCTCATCATGCCCACCCACCGTCTGCTCGACGCTGCCTACGAGGCCGCCAAGGGCGATGCCAAAGTGGGTACGACGGGCAAGGGCATCGGTCCTACCTATACCGACAAGGTGAGCCGCAACGGTTTGCGCGTGGGCGACCTGCTGCACAACTTCGACCAGAAGTATGCCGCCGCCAAGGCCCGCCACGAACAGATTCTCAAGAGCTTGAACTACGAATACGACTTAGCCGAGGCCGAAAAGACCTGGTTCGAAGGCATCGAATACCTGAAGCAGTTCCACCTGGTGGACAGCGAACACGAGGTGAACAACCTGCTGAAGGAAGGCAAGTCCGTCCTCTGCGAGGGTGCCCAAGGCACGATGCTCGACATCGACTTCGGTTCCTATCCTTTTGTCACTTCGTCCAACACCATCTGTGCGGGTGCCTGCACGGGCTTGGGTGTGGCTCCCTGTCAGATAGGCGACGTATACGGCATCTTCAAGGCCTACTGTACGCGTGTGGGTGCCGGTCCTTTCCCCACCGAACTCTTTGACGAGACGGGCGACAAGATCTGTACCCTCGGACACGAATTCGGCTCCGTCACCGGCCGTCGCCGCCGTTGCGGATGGATCGACCTCGTGGCGCTGAAGTATGCCATCATGATCGACGGCGTGACGAAGCTCATCATGATGAAGAGCGACGTGCTCGACACGTTCGAGACCATCAAGGCCTGCGTAGCCTACAAGGTGGACGGTGAAGAAATCGACTACTTCCCCTTCGACATCACCGAAGGTGTGGAGCCTGTCTATGTGGAGCTTCCCGGCTGGCAGACCGACATGACCAAGATGCAGAGCGAGGACGAGTTCCCCGAAGAGTTCAATGCCTATCTGTCCTTCCTTGAAGAGCAGCTGGGTGTGCCCATCAAGATTGTGTCCGTAGGCCCCGACCGCGAGCAGACCATCGAACGATATACCGAAGAATAATTCGGATGCCACAGACAAAACGTAGACTCTCCTGCTTGTGCTTCAGGAAGTCTACGTTTTTTGTTCCTTAAAACATACTTTTCAATCACTTAAAACACCCTTTTCCTCATGAAGACACATCTTTTAGCTTTGGCCCTGTTGGTAGGGACCTGCCTGTCACTTCCCGTGCGTGCCCAGCGTTATACACCCACGGAAGAAAATCTGAAATCGCGCCAGGAGTTTCGCGATGCCCGTTTCGGTATCTTCCTTCACTGGGGCTTGTATGCCATGCTGGCTACGGGCGAATGGACCATGACCAACAACAATCTGAATTACAAGGAGTATGCCAAGTTGGCAGGCGGATTCTATCCTTCGAAGTTCAATGCCGCCGAGTGGGTGGCCGTCATCAAGGCTTCGGGAGCCAAGTACATCTGCTTCACCAGCCGCCATCACGAAGGCTTCTCCATGTTCGACACGAAATACTCTGACTACAACGTGGTGGATGCCACACCCTTCAAGCGCGACGTCTTGAAGGAACTGGCCGACGAATGTCACAAGCAGGGCATCCGTCTGCATCTGTATTATTCACACATCGACTGGTATCGCGAGGATTGTCCCTGGGGGCGTACGGGTAGGGGAACCGGTCGTCCCAATCCCGATGGCAACTGGCCCAGCTATTACCAGTTCATGAACAACCAGCTGACGGAGCTGCTCACCAACTACGGTCCGATAGGTGCCATCTGGTTTGACGGATGGTGGGATCAGGACCAGAACCCCGATTTCGACTGGCAGCTGCCCGGCCAGTACGAGCTGATACACAAGCTCCAGCCCGCCTGTCTCGTAGGCAACAACCATCATCAGGTGCCTTTCGAAGGCGAGGATATCCAGATATTCGAACGTGACCTGCCGGGCGAAAACAAGGCCGGCCTTTCGGGACAGGACATCAGCAGCCTGCCGCTGGAAACGTGTGAGACCATGAACGGCATGTGGGGCTACAAGATTACCGACCAGAACTATAAGTCGACCAAGACCCTGATCCATTACTTGGTGAAGGCGGCCGGCAAGGATGCCAATCTGCTGATGAACATCGGCCCCCAACCCGACGGATGCTTGCCCGAGGTAGCTGTAGAGCGCCTGAAAGAAATGGGCGAATGGATGAAGACCTATGGCGAAACCATCTATGGCACGCGGGGTGGTTGCATCGCTCCCCATCCCTGGGGCGTGACCACGCAGAAGGGCGACCGTCTGTTTGTCCACATCCTCGACTTGCAGGACAAGGCCCTCTTCCTGTCTTTGGAAGGCAAGAAGGTGAAGAGTGCGGTAGATTTTGCCAGCCGTCAGTCCTTGAAGTTCAAGCGGGTGGACGGCGGCATTACCCTCCAGCTTGACGAAGTACCCACAGAAGTGGACAAGGTCGTAGAGTTGCAGCTCGATTGATTCTTTTTGAACTGAAATCAGGGAACGCAGATTCTTTCAGGGCCATGTGCCTTGAAGGAGTCTGCGTTTTCTTGTCAGAATACAAAGGCGATGGCAGCCCCCAGCGTGACGTTGTGCATGGAGGTTCGCCGGGTGTATGATTGGGGTGTGCGGCGGCCTTCCTCGTCCGTCCACGAGTTGCGCAGGTCGTACGTCAGTCGGGGGGCGGCAAAGTCGTAGTCGGCATAGAGACGCAGGGCGGCATCCTTCTTGTAGCGGTAGCTCAGCCAGATGCCTGTCCCGGCCTTCCACGCCCGGCTTTTCCTTATTCTCAGGAACTCGTCGTCTACAAATTCCTCCTGCAGGAGCTCGTAGGCAGACAATCCTTCTGTCTGTTTGTAGTATTCTACGTCGTCGCGGTAGTAGCGGTTGTAGGTTGCTTCGTTTACCAGGGTACGGTCGAAAATCTGCGGATTGATGCGGCACACGGAGTTGAGGCTGAAGTCGGCTGTCAGCCTCCGTCCGGCCAGTAGTTTGGCTCCCGCCTGCCAGTGCCGGCTGAAGGGATAGGACAGGTAGAGTCCCAGGTCCATGTCGAACAGGCCCAGGTGGTCCGACTCCAGTTCCTTTAGCCG
Source organism: Mediterranea massiliensis (assembly GCA_958402075.1). GTDB lineage: Bacteria > Bacteroidota > Bacteroidia > Bacteroidales > Bacteroidaceae > Bacteroides > Bacteroides massiliensis_D. Next base: position 113 of record CATXSD010000046.1, on the reverse strand, counting down.
GAACATGTTGACGGGTGCCCCTTCCTGGCGGTCGCCGTCCATATCGAAGCGCGACAAGTTCCCGGTCGGGATGTCGGCCACGATGGGCGTGGTGCTCACCTTCAGGCGGCCCC
>CATXSD010000045.1 GCA_958402075.1 Mediterranea massiliensis | reverse complement strand
ACGGCAAACGCCAACGGATGAATCCCTACAAGCTGCTGTCGGAATCGTCACGCCTGATGATGCAGCAGATTACCCGCTTCGACATCGAACGCTCCACGCCCGACATCCTCATCCAAATGTCCGCCCGCGACTACGACATGATGGAATTCAACCACGCCAGCCGCATCATCCGGAGCGGAGCCGAAGCCGCAAGCCGGGCTTTGGAGAAGCTGTAACACTTTCTGCCAGATAAATTTCCCATAAAAAATTCAGAGGCAAAAGAACCATTTCTCATAAGAAGTCGTTACATTTGCAAGAAACAATCCAATAACACTAACCTTTAAAAAGAAAAAAACGATGCTGACTCAGATTATAAACGGCCGTATATTTACTCCGCAAGGATGGCTGGACGAAGGTTCCGTACTGATGCGCGACGGAAAGATACTGGAAGTAACCAACTGTGACCTGGCACTGATCGGTGCCCGTATGATTGATGCCAAAGGCATGTACATCGTGCCGGGCTTCGTATCCATGCACATTCACGGCGGAGGCGGACACGACTTTACCGAATGTACGGAAGAGGCTTTCCGCTCTGCCATCCATGCCCATCTGCTCCATGGCTCTACCACCATCTATCCCACTCTGTCCAGCTCACCTTTCGACAAGCTGTACGAAGCGGCCGCCATCTGCGAAAAGCTGATGCAGGAGCCGGGCAGCCCTGTAGCAGGACTCCACATCGAAGGCCCCTACCTCAATCCCAAGATGGCCGGAGAGCAATTTGCCGGACAAGTAAAGGACATTGACGAAAAAGAATACAAGGAACTGGTGGAAAGCACCTGCTGCATCCGCCGCTGGGACGCCTCCCCCGAACTGCCGGGCGCCCTCGACTTCGCCCGTTATCTCCGCCAGAAAGACATTCTGGTCGCCATCTCGCATACCGAAGCCGAATACGACGCCATCAAGGCTGCGTATGAAGCCGGATTCACTCATGCGGCCCACTTCTACAACGCCATGCCGGGCTTCCACAAACGCCGCGAATACAAATACGAAGGCACCGTGGAAAGTGTCTACCTGACAGACGGCATGACCATCGAACTGATAGCTGACGGCATCCACCTGCCCGCCACCATCCTGAAGCTGGCCTACAAGCTGAAAGGCGTGGAACGTACGTGCCTCGTCACCGACGCCATGTCGTGCTCGGCCAGCAACGGTAAGGAAATCAACGACCCGCGCTACATCATCGAAGACGGAGTCTGCAAGCTGGCCGACCACTCGTCTCTGGCAGGCAGCATCGCCACCAGCGACACGCTGGTCCGCACCATGGTAAAGGCAGGCATACCGCTGGGCGACGCCCTCCGCATGGCAAGCGAAACGCCGGCACGCATCATGAACATTTCCGACCGCAAGGGCTCCCTGCAGAAGGACATGGACGCCGACGTCGTCGTACTCGACAAGGAACTGAACATCCGGGCCGTATGGCAAGCCGGAAAGTTGGTGGAAGAAACCAATACGCTATTCTAAGACAGAAAATAACAGAACTATATCCTAATCCTAAACTTATAGAAAGATGAAGAATGTGAAATTAATGATTGGCTTGCTCTGTGCAGGCATGTTGGCCAGTGGTTGTGGAACCATGAACAATACGGCTAAAGGAGGTATCATCGGAGGTACATCGGGAACCGCAGCCGGCGCCCTTATCGGAGGACTGGTAGGCAAAGGCAAAGGAGCCGCCATCGGTGCTGCCGTAGGAGCCGTGGTAGGCACCGGAACCGGTGTCATCATCGGCCGCAAAATGGACAAGAAAGCTGAAGAAGCCGCCAAGATTGAAGGCGCTGAAGTGGAAAAGGTAACCGACACCAACGGACTGGATGCCGTCAAGGTATCGTTCACGTCGGGCATCCTGTTCGGATTCAACTCCTCGGCGCTGAGCAACGATGCCAAAGCCTCGCTCCGCGAACTCGCCCAAATCCTGCGCAACGACCCGACAACAGATATCGCCATCATCGGACACACGGACAAGGTGGGGACGTATGAGGCCAACGTGAAAGTCTCGAAAGACCGCGCATACGCCGTAGAAAACTATTTGCAGGAATGCAACGTGTCGCCCGCCCAGTTCAAGGTAGTGAAAGGTGTGGCTTACGATGAATACGACGAAAGCAAGTCGGCCGACGAAAACCGCCGCGTAGAAATCTATATGTATGCCAGCAAGGAAATGATCCAGCAGGCAGAAGCACAGCAATAAAAGGGGAGACACACCCCACATCTGTCAAAAAACGGGCCGCAAGCATCGGTGGAATTTCCACCGGAACTTGCGGCCCGTTCTTTTTCTATATCATCGGCTGTCACCGACCCAACTGCTCATATTCGACAGACGCCATGATAAAGGTGCCTATAGCCTTACCCTCGTTTTCGACAACCGTCACGTCCTTGCCCGCCAGATAATAGTTGGCTGTACCGGTACGCGAAGGGTCCTTGGCCGGCCCCAGACCGGCCGATGCACACGTCTGCACAATGTCCAGACGACCGTCCGGCTGTTCGCGGATGAACGTCTTGAGCAGTCCCTGATAAGCCTTCTCGGCCACAGGCAGGTACACCTCGCGGTCGAGCAAGCCGAGGCGGATGCCTTTCAGATAGGCATACGTGAAAATGCCCGAAGCCGAAGCCTCCAGATAATTGGGAGCCGTCCCTACGTTATAGACCTGTCCGTTGATGGTATCGCCCCTGCCGTCGGCCCGCATCTGTCCGTCGTATTGCAACAACTGATACCAGACGCCCGAGGCAGGATCCTGCCAACGCTTCAGCCCTGCAGCCACCTGACGGAAAATGGCCAATACATCCGCATAGTCGGGATGGTCCTGAGGCATGTACTCCAGTACATCGGCCAAAGCGGCAAAATACCATCCCATGCCGCGTGCCCAAAATTCCCGGCTGCATCCCTTGAACGGTCCGTCCTGGCGTGCCCAGAACGAATTTTCATCCTCAGGAGTGGCCGACCACGCATGATAGTTCAACTGCTTGCCCTCGTCGTACGTATACCGGTTGATGGTCTTGAACTGCAAGGCTATGTCGGACCAGCTCTGTGCATTGTCCTCGGGATGCTCCTTTCCGAACACATGCTGCCACTGGGCATAAATCGTAGAACCCATGTAGAGGCCGTCAAGCCACATCTGGTTGGGATAAACCGCCTTATGGAAGAAGCCTCCCGCTCCCGGAAGCCCTTCGGCAATGCGCGAATGTTCATATTTCAACTTATTGCGGATAAGCGACGCCGCATTCTTGTACCGCTCGGCATCCTGGACGTTCCCTTTCTTCAATTCCACCTTATATAAGGTAAAAAAGACATTTCCTGCAGGCAGATCGTCGATGTTGCTTGGACGGAGGGCCGGTTTCCCTTTGGCATTCAAGATGACCGAACCGTCGGGAGAAGTGCTGTTGTCGGCGAAAGCCTTCACCGCATCATAATACTCGGTTTTCTCCGGATAGAGCAGCCATGCCTTCAGAACCGCATTGGCCACCAGTCCCGATACATAATCCCAGGCGGCACTGTCCAGCTCCGTCTGATGGTGACGGTTACAATAGAAATCGACCAGCCCGTGCGACTCCACCATCCGCTGGGAATACTTTTCCGGTTGGTGCGTTTGCCTTCCCGCACCACAACCTGCCATGACGGCTACCAGAACCGCCAACAGTAGACAATTTTTCATGCTATATTCATTTAAAGTTCATCCATGCTCCACGCTCACGGCACGCCGTTTTCCCATCGTCTTTCCACACAATACAGGCATTTCTTCCGGCAACCGTGTTCGTTAACGGCACAAATATAACACTCCTTATCCGAAATAAAAACTTTTGGAACTCATCTTTACAAGGATAACTTTCCGCATACGAAGAAAAAACCTATTTTTGCACCTTCATCATACAAAAAAGACAACCTCAATATGAAATTCAATCATAAAGTTTGCGTCCTCACCGGAGGAGCGGCCGGTATCGGAAGATGTCTGGCCGAAAGTTTCTGTGCCGAAGGAGCACGAGTTTACGCCATAGACAAAGACCCGGCTCCGTCCTCATCTGCCGGCATCCGGTATTATCAGGGAGACATCTCCGAACAAGCAGTGCTCGATGCATTTGTCGACTGGGTGTTGCAGCACGAAAAGCACGTAGACATCCTGGTCAATAATGCCTGCCTGACGAAAGGCGGCATTCTGTCCGGCTGTACGTATGAGGACTTCCTATATGTGCAACGCGTCGGGGTAGCTGCCCCCTTCTGGCTCGCCAGCCGGCTGAAACCTTATTTTGCCCCCAGAGCCAGCATTGTCAACCTTTCGTCCACCCGTGCCTTCCAGTCACAGGCCGACACGGAAAGCTACTCGGCTGCCAAGGGCGGCATCACGTCCTTGACCCACGCCCTGGCTGTCAGCCTGGCCGGTATAGCCCGCGTCAACTCCGTAGCACCCGGCTGGATTGAGACGGCCCGTTTCCACACCGATGCTCCCGTCCCCTCCTATTCGACGGCCGACCTGCAGCAACACCCTTCGGGACGGGTGGGTGAACCTGAAGACATCGTGCGTGCCGTGTTCTTCCTCTGCGACGACCGGAACAGCTTCGTCAATGGCATCAACCTGACCGTAGACGGCGGCATGAGCCATCTGATGGTGTACCACAACGACGAAGGCTGGACATTGGACAGGTGACAATCTTTCCGGAAAAATGACAATCTGACGGTTACCTATCCAGTCCGTCACTCCCGGAAGAGCTAACAAAGTATGCACAAGTTTAAAAGCACGGGGCATTCCGATTAAAATTGTTTTCACAAGTTTAAATGGCACATAGCGGAAACTGACATTCCGGCAAGCGGCACGGTATTTGCCAATCCTTAGGCGAACAACGAAACCGAAAGGCGGAGGGGTTCAGAAGAAAATTGATAATAAACAACTTAAAAATAGGAGATTACAACTATGATGCCGATTAGAAAGTACAACAATCAGAATTGGTTACCGAGTATCTTTAATGATTTCTTTGATAACGATTGGATGGTAAAAGCAAACGCTACTGCTCCTGCAATCAACGTAATAGAAAACGAAAAAGATTACAAAGTAGAAGTAGCTGCTCCGGGTATGACAAAGGATGACTTCAACATTCATCTGGGTGACGACAACGAACTGGTCATCACGATGGAAAAGAAGAACGAGTCCAAGGAAGAAGACAAGGAAAACAAGAAGTATCTGCGTCGCGAGTTCTCATACTCCAAGTTCCAACAGGCTTTCGTTCTGCCTGACGATGTTGAGAAAGACAAAATCAGTGCCAACGTTACGGACGGTGTACTGACCATCGAACTGCCGAAGAGCACACCCGAAGAAAAGGCCAAAGTCAATCGTGTGATTGAAATCCATTAATATAAATCAGCCTTTTAAATGAAAGAGAGCGTATTCCGCTGAAGGAGTACGCTCTCTTTTTTTATGTCCGTATCCAGCCTATTCCGGCTGCAGCTCGTTGGCCGATGAAGGCAGCTGCTTCCACCCTTCGCCAAAAGCGTCGTAGGCATCGGTCACCACCACGAACGCCCGCGGGTCGGCTTCCTTGATCTTCAGCTTCACGCCGCTCACCTCCTTATAGCTCACCACCAGGAACAGCATTTCCTTCTCGGCTCCCGTATACAGGCCGCTGCTCTTGATGCACGTGGCCGTACGGTCCAAATCCTCGAGAATATACTTGTGCAGGTCGGTCATCCGCTTGTCGCTGATGACGAAAATCAGCTTGTCGTTCTTCGCCCCGTTGATCATGAAAGCGATGACACGCGAGCAGACAAAGATGGCAATCAGCGAATAGAACGACAGGAAGAGCGCAGGCTGCTCCACGTCCTCGGCACTGCCGATACCGAAACCGATGACGGCCAGGCCGAAGCAGACCACCGCTCCGTCGGCCAGCAGGATGGCTCGGGAGAAGCGGATGTGGCAATATTTCTGGAGCAGCATGCCCACGATGTCCGTACCGCCCGTAGTGGCCTGGTTGCGGACCACGATGCCCGACCCGATACCGATTACCGTGGCGCCGATGATGGACGTCAGCATCAGATGGTCCGACAAGTCCATGCACCCGCCCAGCAACTGCGACGGGTCGAGCGCCTCGAGCGCCTCCTGCGAGGGATACACCGCCCGCGAAAGCAGGTTCATCATCAACGGCGTGGTCAGCGCGGCAACAATGGTACGGGTACCCAGCCGGGCTCCCAGCAACACAACCGACAGGATGAGCAACGGCACGTCGAACATATATCCGAACGTACCCACCTGAACGGAAGGAAACAGATTATGGAGCACAATGCTCGCTCCATATACTCCGCCCGGCACGATGTTATAAGGATTGATGAAAAATACGAAACCGGATGCCAGAATAAAGCATCCCAACAGAATACTGACCCAGGAAGTGATTGTTTTCTTCATACGGTTAACTTTTTATCTTTATGCAGCAAATATACGAAAATCATCCGCATACACAGCTATAAAGGAAAAGAAAAATCGCATGAACCCGCCTCTTCCGCCGGCCGGCACATCACTTCAGCCCGCGTGCCTTGTAGATGCGCTCCTTGGCTTCGTTGATTTCCTGGAACTTCTGCTCGGCCGCCTTGCGGATGTCCTCGCCCAGCGCAGCCACCTTGTCGGGATGATGCTTCAGGGCCAGGCGGCGGTAAGCGGCACGCACCTCGGCATCGGTCGCGTCGGGCGACACTTCGAGCACCTTGTAGGCATCCTCCAGCGAACTGCCGCGCAGGTTGAGCATCGAATCCACTTCCGCTACCGACAGGCCCATGGCAACCGCCACTTCCTTCAGCGCATCGATTTCGGCCTGACACACGCTGCCGTCGCTCTGGGCTATCTTCACGAGGAAGTCCAGCAGCTGCAGACGCTGCTCATAGGTCAGGTTGGCGGCAATCTGCACGCCGCAGTCGTGGATGGTGTTCTTGAACGCCATCGGATTGGTACGCTCCATCTGCTTGCGCCGTTCGAAGAGGTTCAGCAGAATCTGTTGTCCCTCGTCCACAGCCCCTTCGCCGAAGTTCGCCCGCAGAAAGCGGCGTACAAACTCCATCTCGCTGTGCATGATGCGCCCGTCGGCCCGGATGATGTACGAAGCCATGACGAGCATCGCAAACAGAAAACTGTTGCGTTGTCCCAGGTCCTCACAACCCTCCGCCGTGGGGCCGTAATACTCGTGCCCCGTAGCTCCCTGTGCTTCCGCATCCGTCGCCTTGTCGAACAGCGACCCTATCGCATACCCGGCCAGCGCACCCAGAGGCCCCATGGCCATGAAGCCCACCACGCCGCCTATCCATTTTCCGTATCCCATAGCGTTACTTATATTATATTAATGTATAGATGAATGAACAATTCAACGCAAAGGAACATATTTTTCGGCGGTCTGCCAAGCCGGGCAACAACATTTAAAACAAAATTGTACTTTTGCAGCCGTCCGGCCTCCGCTCCGGACAATCCCTACAGTTACCGCTATACATCAATTAGAGCAAATTTCCCATGAAACACCCCAACAACAATTTTATGGCCTATCTGTCTGCCGTCGCCTCCCGCCTCCGCAGCATGGAACGGCTGGGTACGGCACACGTCTACCGCAGCACCTTCAACCGTGTCAACGATTTTGTCGGCGGCAAGCCGCTGGCCTTCGAAGACATCACCCCCACATGGCTGCAGGCCTTTCAGAACTATTTGTTAAAACGCATGCTCCACTGGAATACGATTTCCACTTACATGCGCATGCTCCGGGCCGTCTATTACCGAGCCGTCGACGAAGGGCGGGCCCCCTTCCGCCCTCGGCTCTTCAAGGGCGTCTATACCGGTACCCGGGTCACGGTGAAGCGGGCCCTCGACGAGCAGACGCTCCGCCGGCTGCAGAAGCCCCTTCCCACGCCCGGCCGCCTGGAACGTACGCGCCTGCTCTTTGTGCTGCTCTTCATGCTGCGCGGCATCCCCTTCGTCGACATTGCCTACATGCGCCGTTGCGACCTGCACGGCGATTTGCTGACCTACCGCCGCCGCAAGACCGGTGCCTGGCTCACGGTGCGCGTCGAGCCCGAAGCCATGCGACTGATCGAGAAACTGAAGAGCCGCGACCCGGACTCCCCCTATCTCTTCCCCTTCGTACAGGCAGCGGGAGCGGAAGGCTACAGGCAGTACACCAACGCTCTGCGCCGGTTCAATCACCAGCTGAAGCTCCTGTCCGCCCAGCTCCAGCACCCGGTCCACCTCAGCAGCTATGCCGCGCGCCACAGTTGGGCCACCCTGGCCAATTACCGCAATTTCCAGCCCGAACTGATCAGCAACGCCATAGGCCATTCGTCGGTCAAAGTGACAGAAACTTACTTCAAACGCCATACGGACGAGCGCATCCACGAAATGAACCGAAGCCTTCTTTCGTACCTGCTTGTCTGAAGAAGAAAAAGAATATCAGAGGGAGGGGAAATCCGTTACTTCGTAGGTAACAGGGGAATTTCTTTTAGCGAGGGCAAAGTACGGATTATTTTACATAAAAAGCAAATATATATCAAGATTTAACACTATTCCGAGCCATTTTTAATCTTATACTTTTTCTTTCGCTTGCCCGAAAGAAAAAGATATCAAAAAGAAAGGGCCCCGTCTGCACTTCCGAGGCTACTACAGACGACTTTCAGGCTAAAGGACAGGAACTCGCTTCGCTCAGACAGCCTGTCCTTCTTGACGCCTGAAAGCCGCCTTCCGCTTCACGCCTCTACAGTGAGGCCGGACCACCCTGCGGCGTGCCAGCCTCGCCCAAGGCCAGACTGCATCATACGCACTCCATGCGCAGCTCCGGGCCTAATCGGAGGGACGTAAAGCGGAGTCCCGCTTTTTGCGTAAAGAAAGGCAGGCTGTCTGAGCGAAGCGAGTTCCTGCCTTTTAGCAAAAAACGGGAACGGAGTAGTCCCGTAGGTTCAGCCCTTGACTTTTTCTTTTGGTATCTTTTCTTTTGCGTCAAGGCAAAAGAAAAGTACATGCCGTTACCTACGAAGTAACGGCATTTTTTATCAATTACAGTTTGAAAAAATCTATATGAAAAGGGCATGGCATTCATTCATATTCGGCTCCTTCCTGTCGCTTTGCGGCATGGGACTGCAGGCCCAGCCTGCCGGGACGGATTCGTCTGCCGGCGTACAGGCCGACTCCGTCATACTCTTCCGGTTCGTACCCGGCCGGCTGATGTTCTACTCCCCCTACCAAGGCAACGACGACGACAGCCTGAAGCGTGCCGAAGCCTTGCAGCAGCTGCCGGCAGCCGACAGCGTTCCGCCTGCCGAACCCCGCATACGCATCTATCAGGCCACGCCCTGGTACATCAAGTCCAATCTCCTGTACGACGTCCTGCTCATGCCCTCGCTTGAGGTGGAATACCGCTTCAACGAGCGCTGGTCGGCCGCCGTCGAGGGCAATATGGCCTGGTGGCACAACAACGGCAAGCACCGTTACTACCAGCTGGCTACTATCGTTCCCGAAGTACGTTACTGGTTCAAGCCGCAGGGCGCCCGCAAGGGCCACTACCTCGGCCTCTTCGGCGGACCGGGCTGGTACGACCTGGAGAACGGCCATACCGGCTACCGCGGCGAGGGCGGCATGGTGGGCCTCAGCTACGGCTACATGTTCCCCGTGGGCAAGTACTTCGCCTTCGAGGCAGGCATCGGCCTGGGCTACGCCCACCTGAAGTACGAGGAATACCTGCCCATCGACGGGCACTACGTCTACCAGCAGACCGACCGCACCCACTACTTCGGCCCGCTGAAACTGAAATTCGCTTTCGTATGGAACATCGGCCGCTGGGCGGAGAAAGGAGGGAAGAAATGAAGAACCATCAGCTGAAAACAAGAAATTGGGCCTGCCCTTCACTCCTGGCCCTGCTCCTGCTGACGGCCACCGGCTGCCGCAAGGATCTGTGCTACAACCACGAGGAACATTCCTACGGCGTGAAGATAGACCTGGCCGCCGAATGGGAACTGGAGTGGGAACGCACCTACGACTTCGACTGGGAGGAGCTGTGGCCCGAGGAATGGGAACACGCCTACGACGAGTTTCGTCCCGAAGCGGCCGAGGGCATCCGTGCTGTGGTCTACCACACCGACGGCACCTACAGCGAGAGCAATCTGCCTGCCGAAGGAGGACGTCTTCCCATGGCCGAAGGCACCCACGACGTATTGCTCTACAACAACGATACCGAATACATCGTTTTCGACCAGCTCACCACTTCGGCCACGGCACAAGCCACCACGCGCAGCGTCACCCGTGCCAGCCTGCAGGAGCTGCATGCCGGCGAACGTACCGTCAACCAGCCCGACCAGCTGTACGGGTGCTACGACGAGGCTTATACGGCCGAACGCACGCTCGACCCCGTACCCTATCCGGTCGTCCTGCGCCCGCTGACCTATACTTACTACATCCGCTATGAATTTACTCACGGGCTGCAGTACGTAGCCCTGGCCCGTGGTGCCCTGGCCGGTATGGCCGAAAGTGTCTACCTGAGCGACGGGCATACGGGGGACGCAGCTGCCACCGTCCTCTTCGACGGCGTGCTCACCTCCTGGGGGGCCGAAGCGCAGATGCAGAGTTTCGGGGTGCCCAACTATCCGGGCGATCACTATACACGTGCCGACGGCTCAGCGGCCCACTACCTGCTGAACCTCGAGGTGCGCCTGCTCAACGGCAAGATGCTCAGCTATGAGTTCGACGTCACCGACCAGGTGAACGGACAGCCTCGCGGCGGAGTCATCACCGTGGACGACATCGAGGTTTCCGATGAGGACGGTACGGAGGGCTCCGGCAGTTTTGACGTCAGTGTAGACGGCTGGGGCGACTGCATCGACATCCCGCTGCCGCTGAATTAGCGGTCTGTCATGCCGAGCGTAGTCGAGGCATCTCATAGAAGGAAACGAAAAAAGAGATATATTTTAATTTAATTGTTTAACTAAATTCTTTAGATTATGAAGAAAAGCTTATTGATGCTGGGCGCAGCCGCAATGGTGCTGGCCAGCTGTACGCAAAATGAAGTGATGGAGGTGGCTGAAAACCGCTCCATCGGGTTTAATTCGTTCGTCAACAACACTACAAAGGCTGCAACGGAATTTACAGGAACTGCAACATCCGGTGACATCTACGTAATCGGCTATTATGGAAACAACAATGGAACTTTGGATCAGAAGGTATTTGTTAATGAGTTGGGAAGTACCAACTACTATTGGCAGGATGGAAAAGATTACATTTTCGGTGCCTATGCTGATGGTAAAGGAGGTAAATTTGATGACACTACATTTGATGCAACAAACCAAATATTAACTTTTGCAGACTATACCCCTGATGATGCAAAGGACTTGGTTGCAACTATTTCTGATAAGGTTACAAATGTAACAGCAAGTACTCAAGGCAAAGTCAGCCTTACATTCAAACACATGTTGGCACAAGTTGGCTTCACCTTTAAAACCGAAGTTGGTACAGAGTACGAACTTAACATTACCGGCATCCAGATAGAACAAGCTATCAAAACTGCTACAGGAACTTATACAAAAGAGCAAAGTGGAGATATTACTATTAATTGGGAAGGAACTGCTACCGCTGAGGGTGAAACATCGTATGCCTACGAAAATATTAGCGACCTCGCCAACGCAGAAAACAAGACCGCCCAAGAATTCAAACTGGTTATTCCGCAAACGGTTAACGGGAGCAACCTTAAAGTTACTTTCCAAGCTACGATTAAAGGTGTAGGACTTGATAATACTTCTAGCCCCAAAGAGATTGCAGTCGTTCTGCCTAGCATAAATTGGCAAGCCGGATATAAGTACAATTATACTACAGTCATCAATGCCGAAAACATCATAGAAGACACTTATCCTATCGAATTTACAGTAGAAGAAATTCCTGGTTGGACCGATGGAGGCAATCAAGATCTTACTGCCCCTACAGTACAACCCTAATCCTTCTATTTAACCCACAGCCCGGGCGTGCCTGACCGCCCGCCCGGGCACAACGCAGCCCCGCGCTGCACAAACGAACCCGAAACTTGAACCATTAAAAACCGAACAATCATGGCACAGAACCAATTCTCAATGGACCTCAACCTGAAGGCCTACCCCAATGTACTGACGCCCGACGTGGACGACGACTACACCGTCAAAGTAGACACCCAGAGCACCCCGCTCAACCTGGACGACATCGCCCGCGCCACCGCCCAACGCCTCGGCGAAGAAACCGCCAAAGTACGCGCCACCCTGCAGGTGGGCATGGAAGTCATCGCCCAGGCCGTGGCCAGCGGATTCTGTGTCTCCACCCCCCTGTGCTACGCCCAGCCCATGGCCACCGGCGTGGTGATGGAACACGAACTCTCGCAGCCCGTCGACCGCGAAAAGGTACGCGTCTACGCCTCCTTCCGCCAGGGCACCGCCATCACCGAAGCCCTCGCCCAAGCCAAGCTCCAGCTCTTCCTGCAGCCCGCCGCCACAGGACCCTACATCGCCGGCATGACCAGCGCCTTCTACAGCGAACAGACAGGCTCGAACGGCGCCGTCACCCGCGTACCCCTTCCCATGGAGGCAGGCGACATGGCCGTCATCACCGGCAACGGCCTCAAGGTCGTAGGCACCGACCCTTCGGTGGGCGTCACCCTCACCTCGGCAGACGACCCGCAGAAGTCGTTCTTCATCCCCGCCTCCAAGATCTCGCCCAACACGCCCAAGAAGCTCCAGTTCAGCCTGCCCGCAGGCATCACCGAAGGCGCCTGGACGGTGAAGGTCACCACCCAATACTCCGGCGGCAGCTACCAGACCAAATCTCCAAGAACTTTTACATTGTCCCGCCCCATCTACGTCGGCCTCGCCCCCGAAGAGCCTGAACAAGGTGGCGGTACAGGAGACGACGGGCAGGAAGAAAGCCCGCTGTAGGCCTCTACAGGCCACTCCGAAGGCACTGACATTTAAGGGCCCGTTAAACGGCTATTTAAGGGTCCGTTAAATAGCCGTTTAACACCCCTTTAAATACCTATTTAACGGACCCTTAAACGGACGTTTCATCACCACTTAAATACCCCATAGACGAAGCAATGAAATATTTCTTTACAAAATACAGACTTTTCCTTTCAGGCGCCGCCCTCATCCTGACTGCCGCCTCGTGTACCAGCACCCTCAGCGACGAGCCCGCGACAGACGCCCGTGCCATCAGCTTCACACCCACGGCGGAGACGCGCGCGGCGGTGGAAGGAGATTTCCCCGAAGGCTCCAGGTTCAGCGTATGGGGCTGGTATGGCACTACTGGCTCTTCGACTATTGACAAAACCGTATTCAACAACATACCTGTAACGAAAAGCGGCGAAGTATGGACATACACCGGCGGCACCCAATACTGGATATCGGAGATGACGTATAATTTCTATGGGGTGTATCCGATATATCCCAAAACAAGTGATAATAACGGAACAACCGCCACGGTGACACCTGACGGCACCATCACCGTTACCAACTTCGACTGCTCTGCGACGGGGGAGAATGCCGTGGACCTGATGACGGCAACGGCCCCAGGCTTGTTAGGAGATGCCGCTCCAACTGTAGCCATGAAGTTCCAACATCAATTGTCCAAAATCAACATCGTGGGCACCGTAGAGGGTGGCAACTGCACTGTAACCTCTGTAAAATTCGAGGGCATGGCTACCAAAGGCAATTACAACAGCAGCGCCCCCAATAAATGGACAACTGACGCTACTCCAGACAGTTTTACAAGCAATGTACCGAAAACGCTCAACAACAACGGCGTCGACCTGTTGGGCAACCTGCTGCTCATTCCACAGACGGTGACCGACCAGTTCAATATCACAGTAAACTACGAAATGGACGGCGAAACCAAGACTAAAAACATCACCCTGCCCATCAGCATCGACCAATGGCAAGCCGGACAAAGCTACAAATACACCTTGACCTTTAAGGGCAACAACATCATATTTACCGTCAACGTGGCTTCCTGGGGACACTCCACAGGCGGCATCATTACAGTAGAATAAGAAAAGAGACCTGACGATTATGAAAAGAAATTATTCAGCAGTATTTATGCTGGCTGCCTTGGCCCTTGCCATGACGGCCTGTAACAACGAAGAAATCCCTGTGTCGCCATCCTACTCGGACCAATATATCGAGTTTGGCACACCTTCCATACACGTAGAAGCCGAAACCAAAGCAGGACCCGTGGAGCAATTGCCCGAAGGCAGTTTGTTTGGCGTGCTGGGGTATTGCCTGGCACAGACAACACAGAATGACCCAACACTTGTTGAATCCAGTGGTGCTCTTCCTTGGGTAAACAAGAAGAATCTGATAAAGCCCACGCTGTTCTACAATACAAAAGTAACCTATTCAGGAGGTATATGCACTTACGACAATCCCGTGAAATGGTTCGAACCGAAAGATTACTTGTATTCTTTCTTTGCGTACTACCCATTTGGCACAGAAAGCGGCTTCAGTATGGTTTCAAATGAAAATACCTTCGGTGCCCCCAGCGTCAAGTTTACCATGCCCGTAGGCGAAGCCAATTCCGAAAACTACGACTTGAACCAGCACGAAATCCCAGATGCCATGGTGGCACAAGAAATCGACGTAACACGTAATGAAGGCGTTGTCCCCCTGAACTTTTACCATATCCTCGCAGGACTGAATTTCCAGGTGAACAATTACAATAAAGACCCAGAAGACCCGAGTACCGGTACAAAGCTTATTGTCCATTCCGTGAAATTATATGGCACTTTCTACAAGTCTATCGTCATTAATTTTGATAAAGGTTATGATTATCCCAACGAAACCTACCAGGGAACCTATACGTTGGTCAATTCCGATATAGAGGTAGAAGCAGGTACTTCCCAAACTGAAATCGGGGGCAGAACACTGCTGCTCGTATCCAATATCAGCCAGACAGGAAAGGACAACGGCTATTTTGGAAATATAAAAGTGAAGATAGAATACACTTTCGGCGGAGAACGCAAATCTCAGGAGTTCACCCGCCCCGAAAACTTCCTGCCAGCCGGAGGAACCATCTACACGGCACAGCTGAATTTCATCGGCAATGCCTTCGTGCTGAACTTTATCGTGGACAACAACTACCAGTGGGAAGACGGTGGAGACAGTGATATTACGTTTGAATAACTAAAACAAGAAAAAATGAAGAATATAGCATTATATTTATACGGATTGCTTTGCGTAATGACGTTCTTCGCCTGCCAGCAGGAAGAAGAGTGGAACATGACACAGCAAAGTAAGGATGAAATCAGCCTGAACATCTCAACAACCGGCCTGATGAATCAGTATACCGTCACGACCAAAGGAACAGACGTCAAGACGACCGAGGAACAGGAAATCAAGTCCCTGCATATCTTTATTTTCGATGCCGAGGGGAACTACCTGGAATCTTTGGAAGACCATCGTTATCAGGGATACCGTAGTATCACAGGAGGAAAAACGGTTATGAACATTGACCGCGAAGGCTGGAAAGAGCCGGATAAAGCCAAAACAGCCACCGTCATTGTCGTGGCCAATACAGAAGAAGGAACATTCCAAGGCGGTACGGCAGAGACACATCCCGACAACATCGCCAACAGGGCCGCTATTGAAGGTTTCGTATACAAACCTCTCAAGGAGAGAACCATCACCCAATTACCCGAAAGTGGTATGCCGATGTACGGACGGGTGGACAACGTCAACCTGACTTCAACCAACAATGAACATAGCATTGACATTCCGATGAAAGCCCTGATGGCCCGAGTGGACGTGTCTCTGGAAATCAATTCCAGTAGTTCGGACCTGACCAACACCCTGCCCTCGCTTTCCGTGACCGAGTGCAAGGTACTGAACGTACCCCTCGCCACCAAGTTTACGCCGGATGCGAATGCCGAAACCGACTTAAACACACTTGGCAAGGACGAATTCGTGTTTCCCCCGACCACCGTACAGACCATCTACAACAAAAACGGGAAACTGGAATACACGTTCTACACCTTCGAGAACCTGCAGGAACCGGCAAGAACGGAACCCGAGGGTGGATATCCGGAAGGAGTGACAGAAGACCAGAAACAGCGTTACAAACCGGAACTGGCCGACAAGGATAATTCCATGGTATTCCAGCTATCCGGAGTATATATCACCTACAACGGGGCTGCCTATGATGTCATATACAACCTCTACCTGGGGGGTAATCATACGAACGATTTCAAAGTAGGCCGTAACAAGCAATACAAAAACAATGTAACAATCAAAGGTATTGTCGATGCGGGAAACAACCCTGAACACGTCACCTTTGACACCCGCGTGAACGTGAGTGCTTCCAACCCCTATTTCGTCTCCATGCTGAAAGACCGTACCTTGGACTGCCACTTCAACGTGGTGCCGATGGATATCTATTTCTTTCAGGAAAATCCTTCCAACCTGGTAACTCAAAAGATGAAAGTGGAAATCCTTGACCCGGGGACGACTAACTGGGTACGCATGGAAAAAGTGACGGCCACTCAAATGGAAAAAGGGGAGGCACCTAACGACGCCTGTATGGCTACCGGGGAATCTTGGCATGCCGGAAATGGAAAACGGAAATACTTTACTACTGACTTGGTCACGAACACACTATCCGGTAACACTTCAACAGAAGTAAACACATCCCGCGACCGCATCTATTTCTACGTGGACGAGAATCTGGACGTATGGCATCTTGGGGACTCCCGTGACCAACGTACCCGCACCGCCACACTGAAACTTACCTATTACGAGAATGAACAAGAAATCAGTAGTCGCGAACTCGTTTTGGAGCAATCCAAGCTGTTAGAAGTTAAATACATTGACACTGACCAAGGTGATATTGATGCCGGAATGGTAGGAAAGGTATTTTACATAGAGGCATACGAAGAATACCTCAGCCACGGCGATCCTCTTAATGAGTTCACGAATAATCAGATATATACCGGCTTACCTTGGGAGGATTACACAGAAGGTAGTGGAACAATCATTGGAAGACTTAATGCACTCTCTGGACCATATTGTAGCAGCAACTTTTATAATGGTTATGAATTTACAGAAAAGATTGCCCAAGAAGTTGAGGCAAGACAAGAAAGTAGTGGAGGCTGGTTTCCAACAATAAAATACTATTACGATCACTTGGATCTAAATTCTAAACCCAAAACAGCAGCCGGATATTGCTTTATCAAGAACAAACGTAATGCAGACGGAAGTGTTCCTAATCCCAAATGGTTTTTACCGGGTATCCGACAATTAGAGCGTATATTAGGTCATTACTATCTTGAATATACAGAATTCCAGAACAATTACTATTGGTCATCCGCTGCAGGAGAAGGGTCATGGACATCTTCATATGAAAACTCCAATTATGCTCGTGCAACCAAAGCCTATATCGGTACAGATGGAAATTTCCATTATTACAACAGTGGTACAGGTGATGAGTACGATGGAGAAAACGGAACAGGTGGATTCGCAGAACGAACGAGAGTACTCCGCATCCGTGCTGCCCGTATAGATAATCTACCACAATAATCCAATTTCCCCGCCGTGAGGCGGGTCCCGCCCTCCCAGCTTGGCGAAGCGGGAGAGCAAGGTGCTTGTTATCGTAACAGGCAATTGTTTGTTTTGTTTGCAAAGCCACGCGGCCTTCGGGCCGTGTGGCTTGTTTTTTTACAAACTTTCATTTGTTCATCCGATTAGCTTTTACTATATTTACGAACATTAAGTTCAAAAGACATCTGCCCTAAAAGAATTTGGAAAATGGCTAATGGATATAGCCAAATATATGGTAACAGCCTTATTGTTGTCTTCAGTTTTTGGCAATATGGAAAACTTATGGTCAACAATATCTGTTATAATAGCGTCAGCTATAACTTTGTCAGTAGGGCTTTGGTTTCTTAAAGATAAAAAGGAGGAATAAATATGGGAGCAATTGCAGTTTCAATCTTTGTAACGCTTGTTGCATTAATCGGAGTGATTTACTTCAAGTATCAGGACCATAAGTCCGGCATCAGCAAATAAACAAACTTCAAGCCATACAGCCACAGCCGTGTGGCTTGTTTTTTACACCCCGCACCATCCGTTAAAACAACTTAAAAAAACGGCTTTATAGGGTCACAACTTATTGCCCTAATTCCTACCTTTGCAGCCGAAAATCAAAACAGTAATCAGTCAGAACATGATGGAGACCATCCGACAATACAGCGCCTTCCGCTACAAGAACAAGATACACGATTTCCATGTGTGGGGTGTAGCCGCACAAATCTGACTCCATATAGGAGCGCGGAGGCTCCCTGTCCTGCTTCCTCCGCCCGATTTTCATCTCCATTTTACATTTTAACAAGCAATTTCTTTAGACATGATGAGCAAACTGAACAGGCTCATGGTGCTGTGCATCGCGGCACTGTGCAGCCAGCATCCGCATGCCCAGTCGCAGGTGACGGGCATCGAAGAACTGTTCCGCCTGGCCGACGAGAACAGCACGAGCATACAGGCCTACCGCACCGGCAAGGAAGCGGCCGACCAGGCACTGAAGGCGGCCAAGGCACAACGCCTGCCGGACATCAACGCGTCGGTATCGGCCAGCTACCTGGGCGACGGACGCCTGTGGGACCGCGACTTCGGCAACGCCATGACCGTCGACATGCCGCACTTCGGAAACAACTTCGCCATCGAGGCGCAGCAGGTGGTCTACGCCGGAGGGGCCATCAACAGCGGCATCCGCCTGGCCGAACTGGAACAGCAACTGGCCGAACTGGACTGGCAGAAGAACCGGCAGGAGATACGCTTCCTGCTCACGGGCTACTACCTGGACCTCTACAAACTGAACAACCAGGAACAGGTATTGCAGAAGAACCTGGAACTGACGGAGCAGATGATAGCCCACATGGAGGCACGCCGCCGCGAGGGCACCGTCCTGCAGAACGACATCACCCGCTACGAACTGCAACGGGAGACGCTGAAGCTGCAGCTGGCCAAGGTGCAGGACGCCGCCAAAATCATGAACCACCAGCTGGTGACCACGCTCCACCTGCCCGAAGGTACAGTCATCGTGCCGGACACCACCCTGCTGGAACGCCGCGTACAGACGCTGGCCGAAGACGACTGGCAGGCCCTGGCCACGCAGAGCCACATCGGGCTGCGGCAGGCCGAAGCCGCCGTA
>CATXSD010000044.1 GCA_958402075.1 Mediterranea massiliensis | reverse complement strand
ACCCTCTATGGTGATATGTCTGCACGGGTCATGTCCATTCTCTCATCGCTGGCACCCGATATCGAGGTTTACTCCATTGACGAGGCGTTCGTGAACTTGGATGGCATCACGGACTATCAGAGTCTGGGTAGTACCATCGTCAACAAGGTGTACAAAGGAACCGGTATCCCTGTCAGCCTGGGCATAGCGCCGACCCGAACCTTGGCGAAGATGGCCAACAAGTTTGCCAAAAAGTATCCGGCATATAAACGGGTATGCTGCATAGACTCGGAAGAGAAGCGGGAGAAGGCGCTGCGCTTATTTGAAATAGGCGACGTCTGGGGAATTGGCCGGAAGCAAGTGGCCAAGCTGGAGAAAGAAGGTGTTAAGACCGCCTACGACTTTACCCAGCTTCCCGGCTCGTGGGTGCGCAAGTACATGACGGTTGTAGGCGAACGTACATGGAAAGAACTGCGGGGAATACCTTGTATCACGGAGAATATCACGCCTCGGAAACAAATCTGTACCTCACGCAGCTTCGGCCAGATGATTGACAGCATCGAGCAGATGGATGAAGCGGTATCCACATTCGCTTCTACTTGTGCCAAGAAGCTACGTGAGCAGAAGGGGTATGCCGTGTCGCTCATGGTTTTCATCATAACCAACCGCTTCCGGGAAGATCTGACCCAATACTGGAAGAGTGTCTCAGTAAATCTGCCGGTGTCCACGGACGACACGCTGGAGATTGTTCACTATGCCCTTGCTGGGTTGCGAAGCATCTTCAGAACTGGGTACCAGTACAAAAAGGCCGGAGTGATCATCACAGAAATTACTTATAACGTGCAGCGCAATCTGTTCGACACCGTGGACCGAGACAAGAGGGAACGGCTGATGAACGCCATCGACTCCATCAATGGAAAGCATGGGCATTCTGTCAAGCTGGCCGTACAGGGACAGGTTACTGGCTGGAAACTGAAGCAGGAGCAGCTATCAAAGCATTATACGACGGACCTTGGAGAAATCATCGAGATAAACTGCAGGGAATAAATTATCCCCGACCACCTTCCGGCAGCCGGGGATAAATACATTTATAGTCTAAGCAGAACCTCCGTTCTCAATGCGAAGATACTATTTTTTTCGAGACTTGTAAACAATCCATCCTACAATTACCAGGGCGGCCGTGATAATAATCCCGAAAGCCCATCCGCCAAGCTCCAGCTTCATCTGTTGCCAGCGGGTCAACTCCTTCTCCACCGGATAAGGTACCTTCACCTCCTTGGTCACTGTCACTTCTTTTGATGGTAGAAATACCGTGTCCGGCTTCGTTCGCATCTTCGCAAGAAGGTTGCCGAGGCTGTCAATGGTCAGCTGGGCCTTTGCGTTCCTGCTGTTGGCGATATCAAGCCAAGACAGGACCACTCTGCCGTTTTCGTCACACTCCAGAAGAGCTCTAATGGTAGAGCTGTCAGGAGGTAGTTGTACCTCTACCAGCTTCTCGACGACTATGCTGTCCGCAGTACTTTCGACAGGGACATACTTCACACTTCGGCACGAACATATTGCTGGCATCAGCAAAATGATGCACAACCATTTTCGTGGCTTTACGAAAAAGGCTCCAAAGGTATTTAGAGGCCGTTTCATAGCTTCAGCACCTGCTTTCGGTTCTCCTTCTCACTTCGGTAGCTGACATGTACCCAAGCGAAGTTCTTTTCGTCAATGAGCTGGTCAAATGGTAGTCCAAGGGACTGCACAAGGTTGAACAGCTTCCTGTTTTCTGCTGGGCTTCCACCGGTGATGTCAGCGGCACGGCCCTGCATGTGGTCACTGGTAGCAGAACCGCCTACGGCCTTGTTGAGGGCCGGCGACCGGAATCCGCTGTTGACAATGATGGGTTTCCCGTATGCCTCCCTTAACGGGTCAAGCACATTGTCTACGAGGGCCGTGAGGTTAGTCACGTGCTCCTTCTTGCAACGATTGTCGATACCTCTTCTATCGGCGGTGTCAGACTTGCATAATTCTGCGATGGTAAAATATTTCATAATACAATTTTATTTATTACTTTTGGGGCGTGTTTTTCATAGTATTAAAAAATTTAAGGTTCAGAAGGAGCTCGCCGTGAGGCGGGCTTCTTCATTTTTTCTCTTCCTTGATCATCTTGATAATCTTCTCGGCATCTTCCGTTGTGAGGCACTTTACAATCTTGGCGGCCACATCAGCGACTTCTGCGGCGTGGCTTTTTTTGCGCCGGAGGTTCTCCACGACAGAGAAGCCCTCGACAAACAACACCCCGGCTGTTCCGATGATGGCCCCGTAGGGAAGATTATACCAAGGGAAGCACAGCCCAAGGATGTCAATCAGCACAAAGATGATTATCAGCCTGAAGTAGTCCACAATCTTAATGCCAGTCTTGCGAAGGGGCTTGCTGCGGATTTTCTCCTTGTTGGCTCGGGCGGCATCTATGCCCGTCCACATGTCCATCAGGCAGGCAATACAAATCAGGATTGAGCAGGTGAAGATGATGATGATACCTTCGCGGATGTCCTGCTCAATGAATGCGAAAAACTCTCTCATATCATTAAGCTAATATATGTGGTTATTAATGCGGTTACTTCAATCCAGAACATAGGCTTCGTGAGCAGGAATGCCGATATCACATTCCCCTTCCACAGCTTCTTCATCGCCCAGACAGTGTAGGCCAGATAAACCGCCCACACCAGCAGCATCCACGGACATGTCAAGCTGACCCAGAGCTGAGAGAACAGGATGCAGAGAGCGGCACCGGTGATGTGTATCGGTCGGTCAATTCCCTCCCTAAAATTGGGAGCTATGCCAATCAACAGCATACCCAGGCAGGCCAAGAAGGCCGTGAACTGGTAGCAGTCAGGGGTTGCCTCCAGAATGGCCGGCATCAACAGTCCTGCTGTCAGCCACATGGTTGCTCCGAACCACACATTATGCTCCAGCTTGTAGAAGGTGGCGCTGATGGAGGCTGGTACATCTCCGAATTTAATGCACACAGCAGCCGTATAGGCTGCAATCAAAAATAGTGAAATCAATGTCAAGTAAATCATAGTTGTAAAATTAGATGTTAATAAAATCGAATACTGAATAGATATCCTCGTTTATAAAAGATTTGTTCTTTTTGTTGTGAAGAACTGAATATATCCAAGGAAATGGAATGCAGAATCTTGTGTCCGGTTTCTTTTCCCAGTAGTATCTGTTTTCAGCCATATCAGGAAGGGGTATTATCTTACCCTTATATCGCTGATATCCTCCCACATATTGTATATTGGGGTACCTTAACATTACTTCATTGATGTAATTGACCAAGGTACCCGTATCTCCGCTTTCACAGAACACACGAACAATGCAATCCCCTTTGTCGTCAAGGAACTTCCACACCTTATCCATGTCCAATTTGTAAGTTGCCAATCCGTGCCCGGCTACCACCCTTCCACCAACCAATTTCGGCCTTATGTCAAAGTATCGTACACCGAGTACATACTGCTCCTCAATGTTCAGACGCTGGCAACGTGCCATCCAAATGAACGGTATCATCCACCACTGGGGCAGGTGATACGACAGACTGTTATGAGTACCTAATTTGAGCATTATAAGCATCCAATTAATACACCAATTCCATCGGCTACAAGGTCCTTCTTGTCAAAGGTTCCCTTGCCCAATAATTTATCCCACACAAATTCTTTCCCCAATGCAAAAAGAACTGCAACCGTCAACGCGACCCATAAAGGAAGCATGATGTTAATCAATACAACCAACAGATTGCAACATACTACATGTTTCAATCCGTCGAATCCGAAATAATCAAATATCCTTTTCATCATTCTGCTTGATTTAATTGTTGTTGTTATTATTCTATGACTGTTATTCTGGCATATCCATTACCGGAATGCCCTGTCTCTGTTCCGCCTGACGTGTTCGGATGACTGCTATTCCCGGCAGTTGTACTTCCGCTGTCCAATTGTAATCCTGTATATCCACTTGGCCGATATCCGGCATTGGCCGCTGTGTTGACAAATCCAGAGCCTCCTCCTGAATAGTTGACATAGCTGGTTGACGAATCGGAATGGCCAGTACCGCCACCGTACCATCCACCGCCTCCGGCTCCTGCATCATAGCGGTAATTTGTCGTTGTCTGGTTGGCACCAAGCCCGAATTCTCCTCCGCTGCCCGCAGAATTTTGAGCACCCGGGTATTGCCCCTTGCCATTAGTACCGCCTCCTTGCTGGGACGCATTTGATTTGCCGGAAGATGTTGAAGTGGATTCTTCCTGCCATGTGTCATATACCTCTATCGTGTAATTCACGCTTGCACTTGGACTTGAAGAACGTATGTCCATATAATAGGAAGCTCCAGATTTAGCAGTAAAACTACTTGAATAGTATTCATAGCCTCCATTGATCCAACAGGCTATATTCCTTAACGATCCATCACCTGAAACAGACACGCTATATTGTTTTCCTGCCGTAGTACTAAAACTCTTCCAA
This sequence comes from Mediterranea massiliensis, assembly GCA_958402075.1. Taxonomy (GTDB): domain Bacteria; phylum Bacteroidota; class Bacteroidia; order Bacteroidales; family Bacteroidaceae; genus Bacteroides; species Bacteroides massiliensis_D. Next base: position 15,028 of record CATXSD010000044.1, on the reverse strand, counting down.
AGCTGATAATCACCCAGTGCCGTTGGAGTGGATTTTGTGGTCCCGCTACCTGATGAAGATACTTTCCATCCCGAAACATCAGTATATGTGGTTTCTTGGGTATATCTTGCTGAAGCTCCCGCTCCTCCTCCTGCTACAATGAATCTGCTCAACAATGAAGCGGAACTGCGTGTATTCCTGCCGGACTGATAGTTCATTGTCGAGGTTACAAGGCACATGTCAGTCGCCCCTCCTCCAGGTCTTGGATAGGACACGCCATATTCACCGCTGCTGTCATAGGATGAACGTCTGACTGACGCTCCACCTCCATTCCATCCTCCGTTAGCAGTGCCTGAGGTTGAAGAAGTGGACGAATCCGTCCCCTTGCCTCCTACGAATACATAGATTGTAGTTGGTTCAGTAATCGTGAGTACCCCTTCAGAGTATCCGCCCTTAGAACCTGCAGCTGTGTACGAGCCACTTACCGACCCTCCCTGCGCTCCCCAACACTGGAGCTTGTACTTACCTGGCGGCAGCGTGATTTCCTGCACTGAACCGGTGTAGTCAAAATTGAACGTAGTACCTGCAGGATAGGTCTTCCCCTTCTGTCTGATCAGAAGATTGACGGCCTTTTGCGGCGTCCCTTCCGCGGTGACAATCTGCACGGTCTGCTCCCGGTCTTCAAACAGCTCATTGGCATCACTCTTTACAGAGATAGGCGCATAGCCTATCCCTGTATAAGTGAGCGTGATATAGCCACCGCCTGACTTCCATGCTACTGTCTTCGTTACCATACTTACGATACAGTCCAGCTTGTGTTGGATTTGACTTGTACGGATACCGCACTTCCATCCTGCGGAATGGTAATCTCGGTAGGACTGACAGACAACGTGGCGTCCCCGGCAGCCTGCTTGATGGTAATCTGGGCGCTCTGGCCACCGTTCGCTTCAACGATCAACGTTCTTTCTACTTCTTCAATCGTTGAATTGGTCGGGAACGTAAATTCGACGCTGAACGCGAACTCTGCTGTCGCGCCCGGGTCATCGGCGATGGATTCACCGTTATCCGTTGACGATCCATTGGCCTGGTAGGATTGGGGTATTACCACATCCGCAACTTCTCCCTGCCATTTGAATGTAAGTTTGCTCGAATTCGTTTTTCCGGCTACCGTAACAGCGCCGCCTCCCTTTGGTGCCGACATCTCCGCTCCGTTGTCGAAAGATGCGAACTCCGCCTTCGGGGTTTGCGTCACTTTATAGGTGGCGGGTACGCCTACGCCCACACCAGTCACTGTCACCGTGCCTGTACGGGCCACACGTCCGGTGTGCGCACTTGCGCTGTTGCTGATACTGCCATTGCCACTACCCGATGCCGGGTCAATCTGTAACCAACTTGGTTTTGCCATAATACAATAAATTTGAATTAAACATATAGTTATATTATCTCACCAGCCAATCCACATTGGCTGTTACAAGTACATCATCGCGGAAGTCATTTCCGGGCATCAGGAATATGGCCTTGGGTTCCACGTTCAGATACCTCGCTTTGTTCACCGAGCAGACAAGCCCGCAGGTGACCTTCATGCCTCCCATCCGGTCGGCAAGAATCCGGATGCCTTCTCCGACACGTGCGGAATGTGCATGGATTCCGTCACCGATACGGTTTGTTATAACCTTCAGACATCCCATTTCATCTGACTATTGTAATGCCCGTATTCACTTCCTCAATCTCAGTACGGATTCCATCAACAAAGTCTGCATCAGGTATGTGTGCAGTGACACGGCATTTGATTGTACCCGTCCCCAACTTCGATGAGTCGACCAAAGCCACGTAATTGTCGTCGTCAGCCTTTATCATCTGCTCCTTGGCCACCGTCACCCTGCGGTTGGTGTAAACATAGAAATCGCAGGTGAAATCAATGTCACTCATCCTGTATCCGTCCAATCTGTCCAGATGAACGTTAATCTTCAATTCTGTTCCTAAACTGCTCATAATACCATATTATTAAAGTTCGTCCCAACTGCTACCGTTCCACACGACCCATTTCCCCAAAGTGGTGTCCTTATACATGAATCCTGCTGCAACATTACTTGGCCTGCTACTTGTAGGCCCTGATTTTGCTGCATTATAAGCACTTCCCGTAGCGTCAACCCACCTCTGCCCTGTATAGAATAGAGGCCTGTTTTGTCCTGTATAGAAAATACTTCCACCTAAGTCTCCTGAAGAAGGTACAGACGTTTTATAAGGGAAATCCAACAAGTTCGCTGCGACGATTTTGTCGTATTTGAATTGATAAGGCCCCATTGAGCCACGTTGCGTAACAGTGTCGCCAGAAGAGCCACGATGTACAGAATTTATCAATATCCCATTAGACAAGCTGTATGTAAGCCTCATTCTATAACAGTAGCCATTTTCTACTGCCTCTTCTTTTGCTGACCCAAAGTCAAACTTGATGTCCGGTGACTGCTGATACCCCTTCCATCCGAGCAGCCCCATATTGGCGGTTGTCACTCTTGATGCCGTTCTTGTCGTGTCCGGATTGGACCAGTCCTTTACCGGTGTTCCGAATGCATAGTTTGTACATTTGAGTGTGGAGACGTTCGCCTCGACACCTCCCGAAGTATCAATCATGATATAGTTGGAGCCAGCCTCTGACACCACGTTGTAATCGGAAGGGCTGGAGAACTGTACAAGGTGTGAACCCAACAAGTTGAGGTTGGTAATTTTACCGACATTGAACTGTTCCGCACCCGCATTGCAATATATGCCACCTATACATGTGACCGTTCCTGTGTTATTATATGCGGGTGTCACTTTTACGGCAGGTCTTGCCCCTCCCTCCGTATAGCAGTTCAACAATGTGACAGCACCGGCTATGTTCTCCAACAGCACTTCCGCTATTCCGGCCGAATTTTCAAACGTACAGCTGTTCAGCATAATGGCGTAACCGAACTTCCCGCTTACGTACAATGCACACCCGGTATTGTGGTTGAGCCAAAGATTCTCGAACTGGGTTCCGTTTATTTCGCCGGAATAGTCATCTCCGGTCTTTTTCCCGTATATGTACATTCCGTGCTTGTTGCTCCAGCTTCTTATATTCCTGAACACAGCATACCAGCTCTTTGTCAGACTAAGTCCAGCCTCCGTACAATTAACGATGTTGAGGTTTTCTACGACTGTCCCGGTAGATATATAAGCGCATTTCAACCCATATCTTGCCAAATTCTTTCCGTCAATCATAATGTTCCGGATAAAGCCGTAGGATACGGATACGGTGGATTGTGCGTCTATCACACATTCAAGAGTGGTACCATCCGTAGGAGCAATCACAGTCTTTTCGACCTCTCCTTCTATCTTGATGCGTATATCAACCTTCAACGGTTCACTGACAAGATAAGTACCGGCTTGTAACTGCATGTGATAATTAAGTTCCAAGGCTTTCCTGAGTTGTGAAATATTGTCGTGTACGCCGTCTGCTATTGCCCCGAACCATTCGGGATATGATTTCCTTATCTTGAAAGTCCCGCCGAACGACATATCCGTGTGGAATATCTGTTCCAGATCCGCTTTGATGACCGTATTGTCGCCGACAATCTTTCCGTTTTTCAGACTTCCTCCCTGGAAGTTCAGCACACAGTTGGAAGGTATATTGATTGTCGCTCCGTTCAGGTCGTAATCGTATTGAATAATATATATCGTGCTGGCAGAAGGGAGCATAGTTTGGACAAGCAGGTTTTTACCGTCCGATATGTTTTTCCTTAAATAGATCCTTCCGAGCCCGCTGAAATTAGAAAGATTGTATTGTTTGTCGGCGAACTGTATCACTTCCTTCCCGACTTCACCCACAGATTGTATGTCTTCGTTGTCTGGATTGTTCACGACACTCTCAGGATTGTTGAACACATTGCTGTAGTTCTCGGTCACGTGCTTCTCTACAACCTCCATGGCGAAACCTCCTCCTTGTTCTCCGGTCGCCTTCCACTCGCCGGACACTTCGCATCTGTAAATGTCGCCGGGGATGGTGTCACCTACGATGGCCCAATCGCCGACTTCCGGACTTGGTATCTCTTCTTGCAGAGCGGACAGAGAGGGATACAGCTTGCTGTTGTATGCAGCAAACTTCATCTTGTCAACTTCGGTAGATATCTTGCTGAAATTCTCGTTCAGCCTTGCCGTTGAATTTCCCCATTTGTCGCTGTTTTTAATTGTACTCAATTCCATAATTACGTTGCGCTATATTGTTTTTTCAATTCTCCGTTACTATAAAATCTTATTCCATTGACCGGATCTATATCAACTTCTGTGATTGTAAAACCAGTAGATGTCCTCTTGGTTTTACTTATTATGACATTGGTGGGGTTGAGTGTGGCTATGTCATATACATCTTCAGTGCTCCCGGAATTAATCTGTAATGTAGGCACTCCATTTTCTATGTTTTTGAAGTTTACATTAAAACGCTCTTTCCCGTTCACATCAAACATCTTTATAAATGACACGATATAATCTGTACCATCAATTTTTTCAGATCCGATTTCAATTTTAGATCCATTAATTAAAGTGGAAAAGTTTCCACAAACCAAAGTATTTCCATCTTTGTCCCACTTTATGCTTCCGTCTGCCAACTGTCCACTTCCATCTTCGTTCAGAAGAATTTTTCCTCCGGCAATTTCAACCTTTCCTTTGAACAAGCCTCCCAATGCATAGATATATCCACGGAGAATTACATCATTCAAAATAGCCCGTCCACCATGTGTGATGACTACCTTGGCCATGTTGATCAGTTCTTCTTCGGTTGGCAAGTATCGCGGATCTTTCTTATACTGCATGACGGTGTAGATGGCCTGTTCCATGGTTCCACCTCCCCATGTGTATACGTCGTCATTATCGTTGTAGATACCAGATAATCCGGCGGTAACTTTCTGAAGCGCTCCATCCCTGTAGTTTCCAAGCTGGATAACGTTGGCGAGAACCAGTCCGCCGATAATGTCCACACTTCCGTTTTTGATTGCATCGGCCAGATACTTCAACATCTGAAACTCTGCCATGCTCTTGTCATTGTCTTGCGGAGACTGGCTCCAGTCTGTAGCGATGGTGCCGCGCTCTAACTGAAGGTCACAAACGGTAGCGGTACCGCTGATAAGAAATGCACCTGTGCCTGTATGGGTGAACTTGTGTGTGTATCGCTGGTATTCGGACGTAAGAGGTTGAGTGACGCTATAATCACCGCACGACACAGCCAGTTCTTCGCCTTTTGCCTTATAACTGATAACGTACGTTTCATTTGTAATTAAGTTTACTGATTGCGACAGACTGCCAATGACAGCCGACCTTCCGGATGCCGATTCAACATCCTCCTGTACGGTTGCCATTCCCGACCAGTGGAGCAGTGCCTTGCTGTACATCTCACTGCCTTCTGCCAGCATGGTATCTTCTTCCAGTTCCTCTGTCTCATAGTTCCCGGTAAACCCTGAGTTCAACAGCAGGTTGACACCGCCCACCTTGACTGCAAATTCCGCCGCTTTCTGAACTTCTTCCGGCAGGTCCTTGATATTGCCTGCGCCGGTACTGCCGTTCTCGATGTGCAGCACACCTTTCACCTCCACACCGTTTTCCTGATCGTACTGCACATACGTGCTCTTGTCCTTGGCACCTACATAAGTGTCGCCGTATGTAACAGACTTGAACCTCCCACTTACCGGGTCGTAGTAGTCCATCTTAACAGCCTTGTCCACAAGGTTGTATGAATCGATGCCTTGGTAATACTTTATAGAAGGTGAATCCGTACCGAAAGCCGAAATGATGATGGCCGACTGACGTGTCTTGTCTGTCCGATGGCCCAGCCCCACCAGCTCATCGCCGACCTGCGGGATTGTCGAACCTGTGTCGCAGTCGGTTTTGCTGAGGTCTACATAGTCATCACCGACGGCTGTCACCAGACGCCAGTAGTATGCCTGATTGGTGAGGTTGAATGTCTGACGGCGGGCCTGAGTGCCGACGGTGAACTGGTTGCTGATTGTACGGTTTCCGTCCGTCCGATCAAAGTAGCATCGGTAGGCTGTGTCAGTCTCTTCGACTTTAGAAACGGTCATGCCGGAAGGAGACACGATGAGCATCCCGCCAACGTGTTTTGCTTCCTGTATGATGAGTTCGATGAAGATGGCCAGCTTACGGATGGTCAAGTAGTCAAACTCCGCGTGTGAGCATCCTTCTTCGTCTATCTGTATGGCTCCACCGGTGCCAAGCAGACCTGAGACAAATTTTCCAACCTCAATACCACCAAGGAACTTGATTAGGAATTCTGTCTGATCCGCCTGATCCTTGCGAAGGAACATCTTTAATGCCCGTAGTGCGGAAAACGCATTACTATTACTTGGAGCAGTTGAATCATTGACTTTGATAAGATATACTCCGCCTTTCCCGAAATATGTTTGTCCCTTGTAGGTTAATGACTCTACATCGCTTTCAATCTCATTTATCCGTGAGTACGGCATACTTTCACCAATGGTATATACCGGGCTGTCCCACGGAATATCAAGATTCATTTCCCAACCCAAGACACGTGAGATACGCCCGTTTTCAAAGTAGGTGTCGTCCACCAGATTGATACGTTGGCCGAACTCGAACGTGCGGGAAATCAAATCTTCTTTCACCCATGAACTGCTGAGGGTAGTAGGGTAGGTGCCGTCGTCCTTCTTCACTTTGTCGGCGTACTTCTGCGCTTTCTCTTTCAGCTCTTGTTCGGCTTCGGGGATATATTGGTCGGAAACCAGTTGGATGTCAAATCCGGAAAGGATGTATTCGTCACCATCAGCGGGACAGATTGTATCATCGGGTAGGGGACGGCCATAGTCTTCGTTTCTCACAATCTCCCAAAGCTGCTCGCCACGCGTCTCGTCTTTAGGGGTTGGATTGAAGATGACGCCGAACTCCATGCCGTTCAGCTTTCCGGACTGGAACCTGATTTTCAGTTCTTGGCCTTCGATGATATACTCCTCCTTGAACTCCAGCCCTGTGTCCTTGTAGCGGTAGTAAGTGACGGTTTCTTTTGTTCCATCTTCATTCTCAACTTCCTCGGTACGGGTGTGAACGTCGGACAAAGTACCAACACGCCGGGGATAAACATCGTCGAAAACAACAACGTCCTCGATGGCTTCTTCCTGCGACATACCTTCGTATGCATCTATATAGGGAGTGTCAGCCGGTAGCATCAGGCGTTTCTGGACCACGCCATTGATTACAGCCTGTTCGTCAGTGGGCCGGTAGTTCGTGGGGATATTCTTTGTTGAACCGAACGCATAGATGCGGGTGGCATAAGTGCCCTGGCTTTCGCTGCGGGTGATGCTCGACGCTTCGACACCACGCTCAATTTTAACGGCATCTCCGAACTCATTTCGCCCAAAATGTATCACGTTGTCCGTTATCCAGCAATCGCAGTTCCACTTATCCTCACCCGCCATCGAGAACAGGGCATCCAACAGGTTCATGTTGTCGTAAGTCATCGCTACGGCCTTGTTTTCTACGGTATCGTCTATGCTGAATGTGAAGTCTGTTCCTCTGTAGGTATATCCCAGTGCTTTCAGGTTCCGGAGGAATACGCCTAACTGCACGTCAAGGGCGGCAGTAAGAGACCATGACGCTTCGCTACCGGCTTGTTCAGGGGTGTACTTAAATATTTTGTTCTTCCACTTCCAGTAGTAGGCGTTCATCTGAAGCTCGTAGTCATAGCCTCCGGTGGAAGAGTTATAGGTGGGCTTTTGCAGGTCGGTTATCTCATAGATTTTCGCCAGCTTTCCACCAAGGGATTCGTCAAGCACTCCGGCAAGGTCCACGTAGTCTCCAAGTTTGAACGGGATGGGAGAGGGCACCGAGAAGGGGAGGATGATGTAGTCCTCTTTCATCAACGTAAACTTTCCCTTGGCCCCATTGTTGATGGGGGTGGAAAATCTTACTTGGCCGGATATGTCTTTAATTTCAATCATATCCCCAAAGTTCAGAAATAGAAAATGGAAGCCCTAATAATCAGAACTTCCATTTGAAACAATAGAGAAAAGGTTCGTTATTCGCTTCTGTCGGCAGGATTCGGTTCTTCAAATTTACTTGAAACCTTGCCAAAACGTCTGTCGAAACTCAATCCATAAGAGACGCTTTTACCCAGGTAAACCAGCTTGTAAACCTCACTTCCAAGAACGGGGACTTTGATGCTCACGGCTCCCTTCTCCAGTTCTGTCTGAAAGGCTTTCTTCTTTGTTCGGTAGTCACTCTCTGAATCTCCTTCGATTGTAAATTGAAGAGTGATTTCGCGCGAGTCCACTCTTGCGTTATCGGTTATCACACGTTTGCCATGTTCCAGACGGCTTTCGTTCTCGATGTAGTCTTTCATTTGGTTAAACCCGTCGATGGCGTCGAGGAAACCGTCTCCCATGCGAACTCCCCACGTTGAGAATGCGTCTTTCCCGTTGATGATTAAATCTCCTGTCATAGTCTTGATGTATTACGTTTCACTTCGGCGATGTCAGCCTGCATCTGTTTGATGGGTTTGATGATTTCACCTGTATTCTCTCTGATTTGCTGCAGTTCCAAGTAGGAATTGGCCAGTATGGTACGTGTCTCATCGGCAATATTGTACATGCCCGATGCCTGTGACGTCAGGGCACTGATGGAGCCACGCAGTTCGGTGATGGCCACCGTCTGTTGTTGCTCTGCAGCTTCTATTCTAAGATTGGACTCATACACGGCGGTAAACCGGCCACTCAATTCGCCTGCATCCTCATGGGTCATTTCAGTGCCGAATCCTCGGCTGGAGGCGGATTGCTGCTCGGAGGTAGAACTATTCCATCCCATAGCCTGCATGATAGCGTCACGCTCAGCCAGGGCATCGCTTACCATCTCGTCCCATTGTGCCTTCAGGTTGCTTTGTTCAGTTCCGTTAAGCGTTCCGTCCGTCATCGAGTCTGCAAAGTTCTTGTACCATTCCTTCAACCTTTTGGCATAAGTATCTGACATCATGCTCTCAACCACTGCCTGCTGCATCATCTTCTCGAAATTTTCGGCAAAGTCTTCCGCATCTGATTCCATGTCAAGAAGACTATTCTTGAACTCATCCCGGACGGTATCAAATGAAGTGTCGGTCAGCTTCTCGCGATATGCGTCCTCCAGTTCTTCCAGTTGCTTCCAGTATTCGATATAGTCGTCCATGTACTGCGAAGCGTTCTGATAACCATCGTCGGCATATTGCTTGATTTTCGAGTAGAGGTCAGTTGCTTCATTGGCCACGTTATACATCTGTTCGCTGGTTAGATTCCAGAAATCGCTGGCGCTTGTCACAGAAACACCGGCCGCTTCGCTGACCCGTTTCCAGTCCTCGGCCGACATTGCTTCATTGATTTTCTTGTTGCTGGAGTGCGTGCCTCCGATTCCAAGAAAGCCATTGCTATAAGCTGCAGCCGACCGTTGCATCATTTCTTGCGTATTGGCTATCTGGTCTTCGATGTTCTTCTTCTGCTGCTCATAGATACCTGTTGCATCGGCTACAGCACTCTCGTCCATTTTCTCGGCCAGATTGTCAAGAGAGTTTATCAGGTCCTGGTTGGAGATGGTCAGCCTTTCAAGATCTTCCTGCAGGTGCGGGTCGCTTTCACTGTTACCTATTAAACCAAAAGTCAAGGTATTGAATACCCCTCCGACAGCTTTGAATACATTCCCGAATACATTCTCGATAAATCCGTCCAGCCCTTGCGTGCTAATGGCATCAAGCAAAGAAAAGGCCGCACCGATAATACCTCCAATCTTGCTTCCTGCCTCTGTGAAGATGTTAACCACGTTTCCGGCCAGGCTTCCTACCTGTGAAAGCGACATCTCCGAATTGGCTCCCAGCTCGGTAATGGTATTCGACAGAGAAACAAGATTGCTCACGGTCTTGTCGGTTGACTTCTGCACATTTGTCTGTGCATTCTGTTGCTTCTTCTGGGCATCGTTCAGCTTCTTTGTTGCGGATTCCTTCTGTTCGTCGGTTCCGTTCTTCATGACTTCGTTGTATTCCTCCTGCGCCTGCGCCAGCTCTTCCTGTGCCTTGGCCAGTTCGTTTAATTGCTCCGGAAGGTCGGCCAAGAGTCCGCCTTTGTCGATGAGGGTTGTCTGAATATTGTTTAGGGCTTCGTCAATGACCTTCTTCTGGTCAACGGCCATATTCTTGTATTCTTCGGAGTTCTTGAAGTCCTTCAGTTGCTGTTTTACCTTGTTCAAGGATTCCTTGGATACCTTATCCAAGTCACCGAAGACAAGTTCCCAGTTGATACCCTGTTTCAGTTTCTCGAGGTCTAAATCAGAAAGAGCCTTCTCCATTTCCTTTTGCAGGAGTTTCCCTTGCCAGGTGTCTGCACCGCCCGCATCTGCAATTTTCTTGGAATATTCCTCTGTGATGGCCTGTTGCTTTTCTCTGAATGTACCATAGTTCTGCAGGTATTTGTACATGGCCTCTTGTTCGGCATCCAGTCCGTCGAGCATGGTTTGCACCATTTCGTTTACGGCTTCCGTCGTTTCATGTTCAGCGGTATCAACTCTGTTTTGAAGATCCTGAGAAAAGGATTGCTCTATTTTTGGGAAAGAAGAAGATTGTTTTGTTCCATCGGCTTTCATGCCAGTCAATGTCTCCAGCGTTTTTTGTGCACTTTGCAGTTCCTTTTCTTTGGCTGAAATAGCTGATTCTACGGTTTTACCAGCTTCTGCCTGCAATTTCCCGCTACGAAGGTCGGCGATTTCTTGTTTGAGGACTTTGATACGTTTGGTGGCATTGTCAATTTCTTTCGAAATGGTCGACTGAGGCAAATCCTTCTTATCTGATAGGGATGATTGCTCAATTTCCTTTTCAAGTGCGTTAATCTGCGATTTTGTATTTTCAAGCTCTTTATTTGCTTTACTCAATGCCTTTTCTGCTGATGAAATTCTATTCAAGGAATGTCGTTGCGCTTCAATTCCTGCATCACCACCATAAACAACGCCAATATGATTTTGCGACTTTACTCTTTCATAATTTGTCTGCTTGGATTGTACGTCCTTTTCCTGCAAACGTTTGTTCCTATATAATTCTTCCAATTCTTCCTGAGCCGCCTTCAATCGTATCTGCTTTTCAAGTTGTGTGAGATAGGATTTAATGGCTTCGGTGTTGTTGTTTATCAGTTTCCCTTCTTCATCAAGACTGGCATTGTATGAAGGAACGATAGCCTGCAAATCAGACAAGGCTTTCTTCTTCTGGTCCAGAGAGGAAGTTTCACTTTCCAATACGCTGGTTAACCGGTCGACCGTTGCTGCCTGCTTGGAAAATTCCTCATTAGCCTTTTTGTTCACCGAATTAAGTGTCTCCTGCGCTGCAGTGGCTTCATTGGTTCTCTTGGTAAACATGTAAACTGCTGTTCCTATCCCTACGAGTGCAGCCAATAGAGCAACATAGACATTGGATTTCGAAGCCAGATTAAACGCCTGCTGTGCAGCTGTGGCCAGTCCTAATTCTTTTCTATACATTCCAATCAGGCGGATACTCTCTATGAATCCGACAGCCTTCTGTGCTACGGCCGCTGCTATTAGTGCAGCCTTGTAGGTCCCATAAGCTGCAATCAGCCCGCCCATGACGGCAATCACATCATCAAGACTTTCTACCAAATCCTCGGCTGTACCGATACCGAACTCGAAAACTTCCTTGTACTTGTTTCCAAACTCATTTAATTTTAGAAATAATTTTTCTTCAACTGCGGCTATCTGTTGTGGCCATGTTCCCGCTGAATTTGCAAGCATATTATTAAACTGACCGCCTTCAGATGTCATATTTTTGAAAGCCTGTTCAACTTCCTTAAAGCCTACCTTGCCTTCTGTCACTAATCCGGAAACTTCATCTTTAGTTACACCCAATACTTTGGCCAGTTGTTCATATATAGGAATACCTCGACCGGCGAACTGGCGGATATCTACGGTCATGGCACGGCCTTGTGTTCGTAATGTCCCATACAAATATATTAGCTGTCCTAATGGTATCTGTAGTCCGGATGCAACATCACCAAGCATAGATAATTCCTCAACAACATTATCAGCGGATGATCCATAAGCCAATAACTGTTTTGCACCAGTTGCAACCTCGTCAATACTGAATGGTGTTGTTACTGCAAATCGAGAAATGTCAGATAATAAAGCATCTGCCTTTGATTTGTCCTGAAGGATGGTTGAAAGGGCAACCTGTAACTGCTGCATCTTTCCGGTTGCTTCAATCACATCGGAACCGAATTTCTTTATCGCCACCAGTCCGCCGATTTCAGCGGCTGTACGCTTTAAAGAATCCGTCAGTGATTTTACAATTTCATCGGCGTTGTTCGTTCCACTGGCAAACTCCTTGTACTCTCTTGTAAGTTTCCTCACTTCGAGCCTGTTTCTGGCCTGTTGGTCCTGTAATTCGCCAAGGGAATATCTCTGCTCGTTCAAGGCTGCTTTAGCTGTGTTCAGTTCAGCTAATTTAGCTTTTGAATTAGGGGAATACTTACCCATCTTTGAATATTCATCAGACAATCGTCTGACATCATCCTGAGTATCACGGATAATTTTCTTCTGCTTGATGATTTCCTCGGTCAGCTCGTCGGAAGCCTTCGAGGCAGAATTGAGCTTCTTCTTGAGATCATTCTCCATCACAGCACCAGCCTTAGCCGCCTCTGTTACCAGTCCCATCATCTGCTGACGGGTAGATGCAAGTTGAGTCTCCAAAGTAGCCACAGCCGCTGGAGATTTACGCTTATCCATCTTCAGTAATTGAGCTTCTAACTTCTCACATTCTTGTCTAAGGCGGATAACTTCATCAAAGTTTGAACTGACGTTAAAGTATAGTGTAGCCATTATTCATCGAATTTTCTATTCTTGAACATTTCTGCATCGGAAACCTCTTTCATCACTTCACCCGATGCTGTATGAAGTTTATCCTTTTGCATGATTACCAGATTACGATATGGTATCACTTCCATGACTTCCGTGTATGTCAGATGAAGATTCTCCATGAATGACGCAATCTGCCCTAAAAAGCAGTCATTACCTACAGCTTCGGTTTTGCTATCAGGTTTGCTACATTCCTTGCTAAACCCGATAGCCCTATAAAATCCTCAACTGAAAGCAAGGAATAAGCTTCGTTCAAAGCGTTCCTTATTTCTCTTTCATCACCTTGTAACAATTCATCAAACAGACTGTCATCACCTTCTATGAACCAAGACAAGGCGTGCGCAAGCGCATCAATGTTTCCTCTGGACATAATCACGTCCTTGATTGTGTCTCCTTCCATTCCAGACAACCAATGTCCGGCACCGGCTATTTTTTTCATGGTAGGTGGAGCTATTGTATAAAGCTTCCCTGCTACAGTTACGCTCTTGAAATCCATTCCAAGAATCGCGCTTGTTACTATTCTTGCACCTTCGTTCAACATAATTAAAACTAAAAGGGCGGTGAGCAATCACCCACCGCCGTCCTTAAACAATCAATTTACCTATATCAGGCCGCAGCGTCAACTTTCGACCCGTCAAACAAATAGTCTGACTTTACACCTTCATTCGGGTTATCCATGGCGACTGCAGAAACTCCCAAGCCGATATTCTTCTCCTGCTGATCGCCCTTACCGATAACAGCCGCATTTGAGAAGACAATATAGTTACCAGTCTTGGTCTGACCAACTATACCCATGTTCATAAGAGTAGGAGAATCCGGAGAACTCCATCCCTCATCTGTACCCACCTTTTCACCGCCTCGAAGAGCAACAAGGTCATCCAGTTCATATTCACCCATTGTGAACGCTATAGTCTTTACCCCCTTAGCGGTCACGTCACGATAATACACACCGCCAGTCAGTTCATTGATGTAGTCGGTGTAGGTAGGGTCATCCTCGGTGTAGCTCCATGTATCCTGATGGGAGTTCTTTACTTCGGTTGCAGTTTCCAGCCACGTTTTCAATGTGGCCGCTGTTACGGCTGCTGTAAACACATCGCCGTACCAGATTCTCTTGATTCCAATAAAAGGTTTTAATGCCATATCATTTCACATTTAAAACTTCAAACAAAATTCTTACATTCACATAGTGACACTTTAAGGCTGTGTCCTCCTCTGTCCCGATTGTGTCGATGGAATAATGATAGGTGGTACCGTCATAGCGTCCAGTTACGTCGTCAAACAATCCTTGTGCTTGTTTCTCCAGCTCGTTCAGCCGGATGGTGTTGGCTTCGCCTTCTTTCAGGTCAGGAACGCAAAGGTTCACTTCTACGAAAGATTTCTTCCAGTACGTCCCCGGCTGCTGTTTCTTGGCGTGAATAACAATCCTTTCAGACTTCATCGGTCCCGTCAGCACCTTTCCGTGGGGAACGATGGATATGCCGAAAGGTTGGCAATCACGGTAGAGTATGTTCGCTATGTCGGTGGTTACTATCATACAATCAAATATTGAATATTATTTTCATACTGAAGGAATACATGAAGAACCAGTTCACCAAGTTGAACAGTCCCGGCAAATCTTTTATCTTCCAAATCTTTATCAGAAACATTTTGCCCTGTTGCATACATAAAAATGTCCACTAAGCATAAATCTTTTTGACATTCATCTACTAATGCCCATAAACAAACCGTATCTCGCTGTGCTTGAACAGATAATATTTTTGTTCCGACTGGTAGGCATAATTTTGAATGGTTCGCTACAATCAATTCATACTTGAATATTCGTTTCATTTGATTTCCTCCTTCAATCGTCTCTCAGCATATAGGGCTGCACCAGTCAGGACTTCGTATCCTTTAGATTCCACGAACGAAGCGTATTCGGCTTCATTCCTTAACTCCAGGCCGTCATCCTGAACTGCATACTTGTTTGACTTGCGGAGCGTGCCGGTCCGGTTCTGATAACTGCCGTTCTTCACAGCATAATCGACAGCTTCTTTGCCGACCTTCTCTTCAACAGCTTTTACCTCGGCATAGCCTTTGTCGAAAAAGCTGTCCACGTCCGAAAAATCAAACTTTACATCCATATCTCTGAGTAACCAAAATAATT
>CATXSD010000043.1 GCA_958402075.1 Mediterranea massiliensis | reverse complement strand
TATTTATCAATACATTATAAAATTGATGTTTTTATAGTGACGAAGTCAGGAAAAAAACTGTAACAGAAACGCGAAAATAGGGGAAAATCTGCAATAGAATCCCGATATGGCATCTACACCATTTCCAAAAGATGAAAAGGCTGTGTTCAGAAAGGATATCCAACCGCAAAATGGAAAGCAAAGTCACGGCCGAAATCAGGATGAATAATGGGATAACGGTCCCTACCACTTTCGTAAACCGGGTTAATCGCTTTCATACCTCCATCAAAACGAAGGACAAAGAAATCAAGGTCCAAACGCAATCCTATTCCATAGGCCACGGCTATTTGCTTATAAAACCGATTGAACTTAAATTGTCCGCCCGGCTGGCTTTCATAATCACGCAATGTCCAGATGTTGCCCGCATCGACAAACACTGCCCCACGGAATTTCCAGAACAAACGAGTACGATACTCCACACTAGCATCCAGCTTGATGTCTCCTGACTGGTTTAAGAAGTTATTCTTATCCCCTTGATAAGATCCCGGACCTAACTCTCGGACCGACCAACCACGGACGCTGTTGGCTCCTCCCGAAAAATAACGTTTCTCGAAAGGCACGACACTGGCGTTGCCGTATGGAACAGCGATTCCTCCGCCAACGTGAAAAGCCAAAGAATTACGGTTGTCTATCACAATATTCTTGGCATAGTCAAAATCGCCCTTCACGTATTGAGCAAAAGGAATGTTCAACAGCGTATATTCTCCAGACTCATTCTTCTTCATGCCGGTCAGTTTGGCCAATCCATACAAAATATTGCCAGCCGACTCCACATTCACACGGATTGAATAGGAATTTCCAATCAGCGTATTGTTGGTCAACGCCTGCCCTGCACTATTATAGGTATACGTATAACCTGTACGAACGATAAAGCGGTCCTCGTAATTGTAGGCTAGAATATAGTTCTCTTCCTGCTCCAGATATTTTTCCTTGAAACTCGGATCAATCCAAGGCATATAGAGATAATTGATATCCAACAAATCTATGCGATGTTGCGCGCGCTGGTGCTGTACCCCCCAACGGTAACTCCAACTGCCCGAAGCTACAATACGGGTAAACTCAGGACGCATCTGATAATTGTACTGCAGACCAAATTCCGTAGTAGCCCTTATCCTCCTTTTGTAATCATTACTTAAAAAAGGGAACATGAAGCGTGGAAAGTTCAAGGAAACTTCAGCTCCCAGCTCCGTATAATTTTCCTGACTGTATCCACTACTCAAAGGTGAAATGGCCTCGTAAGCCCCACGCAGACGGAGCGTCAGCCCTTCCGACCCACGAAACAAATTGCGATGTTGAAAGGACAAAGCCGCTGCCGCCCCCAAATCGCCCGCAGAGTTAGTTCCCTCCAGTTCAAAAGAAACGGATTGGTGTTTGCTTTTTGTCAACATGACGTAAGCATTCAAGAGCGTACTGTCCTTGTGATTTTCTAAAAAACGGATATTGGTATATTTCAAAGCCTGCAGACGTCCGAAATTGGAATAGGTGCGCTGCACCTGCTGTTCGTTATACAAACTGCCCGGCACGATACGCAAGTTATTCTCCAATACTTGGGGACGGAGATACAACTTGTCCTTGAAATAAATGGGAAAGCCTTTGTAATGCAACGAATCGTTCACTTCAATACCATTGGTAGAAGAAGATTTCATCACGTCATAATCCGTCACAAAACTTACTTTATCCACCCGATACTGAGGATGGGATACCTCCCTTTGTCCAGCTCTCGGTCTATAAAGGGAGAGATGAAGAGTAAGGTCTACCTGATAAGTATTCTTCACCGTATCGGCCGAATAGTAAAAATAATCCTTGTTGAATTTATAATACCCGTTCTCCAGTAAAATATTGGTGATACG
The DNA here is from genome assembly GCA_958402075.1 of Mediterranea massiliensis. Classification (GTDB taxonomy): domain Bacteria; phylum Bacteroidota; class Bacteroidia; order Bacteroidales; family Bacteroidaceae; genus Bacteroides; species Bacteroides massiliensis_D. The sequence goes on along the minus strand of CATXSD010000043.1, from coordinate 17,915 downwards.
CAACCGTTCCGCATCCAAGCGGTTAACGTCCATCACCATTCCTTCGTTCAAGAGTGTAGAGACAGAGTCCTGCTGCATATAGTTCCAGACAGCCGTATCGGGGATATCATAATGAATGCTGCGTACGATGTAGGGATTGCCCGTATGTACCCGATAAATTAATTTGAGCTTTTTCTTCTTCACATAACGCAGCGGCTCAACGGTGGCCCCCAAATACCCCATATTCTGAACGGCCTTAGTCATTTCCTCGGCCGTACGTGCCGTTTCCTCTTCCTTGTAAATGACCGGCGCATCTCCCAACTTGCGCAACATACGATTTCCCCAACGCGTCGTGTCCGGTCCCGACCAATTGTATACATACAACTGAGTCTTGATAAGGCTGAACCATTTGGAATTGGGAGTCTGGCGTACATAAGGAGAAAGATCCGACGGCTTCACATTCTTATTGTCTGTCTGTATCTTCACATCGTCGAGCAGGAAAGAGCCGTCGGGCACATACTTGGTGGAAGAGCAAGATGCCGACAACAACAGAACCAGAACGGACAATACACTGTAAAAGCCTTTCTTCATATCGGATACGCACATAAACAGCTACAAATATAGGCTTAATTTTCGGTTCCTAAAAACAAACTGATGCCAAAGAGTTTTTGATTATCTGAAAATAATGGCGTACTTTTGCGGAAAAAGCAATTCTACACCTGTATGACACTGAGCAAGAACAAAATTAAATACATCCGTTCACTGGAACTGAAGAAAAACCGGCAAGCAGAAGGCGTCTTTCTGGCCGAAGGTCACAAATTGGTCGGCGACTTGCTGGGACACTTTCCCTGCCGTTTCCTGGCTGCCACAGCCGAGTGGTTCGCGGTTCCTGAAAACCGTTGCAAGGTGTCTGCAGACGAGACGGCCGAAGTCAGCGAAGAAGAACTCTCACGGGCCAGCCTGCTGAAAACACCCCAACAGGTATTGGCCATATTCGAACAACCCAAATACCCAACAGATCCGTCGGTCATCCGTCAATCGCTCTGTCTGGCACTGGACGATGTACAGGATCCCGGCAATCTGGGGACCATTGTCCGACTGGCCGACTGGTTTGGCATCGAACACATCTACTGCTCCCTCCATACCGCCGACATCTACAACCCCAAAGCTATCCAAGCCACAATGGGCGGCATAGCTCATGTAAAGCTGCACTACACCCCCCTGCCCGACCTTATCGCATCATTGGACAAGGACATTCCTGTCTACGGAACCTTCCTCGATGGAGAAAACATGTATAAGGAATCTTTGTCAACCCACGGACTGATTGTCATGGGAAACGAAGGAAACGGCATCAGCCCGGAAGTAAGAAACCTGATCAACCGACGACTGTATATTCCCAATTACCCGGTCGGACGGGAAACGGCAGAGTCGCTCAACGTAGCCATTGCTACCGCAATTGTCTGCGCTGAGTTCCGGCGACAGGCTTCATCCCTGTAAAATCGAAAGGAAACAACAGAACCGGTATCCATTGCGACAGCTTATCCTTTACGTCGGATGGTACCTCCTCCAACAGCCTCTTTACTCTGAACAATGAGGCATCCACTTCGTGTTCCGAAGCCGTCAGCACAATTACCCCAGGCTGCCATTCTGTGTTTTCAATCTCCGATGTCAGTGAGAACAGGGCAGTGACATGTCCGTTCTGCATTTCCACCACATGCTCTTTCAGAAAGCCATAGTCGGGCAAATAGACATAATGGGCCGCATAACGTATCATTGCCGACGGGGATTTCTTTCACGATTGTTCAATTTCAACGGCTTGTTCTGCACCGGACGTGCAACAGGCTGTTTCTGCACTTTTCGGTCTTCCTCAAACGCGGACGGCCTGGGACGGACACGAGGCGTACTGCCCGGCTTACCCATGTCAGCGGGTTTGTCCTTCACCGAATCGGTTTTCACAACCGTTTCAGGCTGTTCGCCAGAAACCGTCTTCAACGTATCTTTTGCCGCTACAGACGTCGTGTCGGTACAATGATAGCGCATCAAGGAGATCCGGTTGAGCAACAATGCACGCTGCTCCGCCTGCCGGGGATAATACACAAAGCCGGTCACTTCCTCGATTGCACCCAACGTATCGCCCTGCAAGGTCAATGAATGGTCGCCCGCAGACAAGATCCTGCGGATATCCCCCACGATGCTGTCGTTCTTGTAATGAATCTGCATGGCCATTACCGGTGCCGACAAACTGTCAAAACCAGTGCCCTGGAAAGCGAAATGCACGTTCCATCGCAACGTGTCCCGATCCTGGAAGTTACTGTCGGCCGGCAAGACAAAGGTTATCTTGTTGTCCATCGACATGCCAGACAGCTGATAGAGCCGTTGCCAGCCCCATACGTCAATGCTGTCACCCGGCTTCGAAGTGCGAGGTTTGTTGTCGCGTTGGGCAATCAGCGTTTCCAACGATTCCTTTTCCGCTTTCAGCCGCGTATTGATGTTCTCATATATTTTGGAAAGCACCTCCGGATTGCGCGCAAACCACGTCATCGAAGAATCGAACTGAGCCTCCGTAATGCCATACTTACGGTATACAGCCTCCACATAGAGCACGCGCTTGTAGTTCTCATTGTAGGGAAGCCCTTCCCCCATCGCCTTGGCAATGTGGTAATCGTAAAGCACGTTTTCCATCTCCGCATCCGAGAAGACGCCGTCGGGCCTCTTCACCTGACAGGAAGCCAAGGCCAGCAACAGGAAAACCGCTGCTCCATACCACTGAAGTCTATTTTTGTTTTTCATCATTTCCGGATTACTGTATGATAGGCTTCATTCAAATATTTGCTGTAGAAAAGCAGCAGGGCGATGATGCCGCAACTGATGGAAGCGTCGGCAAAGTTGAAGATAGGGCTGAAGAAAATGAAATGTTCACCGCCGACGAAAGGCATCCACAACGGCCAATCGGTCTCAATAATCGGGAAGTAGAACATGTCAACCACCTTTCCGTAGAACAAGGGGGCATATCCGCCACCCTCGGGCAGGAACGAAGCCAGCTGATAGGTAGTGCTTTCACTGAACAGCACGCCATAGAACACGCTGTCGATGATGTTGCCCAAAGCTCCCGTCAGTACCAACGACACGCAGACGATGAAACCGGTCTTCATCTTGTGCTGCACAAACTTATACAGGAACCAGGCAATGACGGCCACGGCTGCAATGCGGAAGGAGGTCAGGAACAGCTTTCCTACAATTTCCATACCGAAGGCCATGCCGTTGTTCTCCGTAAAGAAGATGTAAAACCACGTGGGGGACTCGGCATGAATACCCAGTTTGTCGTACAGCCAACCGATGGCATTGACACTGTCGTGCCAGTACATGCCCGTCTTCACGGCCACCTTGATCAGCTGGTCGACAATCAGTACCGAAAATATTACAAGCAGGGCTATCCGTCCCTTGGTCCAAAAGTTCTTCATTCCAATCTCTACCGATTATAAAAAAACGCAAGCTACAGGCGTACAGGGACGATTGCCCCTGCACAGCCCATAGCCTGCTCTGTTCCCTATTACTTCTTGCCACTGTTCTTGGCCTCGATGCTCAAGGTGGCATGAGGCACGGCACGCAGGCGTTCCTTCGGAATCAGCTTGCCGGTCTCGCGGCAAATGCCGTACGTCTTGTTCTCAATGCGCACCAAAGCAGCCTGAAGTCCCTGGATGAACTTCAGCTGACGCTGGGCCAGGCGGGTCGTTTCTTCCTTCGACAAGGTGTTGGCACCTTCTTCCAATACCTTATATGTAGGTGAGGTATCGTCGGTATCATTTCCGTCGGCACCGGTCAGGCTGGCTTTCAGCAATTCATAGTCGCGTTGCGCCAACTCCAGCTTCTCCAAAATAATGGCGCGAAATTCTTCCAATTCTGCATCCGAGTATCTTGTCTTTTCTGCCATAATTGTAAATGCGTTTAGTTTGTTCGGTATTAAATTATCTTTTCCATTCTCTCTCAGTTCTTTTCAACCTTCACGAAGAGCGAGAAGTCGTCGAAGTTCAGCTCGGTGCCGTCCTTCACTTCATCGGCCAACGTGAGCGAGGTTGCCAGAACTTGGTTGCAAATATAGTCTTTATATTCATTCACCGCATCATCTGTCTGTGTATTTTTAGACAATGTGACATTTATTTTGTCGGTTATCTCAAAGCCACTGGACTTGCGGATATTCTGAATGCGGTTCACCAGTTCGCGGGCCACACCTTCGCGACGCAGTTCCTCGGTGACGGTAACTTCCAGTGCCACAGTCAGTCGGCCTTCGTTGGCCACCAGCCAGCCGGGGATGTCTTCGCTGAAAATCTCGACATCGGAGGCCTCGACGACAGCTTCCGCACCGTCCAGATGGAAGGTGTAGCGGCCGTTCTTCTCCAGCTCGGCGATGGCTTCCTGTGACATTTCTGCTACAACGGCGGCCACGGCCTTCATCTGCTTGCCGAACTTCGGGCCCAGCTTCTTGAAGTCGCACTTCACGCGCTTCACCAGTACGCCGGCGGCTCCGTCGACAAACTTGATTTCCTTCACGTTCACCTCGTTCATGATGAGCGCCTTCACGGCTTCGATGTGGGCACGCTGCTCTTCGTCCACCACGGGAATCATGATGCACTGAAGCGGCTGGCGTACTTTGATGTTCACCTTGCGGCGCAGGGCCAATACCATGGACGTGATGTCCTGAGCCACCTGCATGCGGGCTTCGAGTTCGGCGTTGACCAATGTCTCGTCGCAGACGGGGAACTTGGCGAGGTGGACGGAAACCACCTGGTCACGGCCGGTCACGGCAATCAGGTCGCCGTAGAGCATGTCGGCATAGAACGGTGCAATGGGCGCCATCAGCTTGGCCACCGTCTCGAGGCAGGTATAGAGGGTCTGATAAGCCGAGAGCTTGTCTTCGGTCATGCCGCCGCCCCAGAAGCGTTTGCGGTTGAGGCGCACATACCAGTTGGACAGGTTGTCGTTGACAAAGTCGGATATCAGACGGCCAGCCTTGGTGGGCTCGTAGTCGTTGTAGCAGGCATCCACGTTCTTCACCAGCGTGTTGAGCAGGGACAGAATCCAGCGGTCTATCTCGGGGCGCTTCTCCATGGGTACGTCGGCTTCCTTGTATTCGAAACCGTCGACATTGGCATAGAGGGCGAAGAAGGAATACGTATTATATAAGGTGCCGAAGAACTTGCGGCGCACTTCCTCCACACCTTCGACGTCGAACTTCAGGTTGTCCCACGGCGAGGAGTTGGTAATCATGTACCAGCGCAAGGGGTCGGAACCGTACTTCTCGATGGTCGAGAAGGGATCGACGGCATTGCCCAGTCGCTTGGACATCTTGTTGCCGTTCTTGTCGAGCACCAGACCATTGGAGATGACGGCCTTGTAGGCCACGCTGTCGAACACCATCGTGGCGATGGCATGGAGCGTGAAGAACCAGCCGCGCGTCTGGTCGACGCCTTCGGCGATGAAGTCGGCAGGATATACCTGATGGCTGTCCAGCAGCTCCTTGTTCTCGAACGGATAGTGTATCTGCGCATAGGGCATGGAGCCGGAGTCGAACCATACGTCGATCAGGTCGGTTTCGCGCTTCATGGGTTTGCCGTCCTTCGACACGAGGATGATGTCGTCCACGTAGGGGCGGTGCAGGTCTATCTTGTCATAGTTTTCTTTCGTATATTCGCCCGGCACGAAGCCTTTGTCCTTGTAGGGATTGCTCTTCATGAGGCCGGCGGCCACGGACTTCTCCACTTCGTTGTAGAGCTCTTCCACGGATTCGATGCACTTCTCTTCCGTGCCGTCCTCGGTGCGCCAGATGGGCAGCGGAGTACCCCAGTAGCGCGAACGGCTCAGGTTCCAGTCGTTCAGGTTCTCGAGCCACTTGCCGAAGCGTCCCGTACCCGTTGACTCGGGCTTCCAGTTGATGGTCTTGTTCAACTCCATCATGCGCTCCTTGCAGGCGGTGCTGCGGATGAACCAGCTGTCCAGCGGATAGTAGAGCACCGGCTTGTCTGTGCGCCAGCAGTGCGGATAGTTGTGCACATGCTTCTCTATCTTGAAGGCCTGGTTGGCGGCTTTCATCATCATGCAGATGTAGAAGTCGAGCGACTCGGCTGCCTGGGCGGCCTTCTCGTCGTACTTGCCGTCGACGGTGAATTGCGGATCGTAGGCATTCTTCACCCAGCGGCCTTCGTACTCCTTGTAAAGGTCTACGTTGACACACTCCTTGACGAAGCGCTCGTCCAGCTCGTCCAGCAGGTAGAACTTGCCCGTGAGGTCCACCATGGGGCGGGTCTCGCCGCGCTTGTTGATCATGAACAGCGAGGGGATGCCGGCCGCACGTGCCACGTTGGCATCGTCGGCACCGAAGGTCGGGGCGATGTGCACGATACCCGTACCGTCCTCGGTCGTCACATAGTCGCCGGGGATGACGCGGAAGGCCTTGGCCGAAGCATCCTGCCAGTTGCCGTCCTTGTCCAGCTCGGTGGGCTTTACCCAAGGAATGAGCTGTTCGTACTCCATGCCCACGAGGTCCGTACCCTTGTACTCGCCTACCACCTTGAAGGGAACCAGCTTGTCGCCGGGCTTGTAATCCTCCAGCGCCAGGCCTTCGGCCTTCTTGTTGAAGTGGGTGTAGAGCAACGGCTTGGCCAGCACGACGGTCATCTTCTCGCCCGTATAGCCGTTGTAGGTCTGCACGGCCACGTAATCAATCTTCGGGCCGACGCAGAGGGCCGTGTTGCTGGGCAAGGTCCAGGGCGTGGTGGTCCAGGCGATGAAGTAAGGTGTACCCCACTCTGCCATTTCGGGCTTCGGGTTCTTCATCTTGAACTGGCCTACCACCGTCAGGTCCTTCACGTCGCGGTAGCAGCCGGGCTGGTTCAGCTCGTGCGAGCTCAGTCCCGTACCTGCGGCGGGCGAATAGGGCTGGATGGTATAGCCTTTATAGAGCAGGCCCTTCTTGTAGAGCTGCTTCAGCAGCCACCAGAGGGTCTCGATGTAGCGGTTATCGTAGGTGATGTAAGGGTCTTTCATGTCCACCCAGTAGCCCATCTTGTGCGTCAGGTCCTCCCACTCCTTCGTGAACTTCATCACGTCCTTGCGGCAGGCGGCGTTGTAGTCGGCCACGGAAATGGTCTTGCCGATGTCTTCCTTCGTGATGCCCAGTGCCTTCTCCACGCCCAGCTCCACGGGGAGTCCGTGCGTATCCCATCCGGCCTTGCGCTTCACCTGGAAGCCCTTCATCGTCTTGTAGCGGCAGAAGATGTCCTTGATGGTACGAGCCATGACGTGGTGAATGCCCGGCATACCGTTGGCCGAGGGAGGTCCTTCGAAGAATACGAAGGAAGGACATCCTTCACGTTCTGTCATACTCTTGGCGAAAACCTGGTTTTCGTCCCACTTCTTCAACACTTCCTTGTTGATTTCCGATAGATTAAACTTTGAATGTTCGGCAAATTTACCCATGGTTTTATTCTTGTTTTTACTTTGAACGTTGCTTGTCGGAAGCCTTCGGCCACGCCCGCTTCGGACGCTTGGGGCCACACCTCCTGTTTTAAGGCTGCAAAATTACAAAAAAAGTGGAGAAAAGCGCTGTTTTAGAGAAGAAAAACATTTGCCGCCCCGCAACCGCTCCGCCCCAAAGGCCTGCGACGCCCTCCGAACTTCGACCGCAGACGGCCTTGACATTTTGACATTTTGCAAAACAAACGGCCTGAGAATCGCCTGTTTCGGACCGAAGGAAGGGCCGATTCCAACGGACGAAGCGCGTAGGGGCTTATCCGTTCTCGTACAGCACGTTATCGAAATCCTTACATTTCAACCAGCAGAAAAAAGCCCCGAACGGGCGGCCGCAAAGCCTCATCGAGGAGAAAACAATGCTTCCGCCAGACGAAAACAATGCTTTTCGGAGCAGAAAACATCCTTTTTTCTCTTCCATTTCATACAATCTTCCGCTACGGGACCTGCAACCTGACGGCCGGAAACGTACAATGTCTGTGCAAAACGTCTGCTTTCTGTCCCCAAAACATGGTTTCCACCTCTCATTCCCCGCTATTTCCGCCCGAACGAAAAAAGGAGGAGTAAGCGCAAAGGCGCTTTTCCCCTCCATTTGTCAAGCACAAAGCCCGTTTTACCGACAGGACGTCTGCGACCGTCAAAGCCCCAACTGCTCCGTCCAGCGGCGTACATCGGCCTCTCCTGCCCGATTGAGCAGGCGGCCGTCCTCCCACTTCAGGTCAGGATACTGCTTCCGCAAGGCCTTCACGCTCTGCGCAATGCCGCTTCCGCCCGACGTGGCAAAGGGTATCAACCTCTTTCCTTTCAAGCTGTGGCTCTCGATAAAGGTGTTGATGATGCGCGGAGCCGCATCCCACCAGATGGGATAACCGATGAACACGACGTCGTATCCGTCCATGCCCTCCTTCTTCCCCTTCAGGGCGGGGCGCGCCTTCGGATCATTCATCTCGACCGAACTCCTCGACTGCTTGTCGTGCCAGTCGAGGTCGGCACTCGTATAAGTTTCTTGGGGAACGATGGCAAAGAGCTCGCCACCCGTCACCCGCGCCAGCGTCTGAGCCGCACGGGCAGTAGTTCCGGTTGCCGAGAAATAGGCAACCAACACGTTGGAAGATTCTTTCATTGTCCGATTGTTTTGGCCCTGGGCACACGCCGCGAAGCTCATGCCGCAGAGCAGGGTGAATGCAAATAACAGTTGTTTCATATCATCATTGAGTCTATGGTTATAAATACTGTACAAAAGTAGGAAAAACGCAAATACGATGGGCGACCCGTATTACGGAGAATATGCCCCCAATTACAGCATCGCTTCAAAAGCCCACCTGCCTCTGCTGTTCTGCATTATAACGGTCGCCTGTCACGGGGATGGCGGCAACCGCCTCTTGCAGTTCTTTCCACTCTCCTGTATCCAGTTTGAAATCCAGTGAGCGCAGGTTTTCCTCCAGATGAGACAATTTCGTAGTGCCGGGAATGGGCACTATCCACGGCGCCTTCTGCAATAACCACCCCAATGCCACTTGTGCGGAAGTCATGCCCCGTGTCCGTCCGAATTGTTGAAGCACATCAACAATGCGCGTATTGGCACGGATAGCGACGGGAGTAAAGCGGGGAAGCGTCTGGCGATTGTCGTTCTGTGGGTCGAAGCGTGTGTACTCGTTGATACATCCGCCCAGGAAGCCGCGGTTCATCGGGCTGTAGGGTACGAAGCCGATGCCCAATTCCCGACAGACATCCAATACGCCGTTCTCCTCTACCAGCCTGTGCATCAGATGATATTCGCTCTGTATGGCGGTAAGCGGACAGACGGCATGCGCCCGCCGGATGGTCTCTGCACTGACTTCACACATACCCCACCGTTGCACCTTTCCCTCCTTTATCAAGTCCTGAATGGTCCCTGCAACCTCCTCCACCGCCACATCCGGGTCGAACCGGTGCTGGTAAAACAAGGCGATGGAGTCGACCCGCAATCGTTTCAACGACTCCTCGCAATAGCGGCGGATGGTTTCGGGACGGCTGTCCTGCCTGCCGGTCGCCTTGCCGTCCACTATCTCATGGCCGAATTTGGTCGTAACGTTCACCCTTCCTCTGAATGATTCGAGGGCTTCTCCGGCCAGCATTTCGTTGTTCAACGGACCGTAAACGATGGCTGTATCAAACAGTGTCACTCCTCGCTCTACCGCTTCCGCTATCAGGCGGATGCATTGTTGTTTGTCGGGATGCCAGCTGCGGTTGTAAGTCATACCCATCAGCCCCAAACCCAGGGCCGAAACTTCAAAAGCTGCCTGCCCGGTACCCAAAGTCCGGCGGGCGGTGACCTGTACCCCCTGTGGCCGTCCTGCCTGCCGCATCCGTGCAACTTCCCCTGTAGCCATTCTCACTTTCCCAAAAGCCGGTGCCATCGTCAAAGCCGCACCGACCGTAACCGCCGTCTTCAGAAATCCACGGCGGCTGACTCCATCTTTCTCTGCCATATCCATTTCCGTTTGAATGATATTGTGTAATCAATGAATCGTAAAGGCACCGTCCACCAGCAAGGCATGACCGTCAACAAAACTTGCCTGAGGACTGCACAACCACAACACGGCGTTGGCAATCTCCTCTGGGTATCCCATACGCCCGGCCGGAATGTCGCGCACCAGTTCATGCTCCAAAGCCGGATTGCGACGCAGCAATTCCTCGGCCATGGGCGTCCGAATGACACCCGGACACACCGCATTGATTCGAATACCCTGTGCAGCATAATCTATGGCCGCCGTACGCGTCAACCCGATAACCGCATGTTTGCAGGCAATATAAGCTGCCTGGCCGGGGAAACCTGTCACCCCTCCCTGCGACGAGGTGTTGACTATTGCCCCTTTCCCCTGCTTGAGCATTTGCCGAATCTCGTAGCGCATGCAATTCCATACTCCGCAAAAGTCGACATCCACCGTACGTTGAAACTCTTCATCGGTAATCTCTGCCATCGGACGTTGGGGCGTCTGTATACCTGCATTGTTCAATGCGGCATCCAGCCGTCCGTAATCGGCGGCTATCTGCTCAATCATCTGCTTCACAGCCCGTCCATCGGATACGTCACAAGCATAAGCCCGTACCCGACAACCTTCATTCGCCAAGCGTACAGCCTGTTCAACCGGCTCCTTCAGATCGGCCATCACTGTCATGTAACCAGCTTTTGCAAAAGCCTCGGCACAAGCCAGGCCAATGCCCATAGCAGCCCCCGTTACCAAGGCTACGTTCTCATTCATAGGTTTTGTCTCCATATTCACTTTACATTTAAAATTTGTCTGAAGGCAAAATTACAGGAGTTCGTTCATACGTGCTTTGCCTGAAAGGCCAAAGGACTTTGCCAGAAAGACCATCTGGAGAAAAACAAGTTTACAGACCGGAATTCAGTTGTTCGGTTGGACTGATACCGTATGTAGCCTTATAGATTTTCGAAAAATGGGAAAGATTCTTGAAACCGACATCCATACAGACTTCCGAAACCTTTTGCCGCCTGCCATGCAACAATTCATAGGCTGCCTCCAACCGGCGACGGACAATCCATCTCTGAGGAGAAAGGTGACTGTACTTGCGAAAATCCCGCTTGAAGGTGGAAAGGCTCCGCCCCGTATAGCTCGCCATTTCCTCCAACGAGAGGTCATTCATATAGTTGCGTTCCATAAAGTCCATAAGGTCTATCTTCCACGGATCGGTAAAATCGAAAAGCGAGGCATACAGATTCTTGTCCGTATTGAGCAGCACGTACAGTCCCTCCACCATCTTGAGGCGCAATACATCATCCGAAGGCTTCACCCCTGCCTCAAAATAAGGGAAGACTGATTCGAAAAGACTACTGACGTCGGGACGTCCGGCCGGAAGCATATACAGACTGCTCTTATCTCTCAGGGCGCCATCGGGCAAACTCTTCTTGTCGAGCTTCTGATAACATTCGCGCAGGAAGGTGCGCGAAAATTTCAGAACAACCGAACGGTAAGGCTTTCCCTCCTTCACCCGTTTCTGAAGAATCATCCGGTTATCACGCCGCATAAACGCACATTCTCCCTCGTGTAACAGCGTTTTCCGACCATATTGATCGATTTCCAGTTCACCGGAGCACAGATAAATCAGTGTATGCTCCCGATTGGGATGAGAGCACTGGCGGTCGTCCGTGAAATAGCTGGCGATAAACACATCCGAACAATCAAAAACTTTCAAGTCTTCCATAACTCAGTTATTACTTCATGTTTTGCAAAAATACTGGAAAAAAGAAAAACGGACTTTGTCCAAAAGCTCAAAACCAATAAGGAATAGTTAAACTTTTCCCGCCCGCCACATTTGGCAGTCCCGATAATAAAGTCTATCTTTACCCCCAATAACGACATACATTAACCTGAATAACAGAAAACCTGCTGATGAAAAAAGAAGACTTCATGCGGAAAGCCATCGAGCTTTCCATCGAAAATGTGAAGAACGGCGGAGGGCCGTTCGGAGCCGTCATTGTAAAAGACAGCGAGATAGTGGCCACGGGCGTGAACCGCGTGACGGCCAACCACGACCCTACGGCCCATGCCGAAGTGAGCGCCATCCGCGCCGCCTGCCAGAAGCTGGACACGTTCGACCTCAGCGGATGCGAAATCTATACCTCGTGCGAGCCCTGCCCCATGTGCTTGGGAGCCATCTATTGGGCCCACTTGGACAAAATCTATTACGGCAACAACAAGGCCGACGCCGCCCGCATCGGCTTCGACGACTCGTTCATCTACGACGAGCTGGCCCTGAAGCGCGAAGACCGCAAGAAGGCCATGGAAGAACTCCTGCCCGACGAAGCCATCGCCGCTTTCCAGGCATGGGAAAACAAGGCCGACAAGGTGGAGTATTGAGGCATCCGTCCTTCCTTCAGCCAGAAAAAATACGGACTTGCCCGAGGTGTCTGAACGCACCTTCCAGGTAAGTCCGTTTATTTTTGGGGGACGATAGTCCGAACAGCAGCAACCTATTTTTTGAAATGACAACGGATGAGACAAGGGTTGTCTTCCTCCGTACGCAACGACAGTTCGGCAAAATCCTGTTCCGACAAGTAGGGACGAAGAAGTTCATGCTCCGTAAAATTGACCAACGAAAGGAAATATCCGTCCGTAAACAACAACGGACGCAAGCGTAAGCCACCTTCCATCGTCTCAAAGACGAACGTACGACCGTCGTCCTTCCGGTAGAAGACATGGATGGAACGGTCAGTCGTACCCAATCCCTTCTGCAGATTTACATAATAATACGTAGAGTTCTCCCGATGAAACTTCATACAGAAAGGCAATATACCCTCCGACAAATCCTCAATCAAAAGCCGGTTCCGTTGGCTTTCATTCTCGATAGAGCGATACTTCTGCAACATCTGTTCACTGATACCGTCCTTACCGAAGTCCCACGAATAGGCCGGCTCCATACTCTCCCGTCCCAGTTCATAGACCACATTCTGGTAGCCTGAAGCGAAATACACCTTACCGGCGTATTCATAGAACGGCTGCATGCAGCCCATATCCAATATGCGGTCATTCCTCCAGAAACCACGAACCACATTCAAGGAGTCCTTCCCCACAACAGACAGTCCGTCTTCGTCCTCCCTCACACACGACCAAAGCACCAGATTCTCCGCATCCAGAGAAGAGACAGCATAATAATTGGGCTTGACCGGCAGTTCGTCCTGTCTGATAAAACTTCCATCCAAACCATATCTTCCCATCCATCCAAAAGGGCTCAACAGACAAATGTTCCGTCTGTCTCTGTCGATCATGAAATCACAAATCAACTGATACTCCCCCGGCCCGTTGCCCTTACGACTTATTTGCCGCACAAAACGGCCTTCTTCATCAAATTCGTACAACGCCGGACGCTGGCTATCGAACACATACAAACGGTTTTCAAAAGCCACGACTTTGTCCACACCCATCAGCAGACAGCTGTCCGTAGTCTCCAAAGGTACCAGCTCCATCTCAGAGAACAACTCACCAAAAGGAATTTCTGATGGAGTCAAATCTACTGACAAGGCCGTAACCTCTACATTACCGGCTTTCTTACCAGTGCATTGCACGAAGGACAAGATACACAAAACACTCCATAATACTACACTCTTCATATCTATAAAACTTTTATAGAAGTTCTTCATTTGAAATAGCATTTCACCAGGAACGGATTATCCTCCTCGGTACGACCCTTCAATTTGGCAAATTCCTGTTCATCCAGCACATGCTTGTAAGCCTCTATATCTTCATAAGAAGCCAAAGATAACAGGAAGTCATCACAGAAATACATCGGATTGAGTATCACACCCTCCGTCGTCTGACGAAAGAAAAAGCTTTTGCCATCTGACTTACGGTAAAACAAATGATCACCAACACGTGGAGCGAACTCAAAACTAAATTGAGCATAGTAATATTTGTTATTTTGTCTGTTTTCCTGAATACAATAAGGAATAGTCGATTCCTGTAATAACTTTATTATATTACCACTTTCTTCTCTATCTCCTCTTTCTTTTAACGAAACTCCGAAATCCTCTATTGAATAATTATCATTACCAAAATCCCACCGATAGGCCACCTGCATGCCATTCAAATCCATCCGATAGACCTCGCGCTGGAAGGGACGGAAAAAGTACAAACCGTCCCCAAACTGATAAAATGCACGCGGAAATAAAAACATTGTACTGGGATTTCCATGCCAATATTCCCGCACACATTGTAGCGAATCCTTCGAAATCACACTAATCCCGTATTCCTCATCGGTTATTGGAAGCGTCCACGTCACAAAATAATCCCCATAATCCATTACAGCCTGATAGTTCGATTTCTCCGGAAGAGGCAAACGCTCAAGAAAACGTCCTTCGGAATCGTAAACGAACATTTCCCAAAACGGCGACAACAGGCAGATATTACCGTTCCGCGAATCGTGAGCGACATCGTACACTTCCCGATATTCTCCCAAACCTTGTCCCCGCCTACCGATCTGCCTGATAAACCGACCGTTCTCGTCGAAAAGGAATAAGGCATAGCGCTTGTGGTCGAACACCTCATAGCGTCCGTTCCGACACAACACCTTATCAGGAAAAACCAACAAACTGGAGTCATTGGTTTCTAAAGGAATCACTTCCAGACGACTGAACAGATCTTTCACCGAAACCTCCTGCTCGTTCAGCGATACTTTCAATACAGGATAACCGAGTTCTCCTTGTTTATCTGAACACGAACCAAAGAGCAACAAACATAGGCAAACACTAATTACGTTCTTCATACGATAAATAATTTATAATCAAAGTATATATAAACAACTGGTAAACAAGAAAAAACGTATGTACAAATATCATTCTATACAATCAATCACCAGCTCCTCAGTTTCCTCCCCACCAGACAACGGATGGTCAACATAGAACAGGAGGGCATCGGAAGCCGGACACCAGCCCGTAAAGATATTGTACCGATGGGCTGGCAATTCTTCCTCGCCCAATACTGAAAAGTCATGGTCGAACAAGGTAAGAAAGAAACGTTTTTCCAACAACTGATCCATCAGTTTCTTTGAAGCATCGTACGTCTGACCGGCCGTGTGCAGACGTACATAACGGCCTGATGCAGGAAGATACATCAATTCATAGAAATGTGGATTTTCCACGCGGTGGTGTTCCCACTGGGTATAATCGGTACGCGAACGGCAAGGCTCGGCCTTATTGACCGTATATCGGCTGGGAGCTTCGAAAACGTTCGTCTGCCCGCTCCGACAGTCGATAACATAGATATGCGACTCCACGGGATAGTTGCACACAATCTTCTCTGCCGTAAACGTCAGGTTAGGACGGCTCATGTCGGCATAGTCGCCTTCGGCCACATGGGGAACATCCACCGAGGCAGGCAACGGTATATCATCATCAGCTTTCCGGCTTCCCGAACTGCAAGAGGAAAACGCCAGACAAAGAGCCGGTACAAAGACAAGGAATAAACGGTTCAGTTTCATGGTACAAATCATAATCAATACTAAAAGGAAGACACTAAAAGATAGCACCTTACTATCTATTCGGAGTCAAAGGTAAACAAAAGAATTTATTTATACAAGGAGCATACAAAAAAGGCTGTATCAAAACGAAACCGCCCTTGTTAATCTGCGGTAAGTTCTGACACAGCCTTTATCTGCTTTGTCAATGATGACAGACTTATTCGCTCGCCTTCTGCGACTCTGCGCTGCGGTTCTTCATCTTCACCTCGTACAGGTCGTGACGACGGTCTTTCAGGTTACGGACGCTGCCGTAGGTGTGCAGTTCGCTCAGCAGGTCAAGATCGACGTCGGACACGAGAATCATCTCCGTATTGGGCGTAGCTTCGGCACGCTTGCCGTCCGTGGGGAAGGCAAAATCGCAAGGCGTGAAGACACCCGACTGGGCATACTGGATGTCCATGTTGTGCACACGGGGCAGATTGCCCACACTGCCGGCAATGACCACGAAGCACTCGTTCTCGATGGCACGGGCGTGGGCACATACCTTGACGCGGCTGTAGGCATTCTGCGTATCGGTCAGGAAAGGCACGAACAGAATCTGCATGCCCTGGTCGGCCATGATGCGCGACAGTTCGGGGAACTCCACGTCGTAGCAGATCAGGACACCGATCTTGGCACAGTCGGTCTCGAAGGTCTTCAGAGCCTTGCCTCCGCTCAAGCCCCAGCTCTTGATTTCGTCGGGCGTGACGTGAATCTTTTCGTACATCTCGTACGTGCCGTCGCGGCGGCAGAGGAAGCCCACGTTGTACAGGCGGCCGTCTTCCTTGATGAGCGGCATGCTTCCCGTGATGATGTTGATGTTGTAGCTGATGGCCAGCTTGATGAAGCGTTCGCGTATTTCGTCGGTATAGGCAGCCAGACCGCGGATGGCTTCGGATTCACCCTCGTTGTTGAAGCGGGCCATGAGCGGCGCGTTGAAGTATTCGGGGAAGAGAACAAAGTCGCTCTTGTAGTCGGACACGGCGTCGACGAAGAACTCCACCTGCTCGAAGAGGTCGTCCAGCGAACTGTAGGTACGCATTTGCCACTGCACGAGGCCCACACGGACGGTGGTCTTCGGGTTGATGTACTCCTGCGTGGGCGGCTGGTAGTAGATGTTGTCCCACTGGAGCAGGCAGGCGTAGTGCTTGGACTCTTCATCGTTGGGCAGGTAGTTGCGCATCACCTTGCGCACGTGGAAGTCGTTGGAGAGCTGGAAGGTAAGCACGGGGTCGTAGATTTCCTTCTGGCGCACCTTGTCGATGTATTCCTTGGGGCGCATCTGGTCGGCATATTTGTGGTAGTTGGGGATGCGGCCGCCGAACATGATAGCCTTCAGGTTGAGCTTCTCGCAAAGGTCCTTGCGGTATTCGTACATACGGCGGGCCAGGCGAAGGCCGCGATACTGCGGATGGATGAAGACCTCGATGCCGTAGAGGATATTACCCTTGGGGTTGTGGGTATTGAACGTCTCCTTGCCCGTCACCTGGGCATAGGTGTGGTCGTTCTTCACGTCGTCATAATTGACGATGATGGAAAGGGCGCAGCCCACAATCTTCTCGTCGACCACCGTCACAATCTGCCCCTCGGGGAAGATGCGTATCAGTTTCTCTATCTGCTTGTGGGTCCAGAAGACATCGCTTCCGTCCGTATAGACACGGGTGAACGACTGGGCCAGCTGGTCGTAGTCTTCAATCTGCAGATTGCGTATCTGCACCTTGTTAATCTTGATGGAATCCATTTCGTTATTGTTTTATTTGTTATCCGTTTCTGTTACAGTCAAAGCAAGGCTATCAGCTTGTCCACGTCTTCCTCACGCGTGGCCCAGCTGGTGACGAAGCGCACCACCGTCTCCGTTTCGCCGCGGGGGCCCCACAGCTCGAAGGTGGCTTCGCGCTTCAGGCGGTCGATGGTCTCGTTGGGCAGGCAGACGAACTGCTGGTTGGTGGGCGAATCGAGATGGAGCCGGTAGCCCTTCTCAACGAACGCCCGCTTCAGCTTCAGGGCCAGACGGACGGCATGGGCGCCGATGCGCTGATAGAGGCCGTCGGTGAAGAGCGTGCCGAACTGGATGCCCAGCAGACGTCCCTTGGCCAGCAGCGCACCGTGCTGCTTGACGAGGGTGAAAAAATGGGGCAACCGTTCGGGACGGGCAGCCACCACCGCCTCCCCGAAGAGGGCACCAACCTTGGTGCCGCCGATGTAGAACACGTCGCACAGACGGGCAATGTCCCCCAGCGTGACGTCCGTTCCCTTGGCTGCCAGTCCATAGCCCAGGCGGGCGCCATCCATATATAAAGGTATATCCGCCTCACGGCACACGCGACTCAGGTCTTCCAGTTCGCGGAGGGTGTAGAGCGTGCCCATCTCGGTGGGGTGCGAGATGTAGAGCATGCCCGGCGCCACCATGTGTTCGT
>CATXSD010000042.1 GCA_958402075.1 Mediterranea massiliensis | reverse complement strand
CATGTTTCGCGTGTGAAGATCACTTTGGGCTATGCCTTGATGCTGGCCGTGCTGCTGTTCTCCCTGTTCTTCGTCAATCGGGAGATGGGCAATCTGACCCTTTCCGAGGATCGCAACATGCAGTGGGAGGACAGCCTGATGACCTTGCTCCGCGAAAAGGACGAGAATACCATCCGCCTGCTGCGCATGATGAGTGCGGCCAGCGACAGCCTGATTTCCACCAACGACATCGAGCAGATGATAGCCCAGCACGACACCATCATCATCCGCCAGCGGGTGCAGCAGCATGTGGTGAAGCGGCGCGACACCATCCGGACGCCCAAGAAGGAGAAGAAAGGGTTCTTCAAGCGCTTGGGGGAAGTTTTCGTGCCTCCCAAGGAAGATACGACGGTCCAGATCCGCACGACGACCGAAGTGGCAATGGACACTCTCTACGATACCTACAATCCGGTAGACTCCCTGCAGGAGCGGCTGAAGGCCGTTACCCAGAAGCGGCAGGAACAGCAGGTGACGGCGCAGCGCCGCCAGCGCTACCTGCGTGGATTGGACAAAATGCTCAACGCCCGCATTGACAGCCTGCTGAAAGGTTATGAACAGGAAGTGCTGCTTCGGGCCCGCGAGGCGGACGAGCGGCAGGAGCGGGTGCGGCAGCGCTCGGCCCGTATCATCGGAGGCATTGCCGTGGGTGCCGTCTTGCTTTCCGCCTTTTTCCTGGTGCTGATCGGACGTGACGTGACCCGCAGCAACCGTTACCGCCGCGAACTGGAAGAGGCGCGGCGCCGGGCCGAGGACTTGCTCGCTACGCGCGAGAAGCTGATGCTGGCCATCACGCACGACTTCAAGGCACCGCTGGGGTCCATCATGGGGTATGCCGACCTGCTGTCACGCTTGACCGTCGACGAGCGGCAGCGTTTCTATCTGGACAACATGAAGACTTCGTCGGAACATCTGTTGAAACTGGTTACAGACCTGCTCGACTTCCATCGGCTGGACTTGCATAAGGCTGAAATCAACCGCGTCAGCTTCCATCCGGCCCGTCTGATGGAGGAGATTCGGGTGAGCTTCGAGCCGTTGACGGCAGCCAAGGGACTGGCTCTGCATTGCGAGACGGCTCCCGAGCTGGACGGGACCTTTATCTGTGACCCGTTGCGCCTGCGTCAGATCATCAACAACCTGTTGTCCAACGCCGTGAAGTTTACCGACCGGGGTGGCATTACCCTGACCGCACGCTATGAAGACCGGATGCTGGTCGTAGCGGTAGCCGATACAGGGAAGGGCATGGAGCCGTCCGACCGCGAACGTATCTTCCAGGAGTTTACCCGTCTGCCGGGGGCACAGGGCAAGGAAGGGTTCGGCCTGGGCCTGTCCATCGTGAAGATGCTGGTACAGTTGCTCGAGGGTTCCATCGAGGTAGACAGTGTGCCCGGAAAGGGCAGCACCTTCACCGTGCGCATCCCCATCTATCCCGTACACATCGACAAGGCGGCCGATACGGTGGAGGAGGAACGTCCTGCTGCCGGTCACGAGGAACAGGTACCTGCGGTGAAGCGGGTCTTGCTCATCGACGACGACCGCATCCAGTTAACCCTGACGGCGGCCATGCTGAAACAGGGTGGACTGGACTCCGTCTGCTGCCAGCAGCCGGATGAGTTGCTCGATGCCTTGCGCGGCGAACCGTTCGATGTCCTGCTGACCGATGTGCAGATGCCGGCCATCAGTGGATTCGACCTCTTGAATCTGCTTCGGGCTTCCAACATTCCGCAGGCACGTACCATTCCTGTCATTGCCGTAACGGCGCGGAGCGACATGCAGCGCGAAGAATTTGTAGAGCATGGTTTCTCGGGTTGTCTGCACAAGCCCTTTACCGTGGCCGAACTGTTGGCCGAATTGTCGCAGGAGGCCTTGGCTGGGGAAGTGTCCCAGACGCCTCCCGCTTCCACATCGCAAGGTTATAATTTTGCGGCACTGACCGCCTTCTCGGCCGACGATGCCGAGGCTTCGCGCACCATTCTGGAGAGTTTCGTTGCGGAAACCCGTCGGAATGCCGGCCGGTTAAGGCAGGCGGCCGATGAAGGTGATGTGTCGGAAATGGCAGCCGTATCCCATAAGATGATACCTTTGTTTATCATGCTCGAAGCGTCCGGACTGGTAGCCTTGTTGAGAAAGCTGGAAGGAGCATCGGGGCAGCCTGTCTCTGAAGATTTGCTTGAGGCGGCATCGGAAGCCTTGAAGCGGATAGAAGATGTATTGGAAGCTGCTCCACTTTAAGCGTTCAATCGTGCTTATTTGCGGGAAAAACTAACTTTTTTCGTCAGAATTTGTTTACTTTGTACTCAAATACGTGATGTTGTGACAGAAGAGACTCCGATAAAGAAAAAAAGACGATGGTTACGGGTATTGCTGTGGGTGTTGCTTACGCCTGTTGCCTTGTTTACGCTGCTCATGGTGCTGCTTTATGTGCCCCCTGTGCAGAACTTCCTGCGTAGACAGGCTACGGCCATTGCTTCCGAGGCTACCGGCATGGATATCTCCGTGGAGCGCATTGATTTGCGCTTCCCCCTCAATCTGTTGGTGCGTGGTGCTTTGGTGGTGCAGCCGGCCGATTCAATGGGGCAGGGCGTACAGGCTCCCGATACGTTGCTCGACCTGGGCAGCTTGAATGTGCGCATTCAGGCGTGGCCTTTGTTGCAGGGCCGGGTGGAAGTGGATCATGTAACCCTGAGTGATGTCTCTGTCAATTCGGCCGATTTGCTGGAGGGAATGCGTGTGGAAGGACAGCTGGGCCGTTTCTTCTTGAAAAGCCATGGTGTAGATCTGGTGAAGGAAGAAGTGGTGCTCAACGAGGTGGAACTGGAAGATTCCCGGGTGCATGTGCTTCTGTCCGATACGACGGCTTCCGAACCCGAGGACACGACTTCGGCTCCGGTCAAGTGGAAGCTGACTTTGCAGAACTTGAAACTGAAAAACTTGTCTGCCAGTCTGGCCATGCCGCTGGACACGACAACGCTGTCTGCACAGATTGCCGAACTGGGAATTACCGATGCGGAGGCCGACTTGGGCACCCAGCGCTATGGCTGGCAGCGTTTTCGCCTTTCAGGGGCATCGGTGCGTTATGATGTCGGCTCGGGACGCCCGGCCGAAGGATTCGATGCGTCGCACATCGCTCTTCGTGACATCCGGTTGGGCATTGATTCGGTGCTCTATTACGGTCGTAACATGAATGCCGTGATTCAGGAGTTTGCCTTGAACGAGCGGTCGGGGCTCAGCGTTTCGTCGCTGACGGGTCGCGTGTTTGCCGATTCCACGTTGATACAGATTCCCCGGTTGCGGTTGCTGACGCCTCACAGCGAGATGAAGTTGGCTGCCCAGACATATTGGGAACTCGTCGAGATTCCTACGACAGGTCGTCTTTCTGTCCGCCTGGATGCTCGTATCGGCAAGCCGGATGTGCTTCTTTTTGCCGGCGGATTGCCCGAGGCATTCAAAAAAGCCTATCCGTTCCATCCCTTGGTCGTTCGTGCCGGTACGGAGGGAAATCTCAAGCAAATGCAGATATCCCGCTTCCTGGTGGACCTGCCCGGTGCCTTTACCATGAAGGGCGGCGGCGAGTTGTGGAATGTCACCGACAGCCTGACCCGTTCCGTTCAGATGGATTTTGATATGCAGACCCGTAACCTGGACTTTCTGACGACACTGGCCGGTGTGGCGGGTGACGGTACGTTGGTCGTTCCCGACAGCATGCACCTGGCAGCCAAGGTGGGCTTGGAAGGTAACCGTCTGTCATCGGACCTGAAGATAAAGGAGGGGAGAGGTCGTCTTGCCCTGGATGCCTTTTACGATTTGTCGACCGAGGCCTATCGGGCCGATTTGTCCGTCGACTCCCTCCAGCTCCATCACTTCCTGCCCAAAGACAGTCTGTATGAACTGACGATGCACGCTGCGGCTCGGGGCAGGGGAGTGGATTTCTTGTCCCGGCGGACCGTGGCCGACGCTTCGCTCCGGCTGGATGCCCTCCAGTATGGTAAGTGGCATTTGTCGGGAGTCAATCTGAAGGCCGCTCTGAAGTCGGCCTTGGCTTCTGTGAACCTGACCAGCGACAACGCATTGCTGAAGATGCAGGCAGATGGCAGTATGAGGCTCGACCGTAAGTATTTGGACGGTGCGGTAGATTTGGATGTGTCGCGGGTCGGCTTGTATGAATTGGGGCTTATTCCCGAACGCCTGAAACGTCCGTTGGCTTTCCGTCTGGAAGGAGAGGTGCGGCGCGACACAGTGCGGATGGAATTGTCGGCGGGTGACTTGAACCTGTGGTTGCGGGCCCGTGGAACGATGGATAAATTGATGGAACAGAGCAATCGGTTTGCCGACCTGCTGATGAAACAGATTGAAGACCGGAGGCTCGATCATGCGGCTTTGCGACGGGCACTTCCATCGGCCGGCATGTTTGTAAAGGCTGGCGAGGACAATCCGGTAAACGACCTCCTGGCCCAGTATCACATGGGCTTCCATGAAATGAAGTTGAGCTTCGGCTTTACTCCTGAATGGGGCATCAACGGTCGCACTTCCATCCACGGCCTGCATACCGATTCGTTGCAGTTGGATACGGTCTTCTTTGCCGTCCATCAGGATACGACACGGATGAGGCTGCAAAGTGGTGTCATCAACAATGCTCAAAATCCTCAGTTCGTGTTCCGCAGCACGCTGACGGGTGAAATCCGGAGCGAGGACGCCGAACTGACACTGGACTTCGAAGACGAGAACGGAGAGAAAGGCATTCTGTTCGGCGTCAATGCCCGGCCGTTGAACGAAGGACACGGGAAGGGAAACGGTGTATTGCTGAATCTCATCCCCGAGAACCCCATCATTGCCTACCGCAAATTTACATTTGCGGATCAGGCCAACTGGATTTATCTGCACAAGAACATGCGCGTCTATGCCAATGTGGATATGGACAGCGATGACGGCATCTGTTTCCGTATGCAGTCCAATCGGCAGGATACGGTGTCGTTGCAGAACATGAACGTGGAGCTGAGCCGTTTCCGTCTGAGCGAGCTCAGCAAGGTGATGCCTTATCTGCCCCGCCTCACCGGTTTGTTCTCGGCCGAAGCCCAGTATATCCAGACGGAAAACTCCCTGCAGGTGTCGGCCGAAGCCAATGTACAGAAGCTGACTTATGAAGAACAGCCCGTGGGCGATGTGGGGCTGGGCGTGACTTGGTTGCCGGGCGAAGGAAATACGCATTATCTGAGCAGCTACTTCCTGTACAACAATCAGGATGTGCTGAGTGCCGACGGTACGCTGGTGCAACAGGGTGAAAAGAATGTGATGGACATCAGCGCGAACATTACCCGTTTGCCGCTGGCCATTGCCAACGCCTTTGTCCCCGACCAGATGGCGACGCTTCAGGGGCGGGCTGACGGTGAGCTCCTCATCGGGGGAAGCATGGACCAGCCGACCGTTGACGGAAGCCTGTCGCTGGACAGTGCCAATGTGTACGTCAAGATGTTGGGCTCCCGCTATTGGATGGACAACCGTCCCATCCGGCTGGAAAACAACCGGCTGGTGTTCGACAAATTTGCCATCTATACCACCAGCGACAATCCCTTTGCCATCAATGGCTATGTGGATTTCCGCAACATGGAGCGGCCGACGGCCGACCTTACCCTTCAGGCAAACAACTATACCTTGCTCAATGCCAAGCGGACACGTGAAAGTATGGTCTACGGCAAGGTCCTGGTCGACATGCTGGCTACGGTAAAAGGTCCGCTCGATGCGCTGAAGATGAGGGGAAGCATGAACTTGCTGGGAACTACCGACGTGACTTACGTGCTGACCGACTCGCCGCTGACGGTGGAAGACCGTCTGGACGGACTGGTGTCTTTTGTATCCTTCCGTGACACGACGGCAGCGGCTTCGGCGGCGGTAGCCAATGTACCTCTCGGTGGCATGGACATGCTGATGTCTGTCCACATTGATGATGCGGTGCGCCTGCGGGCCGACCTGAGTCCCGACCGTTCGCAATACATCGAGCTGGAAGGCGGAGGCGACCTTTCCTGGCAATATACTCCTCAGGGCGACATGAGTCTGACGGGCCGTTACACGTTCAGTGGAGGTGTCATGAAATTCTCGTTACCCGTCATTCCGCTGAAGGAGTTCCAGATTGTCAACGGCAGTTATGTGGACTGGCGGGGCGATGTGATGGACCCGACGCTGAACCTGAAGGCGCAGGAGCGTATGCGTGCTTCCGTGGCCGACGGTGACGACGGCAGTGGCTCGCGCATGGTGAACTTCGATGTTTCCATTGCTTTGAAGGGACGGCTGGCAAGTCCCGAGCTGGTGTTCGACTTGTCGGCTCCCGAAGATGCCACCGTGGAGAACCAGTTGCAGGCCATGGGGGCTGAGGAACGCAGCAAGCAGGCCATTACCATGATGGCGACGGGAATTTACCTGAATGACAGCGGCAAGGGAGGCGGACTGACCATGGGCAGTGCCTTGAACAGCGTGCTGCAGAGTCAGATCAACGCCCTGGCCGGTGGAATGAAGGGTGCCAGCTTCAGTGTCGGCATCGAGGACCGTACATCGGCCGAGACCGGCGACAAGCAGACCGACTACAGCTTCCGTTACTCCCAGCGCCTCTTCAACGACCGGGTGCAGATCATTATCGGCGGTAAGGTGTCGACCGGAGCCAATGCCACCAACGATGTGGAGTCGTTCATCGACAATAACTCGCTGGAATACAGGCTCGACGCTTCGGGCACCCGATACATCCGTGCCTTCCACAACAAGAACTACGAGAGTGTGCTCGACGGGGAGATTACCGAAACGGGTGTCGGCCTGGTGTTGCGCCGCAAGATGGACCGCCTGAGCGAGCTCTTTATTTTTAGAAAGAAGAAAAAGGGAGAACCCTGACGTCCATCCGCAAGTTTAATGAGAACGATATGAAGAAGATTATATCCTACATAACAGTCCTGATGCTTCTGGTTGCCTGCTCTACCACGAAGAACCTGCCGGAAGGGGAAGTGCTCTACACCGGGCAGAAGCCTATGGTGATACACAATCCCTATCCGACACCGGTGGGCGAGACCGCAATCGAGGAGGTGGAAGCTGCCTTGGCCACCGCTCCCAACAATTCGCTGCTGGGCAGCTCGACGGTGCGTATCCCTTTTCCCCTTGGCCTGTGGGTGTACAACGGTTTTGTGAAATACGAGAAAGGGTTGGGCAAGTGGATATTCAACCGTTTTGCGGCCAAGCCTGTACTCATGTCGTCTGTCAATCCGGACATCCGCATCAAGGCGGCTTCCAACCTGCTGCGCGATTACGGCTACTTCAACGGGACGGTGGGGTACGAAACGTTTGTCGACCCCAAGGACTCGCTCAAGGCCAAGATACAATATACCGTGGACATGCGCAATCCGTACATGATAGATACGGTGACCTATCAGGGGTTCAGCAACCGGACGCTGCGCATCATGGAACTGGGCCGCCGCCGTTCGCTCATCAGTCCGGGCGAACAGTTCAACGTGCTCGACCTGGATGGCGAACGGACCCGCATCAGCACCCTGCTGCGCAATGTGGGCTGCTACTATTTCCGTCCCGATTATCTGACCTATCAGGCCGATACGACGCTGGTGCCCGGCGGACACGTCAGCATGCGTATGATCCCAGTGCCGGGCATGCCTGCCGTAGCCGAGAAGCCCTTCTATCTGGGGCGCAAGACAGTGGAAATCTTGGGCAAGAACGGGGAGGCGCCCAACGACAGCGTGGACTACAACGGGCTGCGCATTTATTTCCACGACAAGCTGCGGGTACGCCCCAACATGTTATACCGCTGGACCAATTACAAGGGCTTCCGCCTCAAGCGTCAGGTGCAGGACAGTGCGGGCATCAGCCGGCAGCGGTCGGCCGAAAACCTGTACAGCCTCTATCGGCAGACGCGTGTGCAGGAGCGTCTGGCCAACGTGGGCATCTTCCGTTACATGGAGATGCAGTTCACACCTCGTGATACGGCCTTTGTGTCCGATACGCTCGATGTCAATATCCGTACGGCTTTGGACAAGCCCTATGATGCCGAGCTGGACTTCAACATCAAGATGAAGAGCAACAACCAGGTGGGGCCCGGTGCCTCCTTTACCCTGACCAAGAACAATGTGTTCGGTGGCGGTGAGAGCTGGAACGTGAAGCTGACCGGCTCCTATGAATGGCAGACGGGCGGCGACCATTCCTCCCTGATGAACAGTTACGAATACGGCATTTCCACTTCGCTGACCTTCCCGCGTGTGGTCTTTCCGCGCATGGGCGACCGTGAGTACGACTTCCCGGCCACGACTACCTTCCGCCTCTATGCCGACCAGATGAACCGTGCCAAGTACTACAAACTGCTGGCTTTCGGCGGCAATGCTACCTACGATTTCCAGCCCAAGCCGACGAGCAAGCATAGCTTCACTCCTTTCCGGCTGACATTCAACGTGCTGCGCGACCCCACCCAGGCCTTCCTTGACTTGCAGGCCGAAAATCCGGCCCTGTACATCAGTCTGCGCGACCAGTTCATCCCTGCCATGGAGTACACCTATACCTACGATGATGCCTCGATACGCAAGAACCGCCGGAGCACGCACTGGTGGCAGACGACGGTTACCTCGGCGGGCAATCTGGTCTCCTGTCTGTACCAGGCTTTCGGCCAGTCGTTCGGCAAGCAGGAGAAGGAATTGCTGGGCGTGCCGTTTGCCCAGTTCTCCAAGCTGAACAGCGAGTTCCGCTACAACTTCCGCATCGACCGCAACCAGTCGCTGGCAGCCCGTGTGGCGGCCGGTTGTGTGTGGTCGTACGGCAACATGCTCTCGGCCCCCTATACCGAGCAGTTCTATATCGGCGGAGCCAACAGTGTGCGTGCCTTTGCGGCTCGCAGCATCGGTCCGGGCGGCTATGCGCCTGCCAACGAGGAGACGGACAAGTATGGCTTCATCAACCACGTGGGCGACATCCGTTTCGAGGCCAATGTGGAGTACCGCTTCCGCATCATCAGCGATCTGCACGGGGCCGTCTTCCTCGATGCGGGCAACGTGTGGCTGCTCCGTGCCGACGAGGGTCGTCCCAATGGCGAGTTCTCGCTGAAGAAGTTTCCCGAACAGATTGCGCTGGGCACGGGATTCGGCTTGCGCTACGACCTGGACTTCCTCGTCTTCCGTCTGGATTGCGGTGTAGCCCTCCACGATCCTTCTGCCGTGGGACAGTCGGGATATTACAATATCGCTAAGTTCAAGGACGGATTGGCCCTGCATTTTGCCATCGGTTATCCGTTTTAGAGGGATTTTGTGCCGATGCCCAAAGATTGTATCATTTTTTTTGTATATCCTGCAGTTTATTTCTTACTTTTGTGCGCTGAAACAGAAAACACTAACCTTTAAATAATAACAAATATGAAACCTACTCTCTTTTTACTGGCAGCCGGTATGGGCAGCCGCTACGGTGGTTTGAAGCAATTGGACGGACTGGGTCCCAACGGTGAAACCATTATGGACTACTCCATCTATGACGCCATCAAGGCCGGGTTCGGCAAACTTGTCTTTGTTATCCGCAAGGATTTTGAAAAAGATTTCCGCGAGAAGATCCTTTCCAAATACGAAGGCCACATCCCCTGCGAGCTGGTGTTCCAGTCGCTCAACGACCTGCCCGAAGGCTTTACCTGTCCCGAAGGCCGCACGAAACCGTGGGGTACGAACCACGCCGTGCTGATGGGCGAGAAGGCCATTCAGGAACCGTTTGCCGTCATCAACTGCGACGACTTCTACGGACGCGATTCCTTCCAGGTGATGGGCAAGTTCCTGGCAGCGCTGCCCGAAGGTTCGAAGAACGTTTATGCCATGGTGGGCTTCCGTGTGGGAAATACGCTGAGCGAGAGCGGTACCGTGTCGCGCGGCATTTGCTCTACCAATGAGAACCGTATGCTGACTTCCGTTGTAGAGCGCACCAAGATTCAGCGCATCGACGGCGAGGTGAAGTACATCGACGACAACGGCGAATGGACGGCAACTCCCGAAACGACTCCCGTCAGCATGAATTTCTGGGGCTTCACTCCCGACTACTTCGGCTACAGCAAGGAATACTTCAAGGGCTTCCTTTCCGATCCGAAGAACATGGAGAACCTGAAGAGCGAATTCTTCATCCCGCTGATGGTGGACAAGCTCATCAACGACGGTACGGCTACGGTCGAAGTGCTCGACACCACCAGCAAGTGGTTCGGCGTGACTTATCCCGAAGACCGCCAGAGCGTGGTAGACAAGATCAAGGCGCTGGTCGATGCCGGCGAATATCCTGCCAAGCTGTTCTAAACGAATAAGGTACCTATACCATACAGAGCCGCCACGGCTGCCGACGGGCAGTCGTGGCGGTTTGCTTTGGGGAGATGGGCTGTCGGGTTGTCGGGTGGTGTTCTGCCACGGGTTTTGACACAGTGCTTCATGATCCTCTGACACAGTGCTTCGTCACCCTCTCATGCAGTGCTTCGTCAGGGTGTCACGCAGTGCTTCGTTGGCAGGTCATGCAGTGCTTCGTCAGAGCGGGAAGATGCGTGCGATGGAAAAACGTGCGTTCGGACGGCCGCTTTGCCTGATAAAAATCGTTTCGTTCTTTTAATAAAAGGCTGAATGACAGATTTCATTTTGTATTTCCCTCGGTTTGCACTACCTTTGCATGCTCAAATAAAAATGACATTGTTACAATTATGATATCTGTAGAAGGACTGAAAGTGGAATTCAACGCCACGCCCCTGTTCGAGGACGTGTCCTACGTCATCAACAAGAAGGACCGCATCGCCCTGGTGGGCAAGAACGGAGCGGGCAAGTCGACCATGCTGAAGATTCTGGCCGGATTGCAACGTCCTACGGCAGGCACGGTGTCCGTCCCCCGCGACTGCACCATCGGCTATCTGCCGCAGGTGATGGTGCTGAGCGACGAGCGGACGGTGATGCAGGAGGCCGAGCTGGCTTTCGAACACATCTTTGAGATGCAGGCCGACATCGAGCGCATGAACCAGGAACTGGCCGACCGTACCGACTACGAAAGTGAAGACTATCAGAAACTTATCGACCGCTTCACGCACGAAAACGACCGCTTCCTGATGATGGGCGGCACCAATTATCAGGCCGAGATAGAGCGCACGCTCCAGGGCTTGGGCTTCAGTCGCGGGGACTTCGACCGCCCTACGAGCGAGTTCTCCGGCGGTTGGCGCATGCGCATCGAGCTGGCCAAGCTGCTGCTCCGCCGGCCCGACGTGCTCCTGCTGGACGAACCCACCAACCACCTGGACATCGAGTCCATCCAGTGGCTGGAGAATTTCCTTGCCACCCGGGCCAATGCCGTGGTGCTGGTTAGCCACGACCGCGCTTTCCTGAACAACGTCACCACCCGCACCATCGAAATCTCCTGCGGACATATCTACGACTACAAGGTGAAGTACGACGAATTTGTCGTCCTGCGCAAGGAGCGCCGCGAGCAGCAGCTCCGTGCCTACGAGAACCAGCAGAAGCAGATTGAGGACACGGAAGCCTTCATCGAGCGCTTCCGCTACAAGGCCACGAAGGCCGTGCAGGTGCAGAGCCGCATCAAGCAGCTGGAAAAAATTGAACGCATCGAGGTGGACGAGGAAGACAACTCCGCCCTGCGCCTGAAGTTTGTCTGCTCCAGCCGGAGCGGCAACTATCCCGTCATCTGTGAAGACGTGGCGAAAGCCTATGGCGACCACGTGGTCTTCCACGACGTCAACCTCACCATCAACCGTGGCGAGAAGGTGGCCTTCGTGGGCAAGAACGGTGAGGGTAAGTCCACGCTGGTGAAGTGCATCATGGGCGAGATTACCGACTATACGGGCAAGTTGACGCTGGGACACAACGTGCAGATAGGCTACTTCGCCCAAAACCAGGCGCAGCTGCTGGACGGCGAGCTGACGGTGTTCGACACCATCGACCGTGTGGCCGTGGGCGACATCCGCCTGAAGATACGCGACATCCTGGGTGCCTTCATGTTCGGCGGCGAGGCCTCGGACAAGAAGGTGAAGGTGCTCAGCGGCGGCGAGCGCACCCGCCTGGCCATGATCAAGCTGCTGCTCGAGCCGGTGAACTTCCTCATCCTCGACGAGCCGACCAACCACCTGGACATGCGCTCCAAGGATGTGCTGAAGGAAGCCATCCGCGACTTCGACGGCACGGTGATTGTCGTGAGCCACGACCGTGATTTCCTCGACGGACTGGTGACCAAGGTCTATGAGTTCGGGGGCGGGCTGGTGAAGGAACACCTGGGCGGCATCTACGACTTCTTGCAGAAGAAACAGATCGAGAACTTGAACGAATTGCAGAAGACACCCTCCCTGTCGGAGTCGCCCACGGGAGCCAAGAAGCCGTCTGCGGCGGATGCTCCCCAAGCCTCGTCGGGCCGCCTGTCCTACGAAGAACAGAAGGAACTGAACAAGCGCCTGAAGAAGCTGGAGCGGCGCGTGGCCGATTGTGAAGCAGAAATCGGGCAGACGGAAGCCGCCATCTCCATTCTCGAAGCGAAGATGGCTACGCCCGAAGGCGCTTCGGACATGTCGCTCTACGAACAGCATCAGAAGCTGAAGGAGCAGCTCGACCGCGCCATGGAAGAGTGGGACGCCGCTTCGACAGAGCTCGAGGCAGCCAGGAAATAAAGACGAAATAGTAAAACCTTTTAAACGATAACAGTATGAATTTGAAAAGTTACTTTTCTGTTGCAGCCCTTTGCCTGGCATTGGCCTCCTGCAACTCGGGCAAGCAGCCTGCCACGCTGACGGCGGGCATCGACCTTGCCAATCTGGACACGACCGCTCTGCCGGGTACGGACTTCTACGAGTATGCCTGCGGCGGTTGGATGAAGAACAATCCCCTGACCGACGAGTATTCCCAGTATGGCTCGTTCACCATCCTGGCCGAGAACAACCGCAAGCAGATCCAGGGCCTGATTGAGGAACTGGCCGCTACGCAACACGAGGCAGGAAGCATCGCGCAGAAGGTGGGCGACTTGTACAAGATTGCCATGGACAGCGTCAAGCTGAACAAGGAAGGCGTAGCCCCCATCCAGGCCGAGCTCGACCAGATTGCTGCCCTGAAGGACAAGAAGGAAGTCTATCCGCTCCTGGCCGAGATGTACAAGAAAGGCATCGCCGCCTACCTGGCCCTCTATGTGGGTGCCGACGAGATGAACAGCAGCATGAACGCCGTTCAGATGGCCCAATACGGCCTGAGCATGGGCGACCGCGACTACTATCTGCTCGACGATGAGGCTACCGTGAAGATTCGCGAGGCCTTCAAGGAACATGTCAAGAAAATGTATCAGCTGGCCGGCTTCGACGCCGCTACCGCCGAACAGGGCATGAAGACCGTGATGGACGTGGAAACCCGTCTGGCCCAGGCTTTCCGCTCGCGCGTGGAGCTGCGCGACCCGCATGCCAACTACAACAAGATGGCGATGGCCGACATCAAGAAGCAGTACGCCTCCTTCGACTGGGATGCCTATCTGAAGGGACTCGACCTGAACAATGTAAACGAAATCATCATCGGCCAGCCCGCTTCGCTCGAGGCTTCGGTCAAGATTATTGACACCCTGCCCCTCGACCAGCAGAAGCTCTACCTGCAATGGAAGCTGATTGACGCCGCCGCCAGCTACCTGAACGACGCCATGAAGGAGCAGAACTTCGACTTCTATAGCCGCACGATGTCGGGTGCGCAGGAAATGCAACCCCGCTGGAAGACGGCCGTAGGCGTGGTAAGCTCAACGTTGGGCGAAGCCGTCGGACAGATGTATGTGGAGAAGTATTTCCCCGCCGCCGCCAAGGAACGCATGGTGACGCTCGTGAAGAACCTGCAGACGGCTTTGGGCGAGCGCATCCAGGCGTTGGAGTGGATGAGTGACTCTACCAAGGTGAAAGCCATGGAGAAGCTTGCTACCTTCCATGTGAAGATCGGTTACCCCGACAAGTGGAAAGATTATAGCGCGCTGGAAATCAAGGACGATTCCTACTGGGCAAACATCGAACGTGCCAACCTGTGGGGACATGCCGAGATGGTGGCCAAGGCCGGCAAGCCTGTCGACAAGGACGAGTGGCTGATGACGCCCCAGACGGTAAACGCCTACTACAACCCCACGACCAACGAGATCTGCTTCCCCGCCGCCATCCTGCAACCGCCTTTCTTCGACATGAATGCGGACGATGCCTTCAACTACGGAGCCATCGGCGTGGTGATCGGTCACGAGATGACCCACGGATTCGACGACCAGGGCCGCCAGTACGACAAGGACGGCAACCTGAAAGACTGGTGGACGGAAGAAGACGCCAAGAAGTTTGAAGAACGTGCCAACGTGATGGTAGCATTCTTTGACAGCATCGAAGTGGCTCCCGGCGTACATGCCAACGGCAAGATGACGCTGGGCGAGAACATCGCCGACCACGGTGGCCTGCAGGTTTCCTTCCAGGCCTTCAAGAACGCTACGGCAGGTGCTCCGCTCGAAGTGAAGGACGGCTTTACACCCGAACAGCGCTTCTTCCTGGCTTATGCAGGCGTATGGGCCAACAACATCCGCCCCGAAGCCGTGCTTCAGATGACCAAGATCGACGTACACTCGCTGGGCGAATGGCGTGTGAACGGTGCCCTGCCTCATATCGGCGCATGGTATGATGCCTTTGGTATCACCGACAAGGACCCGATGTTCATTCCTGTAGAGAAGCGCGTGTCCATCTGGTAAAATATCCTTCCACGCCGATGCACCTGTACGCATCGGACGGAAGACTTCAGGAAATGCCCGTCCTCCCCGTTGTGGAAGGTCGGGCATTTCTTGTCAAGGAGGAAAGCAGTGTTTTCCGAGGGCGAAAGCATCGTTTTCCGAGGAAGAAAGCAGTGCTTTCCCGACGGAGGCGGTTGGGGGAGGGGAGAGGCGTAAACTTCTCATTCTTTTAATTATAGTAAATTTCTTGCCAAGTAATAGGTGGGTAAACCAACAAAATTTGTAACTTTGCGGGGTTATTATACATATACGCATAAAAACCATATAACCATGACGGAAGCAAAGAGAATCAAAACAGCATTGGTATCCGTTTACCATAAAGACGGTTTGGACGAAATCATCAGCAAACTGCATGAAGAAGGAGTGGAATTCCTCTCGACAGGCGGCACACGCCAGTTCATCGAAGGACTGGGCTATCCCTGCCGTGCGGTGGAAGAGCTCACCACCTATCCGTCCATCTTGGGCGGCCGCGTGAAGACCCTCCACCCGAAAGTATTCGGAGGCATCCTGTGCCGCCGCGATGTGGAGCAGGACAGACAGCAGATCGAAAAATATGAAATCCCCGAAATAGACCTCGTCATCGTTGACCTCTATCCGTTTGAGGCAACCGTAGCCAGCGGAGCACCCGAGGCCGACATCATCGAGAAAATCGACATAGGCGGCATCTCGCTCATCCGTGCCGCTGCCAAGAACTACAAGGACGTGGTCATCGTCGCTTCGCAGGCCCAGTACCAACCCCTGCGCGACATCCTGATGGAGCATGGCGCCACGACGTCGCTCGAAGAGCGCCGCTGGTTTGCCAAGGAGGCCTTCGCCGTTTCTTCCAACTACGACTCGGCCATCTTCAACTACTTCGACGGCGGAGAGGGAAGCGCCTTCCGCTACTCGGCCAACAACCAGAAGACCCTGCGCTACGGCGAGAACCCCCATCAGAAGGGTTACTTCTACGGCAATCTGGACGAGATGTTCGACCAGATTCACGGCAAGGAAATCTCCTACAACAACCTGCTGGACATCAACGCAGCCGTAGACCTCATCAACGAATTCGGCAACGAAACCACTTTCGCCATCCTGAAGCACAACAACGCCTGTGGCCTGGCTACCCGCCCCACGGTGCTCGAGGCCTGGAAGGATGCTTTGGCTGGCGACCCCGTATCGGCTTTCGGCGGTGTGCTCATCACGAATGCCGTTGTCGACAAGGCGGCTGCCGAGGAAATCACGAAAATCTTCTTCGAAGTCATCATCGCTCCCGACTATGACGTGGACGCCCTCGAAATCCTGGGTCAGAAGAAGAACCGCATCATCCTGGCCCGCAAGCAGGGCAAGCTGCCCACCAAGCAGTTCCGCTCGTTGCTGAACGGCGTGCTGGTGCAGGACCGCGACCTCAAGGTGGAAACTCCCGAAGACCTGAAGGTAGTGACTGTCAAGGCTCCTACCGAACAGGAAATCGACGACATGCTCTTCGCCAACAAGATTGTGAAGAACTCCAAGTCCAACGCCATCGTACTGGCCAAGGGACACCAGCTGCTGGCCAGCGGTGTGGGTCAGACGAGCCGTGTAGACGCACTGAAGCAGGCCATCGAGAAGGCCAAGAGCTTCGGTTTCGACCTCCACGGAGCCGTGATGGCCAGCGACGCTTTCTTCCCCTTCCCCGACTGTGTGGAGATTGCGGGCAACGAAGGCATCACCGCCGTCATCCAGCCGGGCGGAAGCATCAAGGACCAGCTGAGCTTTGACTATTGCAACGAGCATGGCATCGCCATGGTGACAACCGGTTTCCGTCACTTCAAGCACTAAAAAAACAGTGGTAAGCGGTTAACGGTGAGCGGTTAGCATCCCTTTCGGATAACTGCCTGCCGCTTGCCGTTAACCACTAACCACTAACCACTAACCACTATAAAAAATGGGATTATTCTCTTTTACCCAAGAAATAGCCATGGACCTGGGTACGGCCAACACCATTATCACCTCGGGTGGTAAGATTGTGGTGGACGAACCTTCCGTTGTGGCCCTCGACCGCCGTACGGACAAGATGATTGCCGTGGGCGAGAAAGCCAAGCTCATGCACGAGAAGACGCATGAGAACATCCGCACCATCCGCCCCCTGCGCGACGGCGTCATCGCCGACTTCTACGCCTGCGAGCAGATGATACGCGGACTCATCAAGATGGTGAACACCCGTCACCGCCTCTTTTCGCCTTCGCTCCGCATGGTCATCGGCGTACCTTCGGGCAGTACGGAAGTGGAGCTTCGTGCCGTGCGCGACTCGGCCGAGCATGCCGGCGGACGTGACGTCTACCTCATCTTCGAACCCATGGCCGCCGCCATCGGTATCGGCATCGATGTGGAGGCACCCGAAGGCAACATGATTGTGGACATAGGTGGCGGTTCGACCGAAATCGCCGTCATTTCGCTGGGAGGTATCGTGTCGAACAACTCTATCCGCATCGCGGGCGACGACCTCACGGCCGACATCCAGGAATACATGAGCCGCCAGCACAACGTGAAGGTCAGCGAACGTATGGCCGAACGTATCAAGATACATGTGGGAGCCGCCCTGACCGACCTGGGCGACGATGCCCCTGAAGACTATATCGTGCATGGCCCGAACCGCATCACGGCCCTGCCGATGGAAGTGCCTGTATGCTATCAGGAAGTGGCCCACTGCCTGGAGAAGTCCATCTCGAAGATTGAGACCGCCATCCTCAGCGCGCTGGAGAATACGCCGCCCGAGCTGTATGCCGACATCGTGCACAACGGTATCTACCTGGCCGGTGGAGGCGCTCTGCTTCGCGGACTCGACAAGCGTCTGACGGACAAGATCAACATCCCCTTCCACATTGCCGAAGATCCCTTGCATGCCGTTGCCAAGGGTACAGGTGTGGCGCTGAAGAACGTAGACCGTTTCTCGTTCCTGATGCGATAACTTTATCAGCGGTTAGTTGTAAGCAGTTGACGGTGCGTATTCCTGTCCAGAGGACTACTTGCCGCTGACCACTTGCCGCTAACCGTTCATCATTAACCCACTAACCGCTAATTTATCGTGCGCGACCTCCTTAACTTTCTGCTGAAATACAGCCATTGGTTTCTCTTTCTGCTGCTCGAGGCTCTTTGCCTGGTGCTGATAGGGCGGACCGCACGCTATCAGCAGAGCGTATTCTTTTCGTCGGCCAACTACGTGGTCGGAAAAGTATATGATATGGCGGGTGTCGTCACGTCTTATTTCCATCTGAAGGATGCCAACGAGGACTTGCTCGACCGCAACATCTGGCTGGAGCAGCGCGTGGCTTTTCTGGAGAAGGCTTTAGCCGAAGAGACAGGCGACACACTGACCTCCAAGGTGGCGGGCAAGCCATTGCCGGGTGGGTATTGGACCTTCAAGGCGCATGTGATAAAGAACAGTCTGACGCTGGCCGACAATTACATTACGCTCGACAAGGGAAGCGCGTCTGGCGTCCGTCCCGATATGGGTGTGGTGGGTGCCGCGGGTGTGGTGGGCATCGTCTATCGCACGTCGCCCCGCTATTCGCTGGTCATCCCCTTGCTCAACAGCAAG
The DNA here is from genome assembly GCA_958402075.1 of Mediterranea massiliensis. Classification (GTDB taxonomy): domain Bacteria; phylum Bacteroidota; class Bacteroidia; order Bacteroidales; family Bacteroidaceae; genus Bacteroides; species Bacteroides massiliensis_D. Next base: position 2,524 of record CATXSD010000042.1, on the reverse strand, counting down.
TCCAGCGTCAGTTGCAAGATTCAGGGCAGCGACTACTTCGGCTATCTGAAGTGGGAAGGCGACGATCCCTGTTATGCTTATCTGAAGGACCTGCCGCGCCATGCGGAGTTCAGTTTGGGCGATACGGTGGTAACCAGCGGTTTTTCCTCCGTCTTTCCCCAGGGGCTGATGGTAGGGACGGTGGACGATATGGCCGACTCAAACGACGGCCTTTCCTATCTGCTCAAGGTGAAGCTGGCAACCGACTTCGGCAAGTTGGGCTCGGTCCGTATCCTGGCGCGTAGCGGGCAGGCCGAGCAGAAGGCACTTGAAAAGACGGTCGATTGAGTTGGAGTAAGGAGAATGAAAGGAAGTAGCAATAATTAAACAAACGGATTGTTGACGCATGGCAATTAGCTATCTATATAAAGCTGTCTGGCTCGTGGTGCTGGTTTTGTTGCAGGGCTTGGTGCTGAACAACCTGCACATTGCGGGGTATGCTACGCCTTTCCTCTACGTGGTGCTCATCCTGCAGTTCGAGAACGACGTGAAGCCCTCGAACCTGATGTTGTGGGCCTTTGCCGTCGGCCTGCTGGTTGATGTCTTTTCAGACACTCCGGGTATGAATGCGGCAGCTTCCGTATTGATTGCCTTTCTGCGCCCTACGCTGTTGAGGCTCTTTGTCCCCCGCGACGTGCAGGAGACGCTGGTGCTTTCCATGCACTCCATGGGGGTAGGCGTTTTCCTCAAGTATATCGTGTCTGCGGTGTTCATTCATCACACAGCCTTGTTCCTGCTGGAGTTTTTCTCGCTGGCCCATCCGTTGGACCTGTTGCTGCGCATTCTCTCCAGTACCGTACTGACAACGGTTTGCATCTGGGCCCTTGAACTCTTCAGGCAGCGTGGCAAGTGACGGGCAATATATAAATTGACTGATGGCGAAAGACTATACATTTGAAAAGAGAAAGTATGTGCTGGGGGCGGTCGTAATATTGGTCGTCCTTCTGTACATTGCGCGCCTGTTCGGTCTTCAGATTCTTTCGGACAAGTACAAGCGCTATGCCGACAGCAATGCTTTCCTCAACAAGATACAATACCCTTCCCGCGGAGCCATTTACGACCGCAACGGCAAGTTGCTCGTTTTCAACCAGCCGGCCTATGACGTGACGTTTGTGCCGCGCGAGGTGGAAAATCTTGATACGCTGGACTTCTGCCGCTCTCTGGGCATTACGGAGGAGCAGTTCCTGCAACGGATGGCTGATGTGCGCGACCGCAGAAAGAACCCGGGTTACTCCAAGTATACGCCCCAGGTGTTCATGACACAGCTGTCTGCCGAGGAGTGCGGCATCTTTCAGGAAAAATTGTTCAAGTTCCCAGGCTTTTCCATCCAGCGGCGTACCATCCGCCAGTATTCCTATAATTCGGCCGGCCACGTGCTGGGCGATATCGGTGAAGTGTCGATGAGTGATATCGAGAAGGACGACTATTACATCCGTGGCGACTACATCGGCAAGCAGGGTATTGAACGTTCCTATGAAAAATACCTGCGCGGCGAGAAGGGCGTGGAAGTGCTTCTGCGCGATGCCCACGGCCGCATACAGGGGCATTATATGGACGGGAAGCTCGACCGCCCCTCCGTGCCCGGCAAGAACCTGAAGCTGGGTATCGATATTGACCTCCAGATGCTGGGCGAACGCCTGATGCAGAACAAGATCGGAGCTATTGTAGCCATTGAGCCGAAGACAGGGGAGATACTCTGCATGGTGTCGTCGCCCAACTTCGACCCGCACATGATGATAGGCCGCCAGCGAGGCAAGAACCATCTGCTGCTCGAAAAAGACCGTCAGAAACCGTTGCTGAACCGCGCCATCATGGGTACTTATCCGCCCGGTTCCACTTTCAAGACTACGCAAGGCCTCATATTCCTGCAGGAAGGCATCATTCAGGAAGAAACATCTTTCCCCTGCTCGCACGGATTCAGTTACCGTGGCCTGAAGGTAGGATGTCACGGTCATGCCTCTCCCTTGCCGCTGATACCTGCCATTGCCACTTCGTGTAATGCTTATTTCTGTTGGGGATTGTATCGGATGATTGGCGACCGCAAGTATGGTTCGCCCCAGAATGCGCTTACGGTGTGGAAGGATTACATGGTGACACAGGGATTCGGATATAAGCTGGGGGTTGATTTGCCGGGCGAGTTGCGAGGGTTCATTCCCAATGCTCAGTACTACGACCGGGCTTATCGGGGCTCATGGAACGGATTGACTATCATCAGTATCGCCATCGGACAGGGTGAAGTTCTGGCTACTCCTTTGCAGATAGCCAACCTTGGAGCTACGATAGCCAACCGCGGCCACTTCATCACGCCCCATGTCGTGAAGGAAGTTGAAGACAATTCATTGGACAGCCTCTATACGGAAGTGCGGACGACCGGCATCAGCCGCGATTATTACGAAGACATTGTCGAAGGAATGAGGGCGGCCGTCACAGGAAGTACAGGCAGTGGTACCTGCCGCCTGGTGGGGACCTTGTTGCCCGGTGTGGA
>CATXSD010000041.1 GCA_958402075.1 Mediterranea massiliensis | reverse complement strand
CATGTGAAATTCTTTTTGTTTTTGTTAAAAGGCAAAAGGAATGAAACCCACGCCGAAGCAACATAATAAGAACAAATTATATGATGCGGCATTGGGAGGGTCAATGAGAACAGACATATTTAAGGCGTTTACTTGACGCTCTGTTCTTGACGTATCGAAATCTCGCAAATTACGGTATTGTAGTCTTGAACTTAGCAACGGTAGATGCCCCGGGTGTGATTATATCACAGCCCATGATATATTTATATAAGCATGTTTTGCATCCTTTAAGTATGCGAAGGTGTTTATAGATGAATGTATCGTGAGGCTAATGTATATTCATATCGGCGTGGGCTCTGACGTTGTCTGTTCGACTACAATAGGCAATGCGAGAGCCTCGATACGTGGAATGGACAACAGGACGATTCCACGCTTTTTTTATGTCTTGCCGGAAATAAAGGGATCGTGAGAAACTTTTAAACGCAAGCATACTGATATGAGTAATGTTTCTTCTTCTACTTCTCTTCTACATATTTTACGGGACAGCTTCTTGTCTCAGGTAGTATTATATGTTTATAAAACAACAACATCGTTTCTTGTCCATTTCTTTCCTTTTCTTTCATATTCTCGGCCTTCGTGTAAGTACACAACAGCTCGGTTATAAACATTCTTAAATATATATAGTATTATGGGGTTATTTCACAGATCTACAGTAGCTTCACCTTCCAATAGTCACTCTTTTGTTGACGTAATTCAAAACGAAGGCAATAACACTGGGCGTGGGCTTATCGCTTGGCGTCATCACAGTACAGACTTTAATACCCATTCGAAATTGCTTGTCCGCAGAGGAGAAGAAGCAGTTTTTGAGAATGGAGCAAGTGAATGGGCAATATTCCCTGGCGGCACAGAATGCGAACTGGAAACACAAAATATTGCCGTTATCCGTTCTTTCCGTGAAGCATTGTCTGGTGGGAAAAGCTATTTCCCATGCCGAGTCTACTTCATCTCCACCGAAGAGTTCGAAGTGCCATGGGGAACTGATGATCCCGTCGGGTTTACCTGTCCGTTAATAGGGGAAGGAGCACAGCTGAGGGGAGGTGGAATTTATGTCATCCGAGTAATAGACAGTGAAACTTTTGTAAAGAAAGTATTGCGCGATAACGAAAGCTATACAATCACAGACTTTCAATACAAACTATTCCAGCGCATCTATCAAAAAGTTGCCGCCATCATTTCCAACACATTAGAAGAAAGCCATATCAATTCTTTCGAGTGTTCAAAAAAGAAAGATGAAATAGCAGAACAATGCAAACCACGCATACAAGAGCTGTTAAAAGACTATGGCATTATGCTGATTGACTTTACCGTCTCTCTTGAACTGGATGAAAAGCAGAAAGAGATGTACGAAGAAGAAAATCGAAGAATAACCATGAGGGCGCAAGGAAAAGCCAAAGAGCGTCTTATTGCAGCTGACAGCAAAGTAGAAGAATTGCAGAAAATGGGAAGTAATTATACGGCCATTAAGGGCATGGACATTATGGAATCCATTGCCAACAACCCTGATTCAGGAGGAATAAGCGGAATGGGAGCTGGCCTGGGTATGGGAATCGCTGCCGCAGGAGCATTTGGGAATCTGGCCCAGGCAGCATTTGGCGGAGCACAAACTCCTGCCCAACCACACCCCTCTGCGCAACCCGACCCCATGGAATCACTGAAGAAACTCAAACAGATGCTTGATGCCGGATTGATACCCCAAAGCACTTATGACCAAAAGGTCTCTGAGATATTGAGCAGATTGTAGAATTATAAATATTTATTTATGAAAACATTCTTTGCAAAAACAGCTTTTATGCTTTTGTTTCTGACCGTTTTCAATGTCCTGTTCTTTTTAGTCGTTGGGACAGAGAATCCGGCCTCCATATGGGTTTCATACGGATTTATCCATTTCAGTTATCTCACCATCCTTTGCCTTCCTATAATCAGTTCCAAAGGGGAAGCATCTTACTATTTGTCTTCTACTTTGTATGTACAATCTATCGCTTATTTTCTACTGGAACTGGTTGTAGGTATAGTATTCATTATTCTGCGATTGGAATCTTATATATGGCCTGTTGTCATACAGACTATCCTATGGTTTTTATTCGCAATTGTCTTTTTAGGCAATGTATGGGCCAACCATGCAACAGCACAATCACTGGAAAAGCGGAAAGCGGACATCAATGCTTACAGAAATATGCACATGAACTTAAAACGCTTAGCCACAATGACAAAGAACCCGTCATTCAGCAGAGATATCATACACCTTTGTGACAACCTGGAAACAGGCGCATCCCGGCAGACAAGCGAATCGCAGGGAGTTGACGCAGACATCGAAGCAAGCATTGCTAATTTGCGCAAAGCTATCTTAGAAGGAGAAGATGCCAGGATCGTCCAATTGATATCGCAATTGGGAGCACTCATTGAAGAAAGAAAAGCGATATTAAAATATTCTCACTAATTTAAATTCTTGATATTATGGCAGAAACAATGCAACTACAGATTGTGAAGTGTCCGGCTTGTAATCAAGCCTTGACTTCATTCAGTGCGTTCAAATCAACGGCTACATGTCCACGTTGTGGCACCGTTATCAAAAATCCGTTAGTAACGGCTAAAGAAGAGATACGTCCCGAGCGTTACATTCCATTCAGTACACAGGAAGGTGATTTTGAGAAAAGCATGGTTAATGCACTCATTAATCAAGATTATGTTCCCAAAAATATATTTGAGGCTATCAATACCGACAATGTATTCCGTGCCTATTTACCTATGTATCTATACGAAGGGACTTATCAGGCAGCATGGAGTTGCGAATCGTCCTACATGGATCAGCAGGTAAAAATAAAAAGCAACTGGACAGACAACGGAAAGACCATCTCTACAAAGGATGTGAAAAAATGGCGCCCGCAAAATGGCAATGCGGCCGGCAACTTCGCATTTCTGTGCGTTGCCAATGAAGGCACAGAAGACTTGCCCCAGGAATTGCGTGAATTTACCTATCAATTCCCTTATGACGTGATGATGTCAAAGGAATTCAATGGCGATTTGCTGAAAGAAGAAGACGAAAGACTGATTACCATCCCACGTAATGCAGATCCAACCTTAGTATGGCAGAAACATGGAAAAGATTTAGTGGACTCGACTGCCCAAAATGCAGCATTGACACAAATCGGAGACCAAGAGATTCGAAATTTCCGTGCTTCTTCCAGTTTTAGCCTGACTACAAAAGGCGAATATGTCCTAGCTCCTTTTTGGTTTGTGTATTACACCTACAACAATCAGCGGTATAACTACATGATGGACGGTACCGGCCAAAGGTCTTCATACAATTATCCCGTAGACGATGCCGAAGTAGCTTTTGTAAATGGTAAAGAGAAAATTAAGAAAATTGTAAAATGGCTATGGTTGCTATTCTTCCTTCTCTTGGTTTCAGTTCCATGGCAAATTTCCTTCGGGTATTTAGCCGCTTGGTTTATCGGGAAAATTATAGTTAATAAAGTCATAGACAAACAAATTACTCAACATCTGGATGAATCTATTGCGGCTCGACGAGCCAGTGCCGTCCAATTAGGATTTATCTAATATACATTAATCAGGGTAATCAGAAATCTTCTGCATTGCCCTGATTAATTTGAATAAACCAATTGGCTTAACAACGAAAGGCATTAACTTGATATAATTATCCTAACATGAGGTATGCAGGCAATGCGAGAGCCTGAAGTCGGGATAAGCAGAAGTACAGACTCCCATGCCTTTTTTTTATATTATTCACTGCCCGATTGGGGAGGCTACGGGCACACAAAATTGAAATGCTATGACACCTAAAAACGCTATGGCTTCCCACAAAGCCGACAAAGTTTCGCTCAAAAGAACCATCTCATCCGGATTCCTATTTGCAGCCCTATTCCTTTGCATATCCTGCGGCAGCAGCAAGCAAGCCGCCGTAACCCCCACCCCCGCTCCTGCGGCACAAGACCCGACACAGCCCAAGATGGCCAATGGCGAACAAGTACTTCTGACCTTCTGTATGGACGAAGCATACGACAAGCCCGGCGAATATATGGCTGGCTTAGGCATCGCCGAAGACCGCCCCGACCGCTCGCGGGCCATTACAGACGCCAATCGCGTAGCCATCGCCGACATTGCATCCCGGTATATCGGCATGTTGAAGAATGCCATTGAAGACTACAGCAAGGATGTCAACGTACCCAGCGGAAAGAAAATGTATGAAAGCGAACTGGAAGGCGGTGCGCAGGTCATCGGAACGAAAGTCATCGACAAGTATGCCAATGTTGTATGCCGCAAGCTCTCCCAAAGTGCCACAGGCGGATATGTCGGCTACGTAGCCGTGCACGTACTGCTGGAAGACGCCAAGAAAGGACTTGCCGAGGAACTGGAAGTGCGCAAAGTTGATTACGACAAGAAGAAGTTCTTCGAAAAGATGGATGCCGAACTGGCAAAGGAAGCGGCCAGACAAAAAGCCGAAATGGACGCCATGCAATAAATGCCCGTCATGAAATCTACCGTCCTTTTCTTATTGTGGGCCGCGTGCACCTTGTCCGCATACGGGCAAGGTGCCATGCCTTCGTGGGTACAGAATCCCCCAGCCAAGACGGCAAGCTACTACTACCGGGTTTCACAAGGGACAGGCCTGACCGAAGAAGCCGCCACAAAAAAAGCCTTCGCCATGGCCATCTTGGAAAGTGCCTTTGCCATCGGCATTCCCGTTGACATCCAGAAGATGGAACAACTGGAAGGCGACAGCCTGCTGATAGAAGCTTCCCGCTATGTAAAAATACCCATCAACAAAGTATGCCAATGCACGAGAGAACTGACAACCCGACGAGGCTATCGGGTCTACATTCTGTGCCAGGTGGCCAACGATGTACACGAACAGCCCAAATTCAAATCATTCAATTGCATCACCAACAAAGAAGAAGAATGAAACAGATTACTTTTGCCATGTTCGTTCTGCTGTTTGCAACGAGCATGTCCGTATCCGCACAATCCTCCACCGAATTGCGCCCCTCCTGGGCCTATACCACTCCTGTTCCTCCTGCGGGAGCCAATTATTTCCTGAGCTGGGGCGTGGGCGAGGGACACGACGAGCAGTCGGCCACCAATGCTGCCTGGGCCGATGCTTTGCAGAAGTCACTGCACGAACTGGGTGTCGTAGGCATCACCCAACAGGATATCAATGCCGTGGCCACGCAGGGCATCAATGCCGTTGTGAAGTTCAACATCATGAAACGCCGCGTGGTCAGTGCCACAGAACCCATCGCTTTGGGTGGCAACCGGATGAAAATCTACATCCTGATACAGGTCCAGCGCAATGTAAACGGTGTCGACGATTTCTATTCACTGAACACCGGCAATTTCCGCGACAAGAATTTCGACAGACAACTGAAAGAATACAATGCCTCCATCACCGGACGCTATCCCTTCTCGGGGCGTGTCTTTGTACCTGGCTGGGCACAATTTCATAAAGGCAGCAAGGGAAAAGGCATTTTCTTCATCGTAGCCGAAGCCGCCTGCATCGGAGGCATCGTTGCCACCGAAAGCATGAGAGCATCCTACGAATCGAAGTTCAGCTCAACCCACGATGCCGACAAAAAAAGGAGCTATGCCAACAAGGCCGACAACTGCGCCAACCTGCGCAACGGCTTCATCGCCGGAGCCGCGGCCGTCTATCTGTGGAACGTCATAGACGGCATCGCCGCCCGTGGCAAGCGGAAGCCCTTCATGCTGGGCGATGCACAGCTCAAGGTATCGCCTTACGTAGCACCTCAGACAGGAGGATTCGCCTTGTCACTGAATTTCTAAACCATTAATTTTTTATTCCATGAAACGAACGATTTATTTATTCGTACTCCTTGCGGCACTGATTGTGGCCTGCACGGAAGAAGAAAGAGACTATACGGGAAACATCCAGGGTATCGTCACCGAGTCGGGAACCACTACCCCGCTCTCCGGCGTACAAGTCAGTGTAGTGAACTTGGGCACCAGCACCACGACCGGCAGCGACGGCCAGTTCCGCTTCAACAACGTGGAAGCGGACAGCTACCAGCTGCAGTTCAAGAAGACCGGATATGTGACCAATACACGCAGCGTCAACGTGCTGGCCGGTGAAACCGCCAATTGTGACATGCAACTGGAACCCGAAAAAAAGGAAGCCGAAATCAAGATAGAACCGTCAACACTCAACTTCGGCACCACACAGACGGAGCTTTCCGTCACCGTTACCAATCAGGGGAACGCTGCCACGGAATGGTCGCTGAACTTAGGAGACAACGCCTGGCTTACAGCCTCCCCGCTGTCCGGCAACATTGCTGCCGGCAAGACACAAAGCATCGTCTTCACGGTCAACCGTGACCAGTTGTCCGAAACACAGAATGTCAAAGTCACCCTGTCAGCATTCGGCAATTCCTACACGATTTCAGTATCCTGCGCACCCAAGAGTGCCAAATCGGAAATGACTGTTACCCCTACCTCGCTGGACTTCGGTGAAACGGAAGAGGAAAAGGACCTCACCATCAAAAATACAGGAAATGCAGTCCTCACCTGGAACATTTCGGGAATCACAGACGAGTGTATCTCCGTATCGGATACAGAAGGTACGGTAGAACCCGAAGGTTCTAAAATCGTCAAGGTAACGCTCGACCGTACCAAGCAAACCAAAAACCTGAATACCTCCTTCATCATTTCCGACGGCATCAAGGAGCAAACTATCGCCGTAAAAGCTGCCAAAACAGAAGCCAAGGCAGAAATGAAAATTGAACCGACCTTGCTCGATTTCGGTTATGAATCGGCCGAACTGCCGCTGACCGTCAGCAACACGGGAACAGCCGAACTGAAATATACCGTATCGGGAATCTCAGCAGATTACATCACTGTATCGCCGATGGAAGGCAGTGTAGCCGCCGGAGGCAACCAGATACTCCAGGTCAAACTGAACCGCGAAACCATGCCCGAGACCGTAAACACCACATTTGTCATTTCCGACGGAACCAACCAGGAAAGTATCACAGTGAAAGCCACCAAGGCCGTTGCCAAGATGTCGGTATCCCCTCTTTCATTGGACTTCGGAGAAGAAGCTACAGAAAAGAACTTCACCATCAGCAATGTGGGAACAGCAGAACTTGCCTGGACTATCACCGTACCCGAAGGAACAGGATTGAAAATATCCGATACCAGCGGCGTGACCGCTCCATCAGGCACCAAACAGATTACAGTAACGCTGGATCGCTCCATCATGCCCGAAACGTTGAATACGGCTATCGAAGTGTCTGACGGCACGCGCAAGGAATCTGTTGCAGTGACAGCAGTCAAGGGAAGTGACATCGCAGGTACCGTTGTAACTCAAGGGCTCTATACTTATTATAAGTTCGACGAGAACTTTGAGGATGCTACAGAAAATGAGATTGACGGTTTCGGTACAGGTTCTCCTTCTTTTGTTGAAGGAGTGACTCCCGAAGGGAAAGCTTTAAAGTTCAGCAAGACAGACAATAGTATGTTTGTTGTTTCGAAACCTATTATCGATAACAGATTGATGACTATTTGTTTTTGGGGAAAAGATTTTGATGATGGTCATATCTTCCACCTGAATTCTTCAGCTAATAATCAAACCATGCTTTCTTTAAGTATGGAAAAAGGATCATTAAAATTTGTAGCATTCGGCAGTAATCATGGTTCCCCATATTTTGATTGGCAATCACCTTTCATACACCCTACACTAACCGATGGTAAATGGCATCATATAGCAATAGTTTCAGATAACACAGAACACTATCTTAAAACCACTACTACTCTTTATGTAGATGGCCTGGAAGTATATACATTAACCGAATCAGCAGGTTCTTCCTCTACTTATGGAAAAGGGACAAGCTTCATTATGGGTGGGAGTCTGAATGTAAGTAATTTAAATTCTAATCAACTATCGGCCACTAATATGAGTATAGATAATTTCCGCGTATATGATAATCGCAAGCTCACTGCCAGCGAAATCAAGGAAATCTACAACGCCAAACAATAAGAAAAAATGAAAAGACACTTCTGGCTGCTTACACTACTTCTGCTCCCCAGCTTCGGCTGGGGACAGGAGAAAGTGGAAGACGACTTCGAACGGTATGCCCGTGAACAGGAAGCCGCCTTCAGTGAATACGTGGGCCATGAAGAAAAAAACTTCAAAGCCTATTACGACTCCATCAACCGCGAGTTTGCCCAATATCTGGCCGAAGCCTGGCCCGACTATCCGTTGAAAAAAAAGGAACCACCCATCAAGAAGCCTGTCCCGCCTACTGTTTACAAGCCGGATACTCCTCGGACTCTTCCCGCCAGACAACCGGTCAAGCATACAGAAAAACCTCAGCCTCCCCGTGTTCCTCCTGTCGATAAAAGTAAGATTCCTGCCAATCGCCCCTTGCCCAAGATTCCGGTGGCCGTACCTGACAATAGTCTGAGATTGTCATTTTATGGCACACAGATCGCATTGGCGAAAGCGGCATGTAATCTGCCGCGCTTGGCCGGGGCGGACGAACAATCGGTGGCGAACTATTGGAATGCGCTGACCAAGCTTCCTTATATCGATTGGACCAATGAAATCCGCCAGCTGCAGTCTTCACTCGGTTTGAACGATTGGGGAATGTATCTTCTCATCAACAGGACATTCGAGGCCAAATTTCCCGGAAGGCCAGACAATGAACAAACGGTATTTACTGTATTTACGCTGAACCAGTTGGGCTATAAGGCCAAGATTGGCCGTTCGCATCAGACACTTCTGCCTTTGATAGCTTTCAATTGCAATGTGTTCAATACAACCTTTTTCCGGTACGGCAATGAGAATGGCACGGTCTATACCGTCTATAACCCCGGCCATGCCGATTTGACGACCATTCAGAGCTGCCGGATGGAATATGGAGGTGCCACACGGCTGATAGATATGTCTCTGACAACTATTCCGGCCCTGTACACACAGGCTGTGTTGCAACCCCTCAAAGTGGGAGAGCAGTCTTATAACCTGTCTTATGACAAGAATTATGTACAGTTGCTGGGCACATATCCTTGTGTGGATTTCCGGCTTTATGCAGAATCGACTCCCAGTGAAGCGTTCCTGCAAAGTAAAGTATGGAAAAACAACTTCGTCCGTTGGTTCACAACAAGTCGCAGGAAGAAGCTGTCAACGCGTTGCTGCGTTTTGTACAATACGCATTCGAATACAAAACCGACGATGAACAGTTCGGTTACGAACGTTGGTTCTTTCCTGAAGAAACAGTTGCTTCAGCCTATTCCGACTGTGAAGACCGAGCCATCCTATTCAGCCAGTTGGTACGCCGGTTGCTGAATATGGAAGTCGTATTGGTCTATTATCCGGGTAAGCATCTGGCTACAGCAGTCCGATTCGACAATCCTGATACGACAGGCGATTATCTGAATGTGGACGGGAAGAAATTTCTGATTTGTGACCCGACGTATATCGGAGCCAGATTGGGGATAGGAATGCCTCAGTTGAGACAGGTACCGATTGAGGTGATTAGACTGAAAGAGTAATTTAATTGGATATACAAAGAAAGTGATACAAATTGATAATACAATGGCAAAATAAATCCCCAAACCCTCCAATATCAAGCTTTCCTACAAAATTGTAAATACTAATATAAATCTATTAAATATATCATGAATTAAAACCTTTATTATTATGAAGTAATTAATAATATTATGTCATATATATACATTCGAATCTTATGACGTTAAATTCCAAATTTGATTCTTTTTGCCCTACTAATATATCATATTATAATTTACTAATAAAAATCGTATGAGTTATGAAAAAATTCCAATGTACTATCTTATTGATAAGTATACCACTGCTATTGGGTTTATTAAGCTGTGAAAATAAGAAGGTCTATTCACCGGTCACAGCATTTACTTATTGCGACGATGCTTATATGAGCATCCATGTAGAAGATAAACTTTCATTTGCACGTTGTTTTATGGATTTTGTACAATATCCTGACGACTGGACCAAATTGGGATTGAAAGGAAATGTAAAAACTATCTATTCGGACGAGAACGGACTGGTTACAGGATTGGAATTTGATGAATTCGGCCATGTAACCATGCAAGGTAGAGTTCTGGGAGGAAGATATGGCGATGCGCTCGAATTTGAATATCAGGACGGCAGACTGCAAAAGGCAATAAACCGCAGAGCCCGTTCACAGCAAATATTTCTATACAATGAAACCAATCAGCTGACAATTAGCAAATCGGAACAATACGAAAAGCAGTATACGTATTATAAGAACGGCATGCTGAAAAATGCATCTGTAACCAAGACCTATGACCGGGACGGAATATTGAATATGGATTGTGATGAAACAGGACGAGTACTGGCTTTGCGTATGTGGGCAACACATCCGATAGTTAGCACATTAGTTGAGACGGATTTTACCTACGAATATAATTCCGATGGGCTATGCAATGTAAAACATGGAAAGGCATTCATTGAAGAACGGGGTATTCATATCGGTAAAGATTATTTCTATATCACAGATTCGCTGTTCACCACCAGCCGATACACCTACAACGACAGGCATGACATCGTGAAGTGGGAAGAGGAATACTATACCAGAAAGAAAGAAATCAGCGGCAATTTTACTGTGGAATTTTCTTATGAATACGATGAACAAGGCAACTGGACCCGTCGAATAGCCACGCCTTCATCGGAAAAAGTACTTAAACTGTTATATCATAAAAACTCATTCGTAATGGAAAACGATAAACCCGCCTCCAAATTGGAAAGGGACATCAAATATTATTCTGAAGAAGACATCGAAATGGCTAAAGAACTGGCAGAACAGAAAGCACAGAACAAAGAAGAAGCCATGAGTGCCCGTTCGTTGTTCCAACTTGCCGGAGCTGTAAAAAACGTGACAATCACTCAAACATCGGGCGAAGGAAACACGATGGCAGATATGAACTGTTTTCGTACAGGAACTATCAAAGCAGCTTTTGATGAAAAAGGAATGTTAGAAGCCATTTCTTACTCTGCAGGGCCGGTAGACTATCGCTTCACCTCCAAAGATGAAAAATACATGTGCGATGCCAAGGAAACCATCTGGCAATATCCTGCTTACCTCAGATATGATGTCCAAGGGAATACTTTCCGTATCTTTGCTTGTCTGGATTCCAAAGACGGAAATAAAGGAAACAGAGAGACTGAGATATTCAGCATGACCTACGATGATGAAAAAGAACGCATCGTCAGTACTTCGGATATGTTTGCAGGTGAATTAATGGGCTATGCGGGAGGCAACCTACTGAACTCTACTTACCATTACAAAGGTTTTTCTCGTATGCCTTCCTCCATATCAGTAAGCATGCCTTTCGGCGGTGACGAATATTTCTTTGAGTTTCAGCCAGTATATAGTAATGTAGACGAACAAGGAAATTGGCAGAATGCTCAATTTATGAATGACGGGAAAATTATGTATGAGCAGAAAAGAGAAATCATTTATTATTAATAGCCGATAAAATAGCCAATGGCTATAATAGTTAATTATAACGATGTTGTATAAGCATTAAAGTCACTAACGGCCAATTCCCCAGTCAGTTTAAAATTAACCAGTCAGTTTAAAATTAATCTGACTGGGGAATCCTCATCTTTGATGGCCAACATCCAAGTTTATCCAAAGTTTCCATATTCATCAAGTCACATCAGCTATTTGTCGCGCTTAAGCAACAATTTACCCAGCTTAAAGCAACCCTATGCCCAGCTTAAAGCCATACTTTTCCCAGCTTAAACAGTTGCTTTCTCCAGCTTAAACGATTGCTTCTCCCTGCTTAAAGAAAAGATAACCTTGTAGCAGATGTTTTGTTGAAAAGTTCCAACATCAGTCTGCATTTCCGCATGCTCCCTTCAGCCGCTCCAGGTGGCAGAAGAGCAGGTGCCCGTCGCCGTCGTGCAAGTGCATGCCGTTGCCCTCGCAGTAGCGGAAGAAGGAACAGTCGGCACAAGGGCCGGTCTTTGCCCAACTGCGGTCGCGGAAGGGCTGGAAGCGGTGCTGCCACACGTCGATGAAGTCGTCGTGGTAAATGTTGCCTTGGTGGTAGTCGGCACGGATGCTGGGACAGGCGGAGATGGAGCCGTCCGCCAGGACGGAGGCAACGCTGATACCAGCATTGCAGGTGTAGAAGCCGTCGCGCACCTCGCCCTCGTAACGGCCGAGGAAACCCTCGCAGCCGTAGCTGGCATGTATTTTCCCCTCGCGGCGGGTACGGCGGATGAAGTCCATCAGACCTTTGAAATCGCGGTCGTCCAACTGGAACTCGGGATAACGGGCGGCACGCCCCACGGGAAAGATGGTGAACAGACGCCAGCGACGGACGCCGGCCTCATAGAGGGAATCCTTGAACTGCTCCAAGTAGGAATAGTTGCGACGATTGACGCAAGTGACGACGTCCCATTTCACCTCCCGCTCCTGCGTCAGCAGGCGGATGGCATTCATCGCGCGGGCATAGCTATCGGGGTGCCCGCGCAGCCAGTTGTGGTCGTCGGCAAAGCCGTCGAGACTGACGGTAATGGCATGGAGCCCCGCAGCCAAGAGGCTCTGCAGGCGTTCGGCAGTGAGATAGAGGCCGTTTGTCACCATGCCCCAAGGGTACCCACGGCGATAGAGGGCGAGGCCCACCTGCTCCAAATCGTCGCGCACCAGCGGTTCACCGCCAGTTATGATAATGTTCACCTCGTGCGGATCGACGTGGGGAGTTAGGCTGTCCACCACGCGCAGGAAGTCCTCAGCAGGCATGTCGGGGATGTCCGTCGTGCGCTTGCAGTCGCTGCCGCAATGCTTGCAATGGACGTTGCACCGCTGCGTACACTCCCAGAAAAGCTGCTTCAGCGGATGAAGCTTCTTTCGGTTCTCACGCATCTGTCGGAAGACCTCCAGTGCCAGGCGCTTGCGGAGGGAAAGCCGTTCTACGGGCGTCTTCATGGTTGTTGCTTCTTCAGTTCGAAGTCCACTTCCTGGCTGTCGCTGCCCTGATACCAGCCTTCACCGCCTTGAGGAGCCATCTCGACGGTGGCAGAGTCGGCCTTGAGCGCACCCGAAGGATCTTCGCACACCACACGGAAGCGATCTATCACCGTCATCTCGTTTTGGTAGACGTAGTTACCGTCTTTGTCGGTCTGCAAGGTGTCGAAGGAATACGGGTGATGTGGCTCGTCGGACTTCCATTGCAGGGGCTTCACGATGATGCGGGCGCCCTCGACGGCGGCTTTCGTGTCCTGGTCCGTGACCTTGCCCTTGATTTCATACTTGGCATAAGGAGTGCCGTATTCTTCTCCCGGTTCATCCGACGAGTCGCAGGAAGTATAGCCCAGCAGGGCCAGTGTGCCAGACAGAAGGCCGTTGCAAATCTTCAGCCAGCGGACGTTCAACGATTTCTTTTTCATGTCATTAACTTTTAGGGTTACATTAAGTAAATGCACCTCTACCCGATTTACTGCATCTGTTTCCCTGATTTTTCGATGCGGATGCGCGCATCCACCGCGATGACGTGCTTGTCCGTGGCGAGCAAGGGATTGATGTCCATCTCCTTGATCTCCGTAGCAAAGCGCAGGAGGGTGGAGAGCCGCACGATGATTTCGGCAAATTTGTCCTCGTTGACACCCTTCTGGCCGCGCGTGCCCTTGATGATCTTGTAAGCGCGGAGGGAGCGGATCATGGAGTAGGCTTCCTCGTAGGACAGCGGGGCAAGGCCGGAGGATACATCCTTCAATACCTCAACGAAGATGCCACCCAGACCGCAGAGCACCACGTGGCCGAACTTCTCCTCGTACTTGGCGCCGATGAACAGCTCCGTTCCCTTCAGCATGGGCTGTACCATGACGGCGGTCACCTCGGGCAGCTGCATCATGCGGTCGAACTCCAATGCCAGATGCTGCTCGCTCTTGATGTTGAGTACCACGCCGCCGATATCCGACTTGTGGACGGGCCCCACGACCTTGGCCACCACAGGGAAGCCCGTGCGACGGGCAAAGGCCAGCACTTCTTCCTTCTTGGACGACACAAACTCGTCCACCAGCGGGATGCCCGCCGAGCGGAGCAGGGCCTGTACCTGATGGGGCGGAATGTAGCCGTCGTCGGTGATGGAGTCGATGATGCGGCGAATGCGCGGCACGTCCACGCCGAACAGCTCGATTTCGTTGGCTGCAGGGCGAGGTACGTTCATGATGCGCGTCAGCATGGTACCCAGCGTCACCTCATCGGCAAAGTTTACGTGGCCCTTCTTCAGAAAATCGGCCACCTCGGCTCCGGCCGTGTTGATGGAGGGCAGGATGGGGAAGATAGGCTTGCGGCAGGTCTGCATGGCTTCGTGCAGCACGTCGTACATGTCGAACATCGTCACCAGGCCCGGCGTGCCGAAGATAGCCATCACGGCATCGATGTTGTCGAACTTGTTCTCGCAATAGTCCAGACAGAGCTTCAAGTGTTCGGGCGTGCCTGTAGCGAGGATGTCGATGGGGTTGCCCACCGAAGCACCCGGATAGAGCTGTGCCTTCAGTTCATCGGCCAAAGGACCTTCGAGGCGCGGCACGTTCAGCCCGCCCTTGCTCAGGGCATCGGTCAGCATGACGCCCGGCCCGCCGGCATGGGTGATGATGGCGAAGTTCTTGCCCTTCAATTCGGGCAAGGTGAAGATACAACCCACGGTGGTCAGCTCCTCACGCGAATAGCAGCGCACAATGCCCGCCTTGCGGAAGAGGGCTTCGACGGCGGAATCGCTGCTGGCGATGGCACCTGTGTGCGAACTGGCTGCACGGCTGCCGCTCTCGCTGCTGCCGCTCTTGATGGCGGCAATGCGGCATCCCTTCCTGATGAGCGACGAGGCATGAAAAAGCAGGCGGTCGGGGTCGCCGATACTCTCGATGTAGAGCAGCTTGATGTGCGAGTCTCGGTCGGGGTCGAAGTGCTCGTCCATATACTGGAGCACATCCTCCACGCCTATCTGCTTGGCGTTGCCCACCGACCAGACGGAGCAGAAGGGCAAGCCCTTGGTGACGGCACTCTCGAGGATAAACACCGCCGTGGCACCCGAACTGGAGATGAGGTCCACGCCCTGCGGATGCAGTTGGGGGATGGGTTGGCTGAAGACGCTGTGGTGCCACGAGTTCATGTAACCGATGCAGTTGGGGCCGATGAGCGAAGCGCCGTAGCGGTTGACGGTCTCAAGGATGCGGTCCTCCAGCACCGCCCCTTCGTGCGTCTCCTCGCCAAAACCGGCAGAAAGGATGATGAAAGCGCGTACGTGCTTCTCGGCGGCCAGCGTCTCGACGGCATCGGGACACAGAGCCGCAGGGATGGCCAGCACAGCCAGGTCGGTGTCGGGGATGGCAGACACATCGGGGTAAGCCTTGACGCCCTGCACTTCCTGCTCCTTGGGGTTGACGGCACGCAGCTCACCTGCATAGCCACCGCTGATAAGGTTCTTCAAAATGGCCCCTCCGGGCTTGTGTACATTGTTGGACGCACCTACCACAACGATGCTCATGGGGTGCAGCAGTTGACTTGTTATCATAACCACATGTTTTTATTGGTTTCATCCGCAAAGTTAATAATTAAACCGAAATAGCCAACTATCAGCACTCTTTCTGCTTAACTTCAGTCCCGTCACAGCTTAACTTCTCTGCCTTCACGCTTTCACCGCTATCTTTCACGGGAAGCTACTTATAGACAGCAGTTTGTACACCTGTGAAAGCGTGAAGGCAGAAACAGACAAACTGCTTTCTTTTGTTTATCCCGGCTTCTCCAACGATCAACTTTAGCCCGCTAACTATCTACTTTGGTCTGCTAACTATCCACTTTAGCGCTCTAAAGTCCATAGTTAGCGAGTTCAAACTGCCCAGTTGGAGAAATCATTTTCTCTAACTGGGGAAAAAGCGCCTGTTTTCTAGTAATGTCACGCTACGCTTCGTGATTCCGCAACGGAAAAGTTTATATCAGAAAGTGCCACCGGAGTTGGGGATTGATCCCTTACTTTAGTTTTTGAGTGAGGATTATCAAGGTGCATATGATACTTTCTTGTAATTATGAGATATTAACCAATAAATGTTGCTTTAATCAATGTTGTTGTCTAAATTTGAGAAATTATAGTTTAAGAGCCATGAAAAACAATGATATTCTCGCAATGGAAACGGACGTAGTACGTAAATTGTGTGATTACATCCTATTGAATGCCTATTCTGTAAACTCTACCGGTTTGTATAATGGGAAAGCGGGATTTGCCTTGTGTCTGTTTGATGTGGCATACAAACTGCACGATGAGTATCTGGAAGAGCAAGCATATGAATTGTTACAGGAAGCTTTATTAAGTCGAAACGAAGATATAAGTTTTGAAAACGGATTGTCAGGTATAGGGTATGTGTTACTTTACCTAATGAGGCAACAGTATGTAGAAGCTGATTTTGAGGAAGTCTTTGGAACGATACTGAATCGGATTGTAGAAAAAGCGACTAAAGAACAGGTGGCTGTAACGGTATGCATCAGGATGATTTGCTTTTTTCAGGACTTAAGCAGACATGGCATTTACCAAGCAGAAAGATTATTATATACATTCCTGAAAGTAGCCACAAGATGGATAGAGCAACTATTTACTCGAACAAACAATAGGCAAATTATTTCTATTTGCGAAAACCTTCCTTATGTTATTGCTTATTTGCAAACACTTTGTTATTGTTTACCCGAAATAAAGATAAACAGTTATCGCAATGCAGTGGACGCTTATACATCTTTTTACACTGTGGAGAAAAGTGTATCCAATCTATTCATAGGACATTATTTGTATCTCTTAGCTCGACATGAAGAGATAGCGGATTGGGAAAACGTTGCATTGCAAAACATGGAGGCAGGAACTGCCAATTTACAACATATTCCTTTATCACTGGCGCAAACAATAGATACATTATCTGTGTTAAAATATTATTCTCAAACCCATACGAAACTTATTACCCAACTTGAAAAGCCTTTTTTCGAAATAACCACGATGGAAACGTTGCAAACTAACATAGTGAACCGCATCGGAAAAAATTGCCTGATGTCCGGTTATCAATACGGCATAGCCCGCCTGCTGCTATATTGGGCACATCGGGACAATTCTATCACATTATTATAATACCCTCAAATATCATGAACGAAATAACCCATATTTATCTGATGGATATGACCTATGCGGGAAACACGTCCGGAGTAAACCGATATATGGAGGAACTTATACAGGCCTTGAAATCATGTAAAAACATCCATCTTTATCGGATACAATTGAGATATGACAAAAATTTGATATTCCATCAGGAAGAATGTACGAATGGAGTAACGGAAATGACGATCCCTATACCACAACAAAAACAGGAAATCATCAGAGAAAGATACTGGTTACGGAAATACAACATACAAGTATTCCGGCTGATTCACCACCTGTTTATAGGAAAGAACCGTTGCCTGCTCCACCTGCATACGGTAAACCTAATAGATCTTGCTCTATTAATACGGGAACAAATACCTTGCCGGATTGTATCACACCTGCACTGCATTCCATGGAAAAGTTATTATAATAGCAATCTTATACGTTTCAACCAATTATATGAACTGGCTAATGGAAAAAGGAATGAAGACTACCAACCTGAAAAGTTCTTGTCCAACAATTGTGAGTGGCAATACTATACAGAAGCAGACAAGGTAATATGTGTCACCCATTGTGCCGCCCACTTTCTTCAACAGATCATGCAAATACCTGAATCGCGGATAGCCATTATTCCCAACGGAATGCAGGACCTTACTACATCTACCGTCCTTCAAAATTATTCTAAGAAACCTCATAAATTTGCATTACTTTATGTCGGATTTATATCGCAAAGTAAAGGGCTTGACTTTATTCTAACAGCTTTGCGTAAAGTAAAAGATCTCGGGTATGATGTTCAACTGAAAGTGGCAGGTTATATGCCACCTCAGTCATGGAAAACTTATCAACAAAAAGTAAAGGAACTGAATGTCCATTTTTTAGGCAGAATCACCTTCAATGAATTGCAGGAACATTATAAACAAAGCGATGCGGGAATTATTGCTTCCCTTCAAGAACAATGTAGCTACGTTGCTATTGAAATGTGTATGTTCGGACTTCCAATCATCACGACTGCTGTAGACGGACTGGACGAAATGTTCACCGATGGTATAGATGCTTTAAAAGTAGGAGTACACTTCTCCAAGCCAACCGGTTTGCAAGTAGATACAGACGGTATGGTGAAACACATTATCCGCTTGATAGAAGATGAGGTTTTTCGCAAAGGATTGGGAATACGAGCACGTCAGCTTTACGAAAAACGCTTTACACAGATTCGTATGCTAAAGCAAACAGTTTCTTTATATAAAGAAGTCATTGATTGTATAACTTAAATGGAAAGACATGTTATGAAAACTTTGAAGCAAAAAAATTTAGATGAACTGGCAAAAGAAATGCCGAGCATCAATGAAAAGGGACAACAGGCGGTAAATGGTAATTATAAAGTTGTTATAACTACAACTCGTTCTGGACTGGGAAGTAGTTCTACATTAAGCTATTGGGGTGCAATGGCTTATGATGAAAATGGGAATGTGGTAGAAGGTATGACTGGAGTATTTTTGGAGCCTGCCGTAAATGAAGATTCCTGTACTATCCCTGGATCTGATACTGCGATACAAGCTGGTACTTATGAGATAAAGCCGTCTACCTATCATGGTGAATCAGGTTATTATGAAGTTATGAATGTTCCTGGAAGATCAGGAATCATAATTCATGCAGGTAATACCGGAGAAGATACGGAAGGATGCTTGCTTCCTGGAGAAAGTGGAAGCTACAATCCTGCAACTAATGAGTATACCGTATCTAACAGTAGAAAAACTTTAAATTCATTGACCGATTTTTTAGATAAATACGGATCCGGTGGAATCACAATAACAATTAACAATTAGTACCCGTAATACAAGTCTGATTATAGCATTAAACAGATTTGATCTGTGAATTCTCTTTTTAGATCTGTCGTTCTGAGCGTAACAAAGAATCCTGTAATTAGTTATTTACTGAATCTTCATTACGTGATGACAAGTTGAATATTTCTCACAAAACATTCTAATCTACTTCCATTATGAAAAAGTCATTTGTAATCTATTTGGCATTGTGTACTTCCCTTTATGCGAAAGCGCAGTATGTAGCTGTCGACACAACGAAGTTGGCTCAGGCCTATGCCGCATGGCAGCAGGAGAGCTCACCAGCCAACCAACGGGTCTTTTTCGATGCTTTCCCCAAGAATTGGATGGAGTTCATCGCGACCTATCAGTACGGAGCACCTTTTTATGACAGGGCCGACAAGCATGTACACGCTTTGGGGGAAATGGCAAAGGCAATACCGACGGATGAATACTGCGAACGTCTGGTAAACCTTTGCATCGGCGGCGAGTTGGATGCGGATGCCCCCAGCTATCTCAGAGAGTTGGTCGGCGAGGCATTGTCTGCCGACAGCGAAAGCCGGAAGGGGATTTTCACCTGTTTATCCCGACTGCGTATCGGGCATCGCTTTCAGTTCTGGTTCTTTTACTGGTCGAACATCGTCCGTTCGCGGACATTGGAAGCGGAGTTCGCCGATCTGTATGCGTATGTGAAGGAACACGATTCCGCAGAAGCCGTCGTTATGGCCGATGCGTATAAGTATGCGTATGACGGAGTAAACTTTATGACGGAGGGCTACCGCAAATAGCGGAAAGCATCGTTTTCCCCACAAGAAAAGGCTGCTTTCCCATGAAGAAAACAGCCTTTCTCTATTTCTATCGGACGAAAATCCATCAATCGCGCCTGTCCTGGCTCTGCGACACGTATTCGAACTGGGTGTTGAAGCGCATGTCCCAGTCAATGCCGTCGACTGCTGTCACTTCTACCACATAGCCGCCCAACTCCTTGTCGACTCCATTGACATAGCCGTCGGGATGCAGTTCTTCGACTTTGTCGAGTACGGCTGCCGGCAGGATACCAGCTGGCAAGGGACTGAAATAGCACTCAATGCTGGTCCATGCCCCGCTTTCATCGAACTCCATGTCCGTGCCGTCGGACAACTTCACCTGATATTCCTTCCGTCCGTCGTCTTTCTCCTGAATGATGGAAAGAATGTCGGCATCAGGGAAATAGCTCTCTATAAAAGAACGGGCTTCATTGGGCAAATCGCCAAAATCGATTCTCTTTTCGTCGTCACAACTTGACAACATCCATACTCCCAGCAAAATAGGGAGAAACGCTAACAATTTTCTTACTTTCATAATCATTCTCTATTTTAATTATAATCTTCTCTTTTTTTCTTCTCCGGCCAACCAGGCATGAAAGGCCTCCAGCCTCATCGCCACGCGTCCATCGAATTGTTTTCTGTTGCAAAGATAGAGGGCAAAACTGGAAAGAATTGGGAAAATGGTGGAAAAACCTTATCTTTGCCGCATATTATCAGTCACATAAAGAGAAGCAACAATATGGAGAAAAAGTTCAAACGTACTACCGTGACATCGGCCCTGCCCTATGCCAACGGTCCCGTCCACATCGGACACCTGGCCGGCGTCTACGTCCCCGCCGACATCTACGTGCGCTACCTGCGCCTCAAGAAGGAAGACGTCATCTTCATCGGCGGAAGCGACGAGCACGGTGTACCCATCACCATCCGCGCCAAGAAGGAAGGCTGCACGCCGCAGGACATCGTAGACCGCTACCACACGCTGATCCGCGACTCGTTCAAGGAATTCGGCATCTCGTTCGATGTCTACGGACGCACCACCTCCGAGATACACCACCAGACGGCTTCCGACTTCTTCCGCAAGCTCTACGACAAGGGCGAATTCATTGAGAAGACCTCCATGCAATACTACGACGAGGAAGCCAAGACCTTCCTGGCCGACCGCTACATCACCGGCGAATGTCCCCGCTGCCACGCCCAGGGTGCCTATGGCGACCAGTGCGAGAAGTGCGGCTCCACGCTGAGCCCCACGGAGCTCATCAACCCCAAGAGCGCCATCAGCGGCAGCA
Organism: Mediterranea massiliensis; assembly: GCA_958402075.1. GTDB lineage: Bacteria > Bacteroidota > Bacteroidia > Bacteroidales > Bacteroidaceae > Bacteroides > Bacteroides massiliensis_D. Next base: position 365 of record CATXSD010000041.1, on the reverse strand, counting down.
AGCCCGTGATGAAGGAAACCAAGCACTGGTACCTCCCGCTGGACAAGCACGAAGGCTGGCTGCGCAAGTGGATTCTGGAAGACCACAAGGAATGGCGTCCCAACGTCTACGGCCAGTGCAAGTCGTGGCTCGACATGGGTCTGCAGCCGCGCGCCGTGAGCCGCGACCTGGACTGGGGTATCCCCGTGCCCGTAGAAGGCGCCGAGGGCAAGGTGCTCTACGTGTGGTTCGACGCCCCCATCGGCTACATCAGCAACACCAAGCAGTTGCTGCCCGACTCGTGGGAGAAGTGGTGGAAAGACCCTGAGACACGCCTCATCCACTTCATCGGCAAGGACAACATCGTCTTCCACTGCATCGTCTTC